>NZ_JACBXA010000229.1 GCF_013870515.1 Streptomyces albidus (ex Kaewkla and Franco 2022) | reverse complement strand
AGCGCAGCACGCGGCCGGCGGTCGTGTAGCAGGCGGCGAGCCCGCAGCCGACGATCAGCACCACGAGGGTGATGCGGGGCGTGGTGCACGCGGTGAGGACGGCGATCAGGGCCCAGCGCTCGCCGATCGGCAGGATGATCATGCGGCGGAGCCACACGGTCCAGCCGACGCTGTCGAGTCGGCTGGAGAGCGCGGCGGTGGGACTGGTGTTGGCGTCCGCGTCGTGGTTGGCCTCGTTGAAGGAGAAGTCGACGACGTGCCGCACCGTCTGGAGGACCATCGCACCGAGGGCGAGGGCCCATACGTCGTCCCCCGACCGGGAGGCGCCCAGCGCGAGGCCCGCGTAGTAGGCGTACTCCTTGGCACGGTCGAAGGTGGCGTCCAGCCAGGCCCCGAGGGTGGAGTACTGCAGGTCGTAGCGAGCGAGCTGCCCGTCGGTGGCGTCCAGCACGAAGGACGCGATCAGCAGGACGCCGGCCGCGACGAATCCGCCCCGAGTGCCGGTCGCCGCGCAGGCCGCCGCGATGAGCGCGGTGATCAGCGAGGCGGTGGTGACCTGGTTCGGGGTGAGGCCCCGGCGCGCGCACCAGCGCGCGATGTAGCGGGAGTAGGGGCTGACGCAGAACGTGGTGAAGAAGCCGTCCCGCGCCTTGACCGCGTTGCGGAGCCGTACGGCTTCGTCGTCCACGGCGTCCACGGCGCTGCGCGCCTCGGTGCGCGCCTGCTCGTCCTCCGGGACGGCCGCGACGAGCGTGCCGAGTTCGGGCCGGTGCACGGCGACGCCCTCGGAGGCGAGAGCGACGGCGAGCGCGTCGGGAAGGGTGCGCGGTGGTGCGGTGACGGCGACGTCGTTGGGAGCGGCTTCCGCGGACATCACGTCGGGCACCGCTTCAGACGCCGTGTCGGGCGCTGGGCCGGGCGCTGTGCCGGGCGCCGTACCGGGCAAGCTGCCGGACGCCGTCGCCTCGGGGGCCGCGCCGTGAAGGGCGCGGGTGAGCGCGCCGCGCGCCTCCGGCTGGACCGTCAGAGCACCCGGAACGGCGGCCGCCGGGAATCGCGGGTCCGTGAGGGCGAGCCGGAGGCTGTGCACGTGACCCACGAAGCGCGGGTCGACGAGCGCGACCCGAGCGGCTGCGGGGGCGGCGGCCACTTCTACGGACACCTCGCCGTCGTCGGCTGCGAGGCGCACGTCGAAGCCCAGTGACCGCAGGTCGCTCTCCAAGGGCGAACCGGCGACCGGGGAACCGGTGAGGATGGCGGTCGGCAGACGAACTCACTCCTTGGAAGCGGACACAGCGCGGCTTCCGGCCTGGGTGCGGCCGGGCAGGCGGTCAGGTGCGCCATCGCCCGTTCGAGGGGCGGGCGGCACGTCGGCAGAGGCTATCGGATCGAACGGGCCGACTTTCATCGCACGTTCACCGGCTGAGTGTTGCTCCGCCGGAGGACAGCATGGTCGATCATGGGCGGACCCACAAATGCGGGCCTCCGAGGGGCCCCTGAGGGGTGTCCCGGCCTCGCCGCGGTCCGTGCCCCAAAGCCCCCCGGCACGCGCCGGCAGCGGCTCGGAACGACCGCAGGACGGGCGAGAGCCGGCGGATGCTGACAACTCAGGCGCCCCACCCCGGCGGATAGGGTGACGCCATGACGTGGTTGATCACAGGTGGGGCGGGATACATCGGAGCACATGTCGTGCGGACGATGATGGAGGCCGGTGAGCGGGTGGTCGTGCTCGACGACCTCACGGCGGGGATTCCAGCGCGTCTTGAGGGGCTTCCGGAGCAACCCGTCCTGGCCCGGGGATCGGTGCTGGACCGCGAACTGCTGGACCGTACGCTCGCCGATCACGAGATCACCGGGGTCGTGCACCTAGCCGCGCGCAAGCAGGTCGGCCAGTCCGTCGAGGAGCCGCTGCACTACTACCGCGAGAACGTGCACGGGCTGACGGTGCTGCTGGAGGCGGTCGTCGCGGCCGGCGTGCGCCGCTTCGTCTTCTCCTCCTCCGCCGCGGTCTACGGCACCCCGGACGTCGACCTCGTCACCGAGGAGACCCCGTGCGTGCCGATGAACCCCTACGGCGAGACCAAGCTCACGGGTGAGTGGCTGGTGCGTGCCACGGGGCGTGCCGCCCGGATGGACACAGCCTGCCTGCGGTACTTCAACGTCGCGGGCACGGCGGAGCCGGAGCTCGCGGACACGGGCGTCTTCAACATCGTCCCGATGTTCTTCGACGCCCTCACCCGGAACGAGGCCCCGCTGATCTTCGGCGACGACTACCCGACGCCGGACGGCACCTGCGTGCGTGACTACATCCACGTCCAGGACCTGGCCGAGGCCCACCTCGCCGCCGCCCGCCGTCTCGGTCCGGGCGTCGCCGCCGGGGGCGCGAACGCCGACCCGGCCGAAGGAAGCGACCTCACCGTGAACATCGGCACGGGCAAGGGCGTCTCCGTACGGGAGATGGCCGACCTCGTCGCCGAGATCACCGGGAAGCGGGAGCCGGCTGCCCGCGTGGCCCCTCGCAGGGCCGGGGACCCGGCGAGGGTGGTGGCCTCGTCCGAGCTGGCGGCCAAGGAGCTGGGCTGGACGGCACGGTTCGGCGTGCGGGACATGCTCACCTCGGCTTGGGACGGTTGGTGCCTGCTGCATCCCGAAGCCCGCTGAGACCTCCGCGCCACCGCATGCGCACGTTCTGACCTGCGGACCTGGCGGCGAGAGAAACCCCAGGTCACAGCACATGACAACGGTGTTCAGCGTCGCGTTGCACCTCCCCGCCCGGCGTAGTTGACTTGCCAGCGTCAGGCACGCCGTACAGGGCGGCGACCGACGCGGGAGGCTTGCAGAGATGGGCGCAGGGCACGATCACGGAGGGCCACCTCCGCAGGCGGGCGGCACCGCTGCCGCCGCGTACCGCAGCCGTCTGCGGGTGGCTCTGTGCATCACCCTCACCGTCCTGGTCACCCAGATCGTCGGTGGTCTGCTCGCGGACTCGCTGGCTCTGATGGCCGACGCGGGCCACATGGCCACGGACGCCCTCGGGCTGGGCATGGCGCTCCTCGCGATCCACTTCGCGAACAAGCCCGCGACCGAGCGGCGCACCTTCGGCTTCGCCCGCGCCGAGATCCTGGCGGCGCTCGCGAACTGCGTGCTGCTGCTGGGAGTCGGGGGCTACATCCTCTTCGAGTCGGTCGACCGCTTCATCGACCCGGCCCCCACCGACGGCGCCCTCACCCTCGTCTTCGGCGCCATCGGCCTTGTGGCGAACGTCATTTCGCTCTCCCTGCTGCTGCGCGGGCAGAAGGAGAGCATCAACGTGCGGGGTGCGTTCCTCGAGGTGCTGGCGGACGCTCTCGGCTCACTCGCCGTGCTGATCTCGGCGGCGATCGTCACCACGACCGGCTGGCTGTTCGCGGACCCGATCGCCTCCCTCGTCATCGGCGCGATGATCGTCCCCCGGACCCTCCGGCTGGCGCGTGAGGCGCTGGACGTACTACTGGAGTCGGCACCGCGGGACGTGGATCTGAACGAGGTACGCGAGCACATCATGGCGGTGGACGGCGTCATCGGGCTGCACGACCTGCACGTGTGGACGATCACCTCGGGCATGCCGGTGCTCTCGGCTCACGTCGTCGTCTCACAGCCGATGCTGGACTCCGTGGGGCAGGAACGGGTGCTGCACGACCTCCAGTGCTGCCTCGGTGACCACTTCGACGTCGAGCACTGCACGTTCCAGCTCGAGCCTCGCGGACATGCGGCTCACGAAGCGAAGTTGTGCCACTGACGTACGGCAAACTGGGGCCCGTTGCCGGAACGGCCCTAGCGAAGGATGCACATGGCGAACAATGCAGCGGCCCCGATCATGCTCGAACTGGTCGATGAGGACGGCAAGACGATCGGCACCGCCGAGAAGCTCTCCGCTCATGTGGCGCCGGGCCGCCTGCATCGCGCGTTCTCCGTCTTCCTCTTCGACGAGACGGGCCGGCTGCTGATTCAGCGCCGCGCGCTCGGGAAGTACCACTCCCCCGGAGTGTGGTCCAACACCTGCTGCGGGCACCCGTTTCCGGGCGAGCAGCCCTTCGTGGCCGCCGCTCGGCGCGTGAGCGAGGAACTCGGCACGGCGCCGCATCTGATGTGCGAGGCGGGCACGGTCCGCTACAACCACCCCGACCCGGACTCGGGCCTGGTGGAGCAGGAGTACAACCACCTGTTCGTCGGGCTCGTGCGTGACTCCCTGGACCCGGATCCGGAGGAGATCTCCGAGGTGGCGTTCGTGACGTCCGGTGAGCTCAAGCAGCGGCACGGCGACGATGCGTTCTCGACCTGGTTCATGACCGTTCTGGACGCCGCGCGCCCGGCGATCAGCGAACTCACGGGCGGGGCAGCGGGCTGGTGAACTCCAGCGGGGGCGTGAGGGGAACGGGCAGCGCGGCCCAGATGACCTTGCCGCCCGCGCCGGTCTGTTCCACGTCGCAGACGCCGCCCGCCTCCTGCGTGATCATCTTGACGAGAAGGAGCCCCCGCCCGCCGATGTGCTGCTGATCGGGGACGGCGTCAAGGGCCTTGGGCCTGTAGGGGTGGCTGTCCTCGACGGCCACGCGCAGCCAGCCGCCCCGCAGCTCCACCTCGACGCCGATCTCCGGTGAGAGCACGGCGGCGTGACGTACGGCGTTCGTGGCCAACTCGGAGAGGATCAGCAGCAGGCTCTGCAGGGTGTCGTCGGGCACCTCCCCCTGGCGCCGGACGAGATCCCGCACGGTGTGCCGCAGTTGCGGCACGGAGGAGTCCAGCGCGGGAGCGGTGAACCTCCAGGCCCCCTCTCGGGAACGGGGCCCGGCTCTCTCCTGGACCGGCAGCGCGACCGGGGACTGTCCGCCCGGTCCGGGTGGATGACCTCCACCGCTCTCCATACCCCACCGTCCTCTGCTCCGAGTGTTCTTGCAAATGTACGTGCACCGAGTGTTGATATGCCGGAGGCCTGGTCCGGTGCACTGACAACAAGTCGGCATCTATCGATGGCAATTGACAGAAGACTTACGTGCGGGTCGGCTCTGTGACTGACCTTGCATCCCCTGTGCACCAGATGAGGAAGTCCGTCCGGTTACGATCACGCGCCATGGAGCCACAGCCGGAACAGCCGACACCACCAGCACAGCCGGGGCCGCCCGCGCAGCCCGAGTTGATCAGCGAGCAGGCCGACGGCGTCGCACGTCTCACCGTTCACAACCCCGGCAAGCGCAACGCCATGACGCCCGACATGTGGCGCCGGATGCCCGAACTGCTGGCGCAGCTGGCGGCGGACACCTCCGTGCGGGCGCTCGTGCTCACCGGCGCGGGGGCCACCTTCTGCGCGGGCGCCGACATCACGACCCTGCGCAAGTCGCCCGAGACCTCGCAGGGCTTGGCGGTGGCGGCGGAGGAGGCGCTGTCTGCGTTCCCCAAGCCGACGCTGGCCGCCGTACGAGGGCACTGCGTGGGAGGCGGCGCACAGCTGGCCGCGGCCTGCGACCTGCGGTTCGCCTCCGCGGGCGCGCTTTTCGGCATCACTCCCGCGAAGCTGGGCATCGTCTACCCGGCCTCCTCCACGCAGCGGCTCGTGCGGCTCGTCGGCCCCGCGACCGCCAAGTACCTGCTCTTCTCGGGCGAGTTGATCGACGCGGAGCGCGCACTGCGCATCGGTCTGGTGGACGAGGTCCATCCCGACGAAGCCCTGGAAGCACGGGTGGGCGACTTCGCCCGAACCCTGGCGGCCCGCTCGCAGCTGACGCAGGCGGCCGCGAAGGAGTTCGTCGACGGACGCGGCGGCCCGGCACGTGCCGACCACTGGCTGAGCGTGGCACGGGAGAGCGGCGAGGCCGCCGAAGGCGTCACGGCCTTCCTGGAGCGTCGGCCTGCGCGCTTCACCTGGACACCGTGAAGTCAGCCGGACGCGAGAGGTGAGCTGGGCGCCGTGAAGACAGTGCGGAGCCGCACAGCCGAGTGTGGGTCGCGTACGGCGGTGTGAGAGGGGCGTGAACCAGCGGCGGGAGCCCCTCGTCCTTGCTATTACTTACCGGTAACGTGTGCCCATGACGTCTCTCCCCGAGCGCGCCGCCCGCCGGTGCCATCACATGGTCAACCCGATCCACTCGGCCGTGTACTTCTCCCCCGCGCTGGGCAAGGAGCTGGCCCCGTACGGCATCGAGGACCCCGCTGCCGTCTACCTCGCCGGGCGGGCCGCCCCGCTCGGCGCTGTGGGTGCGGGCGCCGTCACGGCCACCTTCTACAACTTCAGCCACTCCCTCGTCGCCCGCGTGCTGCCCGACGTGTGGGAGTCCGCCTCCCCCTCGACGGTTCTCGCCGCCCGGCTTCGCGCCGTGGACTCGATGCTGCGTGAACTGCTGGGCGAGGAGGCGGCGGCCTCCCCGCAGATGGCGGAGGCGGCACAGCTGGCTCTGAAGGCCACGGAGGCCTGCACACGTCCGGGACGACCCCTCTATGCGGCCAACGCCGATCTGCCGGTGCCGGACGCCCCCCATCTCGCGTACTGGCATGCCGCGACGCTGCTGCGTGAACACCGCGGGGACGCGCACATCGCCGTCCTGCTCCAGGCAGGGCTCGATCCGCTGGAGGCCCTCGCCAGCCACACGGCCAGCGGTCGCGGCATGGCCCCCAAGTGGGTGCTGGCCACCCGCGGTTACAACCACAGGGACTGGGCGGCCGCCCAGGACCGGCTGCGCGAGCGGGGGTTGATGGACGCGGAGGGCGATCTCACCGACGAGGGCGCCACGTTGCGCAAGGAACTGGAGCACAGCACGGACCGCCTGGACAGTGCCCCGTACGAGCATCTCGGGGAAGCCGGGGTGGAGCGACTGACGGAGCTGGCTTCGGAGTTCGCCGCCACCGCCGCGACGGCGGGCGCCTTCCCGGCTGATCTCTTCGGGCGGGACTGAGGACGGGCGGTGCGACCCGGCAGGTCAGCCGACGGGAGGGATCCGGAAGAGGCGGGAGCGCGGGCCCGGGGCGGCGGGAGCTGCTCCGACTGAGCACGCCGAGCGGCGAGTCGGGAGAGACGGCCGCGTGTTTGCGTCCTGCGCCGGGGGTCACCCGTACGTCATGTTCCGAGCAATCGCAGACGGCCTCCGCATGGTCGGGGGCGCCATCGCAACTGTCATCACCCTTCCGTTCCGGCTGGTGGGCCGGCTCTTCGGTGGGCTCTCGCGCTCCGGCCGCAGGGCCTGAGGGCCGCTGCCGGCGGCGGAGGACACCGAAGAGGAACGTCGAAGAGCGCAGTGCCAACCGGGCCCGCGTCGGAGGTCTTTCCGACGCGGGCCCGGTCTGCACGTCCGCCTGACTGTGCCACCTGCCACAATGCAGGCTCACCGGGGACATCCAGCACCAAGAAGGCGGACCAACCATCGTGACGACGACCATCGAAGGCAGGATCGCCGAGGAACTCGGCGTACGGGAGCGGCAGGTCAAGGCCGCGGTCGAGCTGCTCGACGGCGGGTCGACCGTGCCGTTCATCGCGCGCTACCGCAAGGAAGCGACCGAGTTGCTCGACGACGCCCAGTTGCGTTCCCTGGAGGAGCGGCTGCGCTATCTGCGGGAGTTGGAGGAGCGGCGCGACGCGATCCTCGAATCCGTGCGGTCGCAGGGCAAGCTCGACGAGAAGCTGGAAGCGCAGATCCGGGCCGCCGATTCCAAGGCGCGCCTGGAGGACATCTACCTGCCGTTCAAGCCCAAGCGCCGCACCAAGGCCCAGATCGCCCGCGAAGCGGGGCTGGAGCCGCTGGCCGAGGGCCTGCTCGCCGACCCCTCCGTCGAACCTCAGGCGGCAGCGGCCCCCTTCGTCGACGCGGAGAAGGGCGTCGCGGACGCAGCGGCCGCCCTGGACGGCGCCCGCGCGATCCTCGCCGAGCAGTTCAGCGAGGACGCGGACCTGATCGGTGAGCTGCGGGAGCGCATGTGGCTGCGCGGCAAGCTCGCGGCCGTCGTGCGCGAGGGCAAGGAGGAGCAGGGCGAGAAGTTCAAGGACTACTTCGACTTCTCCGAAGGCTTCACCGAGCTCCCGTCGCACCGGGTGCTGGCAATGCTCCGCGGTGAGAAGGAAGAAGTCCTCGATCTGACGATGGTGCCCGAGGAGGAGTCCTCCGACGACGCCACGGCCGGTGCGAAGGGGACGCCGAGTTCGTACGAGCGCTCCATCGCCCACCACTTCGGCGTACGCGACGAGGGCCGTCCCGCCGACGCGTGGCTGGCCGAGTCGGTGCGCTGGGCATGGCGTACCCGCATCCTGGTGCGGCTCGGCCTCGACCTCCGGCTGCGGCTGCGTACGGCTGCCGAGGACGACGCCGTGGGGGTCTTCGCCTCGAACCTGCGTGATCTCCTGCTCGCGGCGCCGGCCGGCACGCGCTCCACGCTCGGCCTCGACCCCGGTCTGCGTACGGGCGTGAAGGTGGCCGTCGTCGACGCGACGGGCAAGGTCGCCGCGACCGACACCATCTATCCGCACGCCCCGAAGAAGCAGTGGGACGAGTCGCTTGCGAAGCTCGCCGTCCTGGCGCGCGAGCACTCCGTGGAGCTGATCGCGATCGGCAACGGCACCGCGTCACGTGAGACGGACAAGCTCGCGGGCGAACTGATCGACAAGCAGCCCGAGTTGAAGCTGACGAAGGTCATGGTCTCCGAGGCGGGCGCCTCCGTGTACTCCGCTTCGGCGTTCGCCTCGCAGGAGCTTCCCGAGCTCGACGTCTCGCTGCGCGGTGCGGTCTCCATCGCGCGGCGGCTTCAGGACCCGCTCGCCGAACTGGTCAAGATCGACCCGAAGTCGATCGGTGTCGGCCAGTACCAGCACGACCTGTCCGAGGTGAAGCTGTCGCGTTCGCTGGACGCCGTCGTGGAGGACTGCGTCAACGGCGTCGGCGTCGATGTGAACACCGCGTCCGCCCCGCTGCTCTCCCGTGTCTCCGGCATCGGCTCGGTGCTCGCCGAGAACATCGTGGCCCACCGTGACGGCAACGGCCCGTTCAAGAGCCGCCGGGAGCTGAAGGACGTGGCCCGGCTGGGGCCCAAGGCCTACGAGCAGTGCGCGGGGTTCCTTCGCATCCGGGACGGCGAGGACCCGCTGGACGCCTCCAGCGTGCACCCCGAGTCGTACCCGGTCGTCCGCACGATGGTGCGCGCCGCCGCCACCGACGTGCCCACTCTCATCGGCAACGCCACGATGCTCCGGTCGCTGAACGCGAAGGACTTCGTGGACGACTCCTTCGGTCTTCCGACGGTCACCGACATCATCCGCGAACTGGAGAAGCCCGGACGCGACCCGCGGCCCGCCTTCAAGACGGCGACCTTCAAGGAGGGCGTGGAGAAGCTGGGGGACCTGGAGCAGGGCATGGTCCTGGAGGGCGTCGTCACGAACGTCGCCGCCTTCGGCGCCTTCGTGGACATCGGCGTGCACCAGGACGGTCTGGTCCACGTCTCGGCCATGTCGAAGACGTTCGTGAAGGACCCCCGGGACGTGGTCAAGCCGGGTGACATCGTGAAGGTGAAGGTGCGTGAGGTCGACGTCACGCGTAAGCGGATCTCGCTGACGCTGCGATTGGACGACGACACGAGCGCGGCCGGCCCCGGTGCCGACGGCTCCGGTGGC
>NZ_JACBXA010000228.1 GCF_013870515.1 Streptomyces albidus (ex Kaewkla and Franco 2022) | reverse complement strand
TCCACTCGACGGGGACCACCGCTTCGGCTCCTGGCGGCAGGGCGGCGCCGGTCATGATGCGAGCTGCCTGGCCGCGCTCGACCACGGGAAGATCCCCGCTCCCCGCCGCGACGTCCCCCGTCACGGTCAGCACCGCGGGGAACTCCTCGGTGGCTCCCTCGACATCGGCGGTACGCACCGCATACCCGTCCATCGAGCTGTTGTCGAAGGGCGGGAGGGACGAGGGCACCGTGACGTCCTCGACGAGCACGCACCCCTGCGCGTCGAGCAGTTGGAGCTCGATGGGCTCCAAGGGGCGCACGCTGCTGAGGATGTCGTCCAGGTGCTCCTCGACCGACCAGGTCTCGCTCAACGCCTTACATCTCCTCGGTGACGAAGCTGCGCAGCCAAGCCCGGAAGTCCGGGCCCAGGTCCTCACGTTCGCATGCCAGTCTGACAATGGCGCGCAGGTAGTCGCCGCGGTCTCCGGTGTCGTAGCGGCGCCCGCGGAAGACGACGCCGTGCACGGGGCCGCCCAGGGAGGGCTCCGCGGCCAGCGTCTGCAGAGCGTCGGTCAGCTGGATCTCGCCGCCGCGGCCCGGTTCGGTCTTGCGCAGCACCTCGAAGACGGCCGGGTCGAGTACGTAGCGGCCGATGATGGCCAGGTTGGAGGGAGCCTCCGCGGCCGAGGGCTTCTCCACCAGGTCGGAGACCTTCACCACGTCGTCCTCGCCGGTGGCCTCGGCGGCCGCGCAGCCGTAGAGGTGGATGTTGTCCGGGTCGACCTCCATGAGCGCGATGACGCTTCCGCCGTGCTGCTCGCGTACCTGCGTCATGCGCGTCAGCAGCGGGTCGCGGGGGTCGATGAGGTCGTCTCCGAGAAGTACGGCGAAGGGCTGCTCACCCACGTGAGGAGCGGCGCACAGGACGGCATGCCCGAGCCCGCGGGGGTTGCCCTGCCGTACGTAGTGCATGGTCGCCAGGTCGCTGGACTCCTCGACCCTGCTGAGCTTGGTGGCGTCGCCCTTGTCGCGGAGGACCTGCTCGAGCTCGTAATTGCGGTCGAAATGGTCCTCGAGCGGCCGCTTGTTGCGACCGGTGACCATGAGAACGTCCGACAGCCCGGCCGTAACGGCTTCCTCGACCACATACTGGATCGCAGGCTTGTCGACGACCGGGAGCATCTCCTTCGGCGTGGCCTTCGTTGCCGGCAGGAAGCGGGTGCCCAGACCCGCTGCCGGGATGACAGCTTTGGTGATCTGTGCTCGGGAAGTAGTCATGCCCCGCACGATAACCGGTGGCTTTGCGTCGAAGGTAAGGATTCGCTCTGATATGTAGCGATACGAGCAGGCCGGAAGGGATCGGAAGCCGCTGTGGGCGAAATCGACGCTAGTAAGGACGCGTTGCGGGAGAGCATCCTCGCGGTGAGGGCCCGGTTGACCGCAAGCGACGCGGAGGCGACGGCCACGGTCATCGCCGAACGCGCGCTGGAACTGCCGGAGCTCGCGGAGGCCCGTTCCGTCGCCGCGTATGTCTCCGTCGGCCGCGAGCCCGGGACGCTTCCGCTTCTGGAGGCGCTGCGCGCACAGGGCGTGCGGGTACTGCTGCCGGTGCTGTTGCCGGACAACGACCTGGACTGGGGTGTGTACGAGGGCGCGGAGAGTCTTGTACGCGCCGGGCGGGGGCTGTTGGAGCCTGACGGGCCGCGGCTCGGCCCCGAAGCCGTGACGGAGGTCGACGCGGTGCTGCTGCCCGGGCTGGCCGTCGACGGGCAGGGCCTCAGACTGGGGCGGGGCGGCGGTTCGTACGACCGCGTGCTGGCGCGCATCGGGGCAGCGGGGGCGCGGCCGGCGCTCGCGGTGCTGCTCTACGACGCCGAACTCGTCGGCAGCGTACCGGCCGAGCCGCACGATCTTCCCGTAGCGGCAGCGGTGACCCCGTCCGGGATCCACCGCTTCACCGCACCGCCTCCGCACCACTGACGAACCGGGCTGCCGGCGGGCACCGGCAGCCCGGACGACGAGCCCGCGCACTACGGCGTCAGGGCCATCTTGTCCTCGGTGCCCTTCTCCACTGCCTTCTCGCTGAACGCCCACGGAAGCATCGCGCCCACGGACCACTTGTCCATCTGGTCGACGTAGTGCGGGTTGTAGGCGTGACCGGAGGCGCCCGTGAGGTTGATCCAGCGCGACTTGTCGAAGTTGTCGAGGCTGACGACCATGCGCATCGAGGGCGCCCAGATCACTTCGTAGCCGCCGGCGGCGTTCCAACCCGTGGCGTTCACCGCGTCCTTGCCGCCGCCCAGGTCCCAGGGGCCGCGGTTGAGCAGGAACTGCATGAAGCCCGGACCGTCCGTGCCGATGGTCTGGTTCTTCAGCATCAGGTGGTGCAGGCGCCCCCAGCTCCAGGTGTCTATGTCCTTGCCGAGCTTGGAGGTCAGCTCCCAGCGGGCGTTCTTCATGGCGTGCGCGAGCAGCTCGTCGCGGTCGCGGTCACCGGGGCGGGCCTTGTTGCCGGGGGTCTTCCACCAGTCGCTGTCGGAATCCTTGATGAGCTTCCGCACGACCTCGTACCAGCGGTCGCCGCCGTCCGGCTGGCCCGAACCCGCGTCCCTGAGCCCGCACTCGCGCACCAGGCGGGTGTCGCCGCTCAGATCGTCCACCGGGCGGGACTCGTCGGAGGGACGGACGTTCAGGCAGTCGCCCTTGACGCGCAGTTCCTTGGGCAGCTTGTTGCCGAAGGCGAGCAGCAGCATGTTGCGCCAGACGGCGTTGAAGTAGGCGGCGGGTGCCGAGTCGGCGTCCTGGGTGTAGGTCCAGCCTTCGAGCAGTTGCTGGGCCTCGCGTACGTAGCCGTCCTTCACGTCGATCTTCAACAGGTACGGCACGAGCAGCTTCGCGATCTCACTGCTGTTGTCCATCTGCATGGTCTGCATGTCGCCCATGGAGATCTTGCCGCCGTCCTCGACCTTCGAGCTGATCAGATCGTTGATCCGCTGGCTGCGTGTGCCGTAGCCCCAGTCCTTGGTCAGCGTGTACGGGTACTTCTTCTCGTCGACGACGGCCTGGTTGGCGGTCACTATGTATCCGCGTTCGGGGTTGTACTCCCACGGCAGCGCCTTCTGCGGCACGTAGCTCTTCCAGCGGTAGCGCGGGTCCCAGCCGGGGGCGGGGTAGCGTCCGTCGCCCGCGCCGCGCACGGGGATGCGGCCCGGCGCCTGGTAGCCGATGTTGCCCCGGGTGTCGGCGTAGATCAGGTTCTGCGAGGGCACCGCGAAGTCGGCGGCGGCGGCCCGGAACTCCTTGAAGTCGGAAGCGCGGTTGAGCTTGAAGACCGCGTCCATCGTCTTGCTGGGGCTCAGCGCCGTCCAGCGCAGTGAGACGCCGTAGCCGTCTTCCCGGTCGGGGGCGGCGTTGTCGACGGGGGCCTCGTCGCCGACCTTGCGCAACTCGCTGTCCCGGTCGGAGATGACGGGCCCGTTGTTCGTCTCGCGCACGGTGATCTCGCGGCTCGAGCCGCCCGCGACCTTGATGGTCTCCTGACGGGTCTTGTACGGGCGCCGCCTGCCGTCGTACAGATAACCGCCGTCGCGGAACCGCTCCAGATACAGGTCGGTGACGTCGGCGCCGAGGTTCGTCATGCCCCAGGAGATGTCCTGGTTGTGGCCGATGACGACGCCCGGAAGGCCCGAGAAGGTGAAGCCCGACACGTCATAGGGACAGGACTTGCTGACCGTCCTGCAGTGCAGGCCCATCTGGTACCAGATGGACGGCAACTGCGGTGAGAGGTGCGGGTCGTTGGCGAGCAGCGGCTTGCCGGTCGTCGTGTTCTGCCCTGAGACGACCCAGGAGTTGGAGCCGATGCCGCTGTTGCTGGGGCCGAGAAGTGCGGGGATCTTGTCGAGCTGAGTGGCCACGGAGCCGAGCTTGCTGCTTGCGTCCTTGACGGCCTGATGTGCTCCGGGGGAGTTCCGTCGTGCGGTGACGGAGTCGCCCTGGGCTTCGAAGTTCTTGCCGCCGGGGTCTATCCCGCCGTCGACGATGGGCTTGTTCCGGTCGGCGGGGTAGTCCGGATACAGCTCCTCGATCTGCTGCGACGTGAGGCGGCTCGACATCAGCGCCCGGTCGATCTCGGACGACATGTTGGCGCGCAGGTCCCACGCCATCGCCTTGAGCCAGGCCACGGAGTCGACGGGGCTCCACTTGTGCGGCTTGTAGTCGCCGGAGAGGTCGAGAGCAGCGAACTCGAGGGAGGCGGCAGATCCCTTGTGGTCCTTGAGGTAGGCGTTGACGCCCGCCGAGTACGCCTTGAGGTTGGCCTTCGCCTCCGGCGAAAGGCCCGCGTACTCCCGCTCGGCCACGCGGCGCCAGCCGAGCGTCCGCAGGAACGCGTCGGTCTTCACCTGCCCCGGGCCGAACATCTCCGACAGCCGCCCTGCCGTCATGTGACGCCGTACGTCCATCTCCCAGAAGCGGTCCTGCGCCTGCACGTAGCCCTGGGCGGTGAAGAGGTCGTTCGAACTGTCCGCGTACACCTGCGGGATGCCCTCACGGTCCCGCTGGACGGTGACGGGGTCGTCCAGGCCCTTGAGCTTCAGCGAACCGGTGGTCTGCGGGAAGGAGTCGCGAACGGTGCTCATGGTCCAGAACGTGCCGCCCCCGATGCCGACCACGAGCAGAAGCACGACTGTGATCACTATCAGGCGGGCGCGTCGCGAGGTCTTCTTGGCGGGCATCTCTGTCCTTCGAGGGCAGGCTGGACCTTGGGCGTGCGGAGCGGGAGCGAATCCACGCTGGAGCAACCATAGGCGGAGCATGCGCGGCGCTACACAGGGAGTCACCACCGAACCGGATGCGACATTCAAGCAATGGTAAATTGTTAGGTACGCGAACGAACTCGCGGCTGTGAAAGGGACTTCACCGCTCGCCCCTGAGAGAGGATCCGCCCCTGACTGTCGACCGCCTCAACCAGCTCCTGCTCCTCAGCACCCTCGTCCTGCTCTTCGCGGTCGCGGCCGTCAAACTCTCCTCCCGCAGCGGACTGCCCAGCCTCCTGGTCTACCTCGGGATCGGCATCGCCATCGGACAGGACGGTCTGGGACTGCAGTTCAGCAACGCGGAACTGACCCAGACCCTCGGCTACGCCGCCCTCGTCGTGATCCTCACCGAGGGAGGTCTGAGCACCAAGTGGCGGGAGATCCGGCCCTCGGTGCCGGCCGCCGCGGTGCTCTCGACCGTCGGTGTGGGTGTGAGCGTGATGGTCACGGCCACCGCGGCCCACTACCTCGTCGGGCTCAACTGGCAGACGTCACTGCTGATGGGCGCGGTCGTCTCCTCGACCGACGCCGCCGCGGTCTTCTCCGTGCTGCGCAGCGTTCCGCTGCCGAAGCGGCTGACGGGCGTGCTGGAGGCCGAGTCGGGATTCAACGACGCTCCCGTCGTCATCCTGGTCGTCTCCTTCTCCACGCTCCACGTCTCCGGGAGCAACTGGTACGTGCTGGTGGGCGAGATCGTCCTGGAGCTGTTCATCGGGCTGGTCGTCGGACTCGTGGTGGGACGGCTCGGCGCCCTGGGGCTGGGACGGGTGGCGCTTCCCGCCTCCGGTCTCTATCCGATCGCCGTGATGGCGCTGTGCGTTCTCGCCTACGCGGGCGGTGCGATCGCACACGGCTCCGGGTTCCTCGCGGTCTACGTCACCGCCCTGCTCCTGGGCAACGCACGGCTGCCGCACCGGCCCGCCGTACGCGGCTTCGCCGACGGGCTGGCCTGGATCGCGCAGATCGGTCTCTTCGTGCTGCTGGGCCTGTTGGTCACACCGCACGACCTCCTCGAGGACTTCTGGCCGGCGATCATCGTCGGACTCGCGCTGACCGCGGTGGCCCGGCCCCTGTCGGTGCTGTGCAGCCTGCTGCCCTTCGCCTACCGCTGGCGGGACCAGGCGCTGCTGTCCTGGGCCGGTCTGCGCGGCGCGGTGCCGATCGTGCTGGCGACGATCCCGAGAGTCGCCGACGTCGAAGGCAGCGAACGCATCTTCAACATCGTCTTCATGCTCGTGATCATCTACACGGCCGTGCAGGGCCCGACGCTCCCCTGGCTCGCGCGCAAACTGCGTCTGAGCGACTCCGACGAACCGATGGACGTGGACATCGAGTCCGCCCCGCTGGAACGGCTCCGCGGTCACCTGCTGTCCGTGGCCATTCCGGACCACTCGAGGATGCACGGCGTCGAGGTCGCCGAACTGCGCATGCCGCCGGGAGCCGCGGTCACCCTGGTCGTACGGGACGGAAGCAGCTTCGTACCCCTGCCGACGACCATGCTCCAGCACGGCGACGAACTACTCGTGGTGGCCACCGATCCGGTACGGGACGCCGTGGAGCAGCGGCTCCTGGACGTGGGCCGAGGCGGCAAGCTGGCGGGCTGGCTGAAGCCGAACCCGCGAGCCTGAGGGGCCACTTCGGGGCAGGGGCGGGTGCCTCTCAGGGCACCTTCGTGTGCCGTTCTCAGGGTGTCGGGTCCCCTGCGACGGCCGTTATCCTGCTGTGGGTAAGACCAATCACCGATCCTGCCTGACGCAGGGCTGGCGCGAGTGGACGGCGGAGACGTCCCGCGCGAGAGGACAGCCCTCGGCGCCCATGGCGCGCTACCAGGCGGCAGAGAGGCTCGGCCGTGGCGAATACGGCCACCACGACCGGCGAACGCCGTCCCCGCTACGGAGACTTGCTGCGTACACCAGGGGCCTGGCGGTTCGTGCTCCCCGGCTTCCTGGCACGCCAGCCCATCGCGATGCTGGGCATCGGCACGGTGCTGCTGGTCGAGCACAGCACCGGCTCATACGGAGCGGCGGGCCTCGTCACCGCCGCCTCGGGCGTCGCCATGGCGCTGCTCTCGCCGCAAGGCGGAAAGCTCACCGACCGTTTCGGTCAGGGCGCGGTGCTCGTCCCCGCCGTCTTCCTGCACACCCTGGCGATCTCCCTGCTGATCGTGCTGGCGTTGCGGGAAGCACCTCTGTGGACGCTGTTCGCCGCGGCAGTGCCCGCAGGAGCGAGCACTCCCCCGATCAGTCCGATGGTGCGGGCCCGATGGTCGGCCTGCCTGGAGAAGAACTCTCCGCTGATGACGACGGCGGCGGCGTTCGAGTCGGTGACGGACGAGTTCACCTTCGTCGTGGGCCCGGTGCTCGCGACCGCGTTGTGCACCGGGGTGCATCCGGCGGCCGGGCTGATCGCGGAGGTGGCTCTGATAATCGGCGGCGGGCTTCTCTTCGCCGCTCAGCGCGGAACGGAGCCTCCAGCCCGGAAACGGGGCGCAGGGGCGGGAAGCGGGGCCGACGGCGACGCCGCTGTCCGCACGGACACCGGTGCTCGTACGGACGAGGGGCGCCGTGGACGGGGCAGGGCCAGGGCGTCCGGCACGGGACGGTCCGCCCAGTCGGCGTTGAGCGTCCCGGGCGTGCGCGTCCTGATCCCGGCACTGCTCGGCATCGGCGCCGTCTTCGGAGGCATGCAGGTCTCGGTGGCGGCGTTCACGCAGTCCGTCGGCGAACCGGAACTCAACGGCGTGCTCTACGGCGTCTTCGCCGCGGGCAACACCATGGCCGCTCTCGCCGTCGGGGCGATCCGGTGGAAGCGGAACCCGCACACGCGACTGCTGATCGCCTATCCGATGCTCGTCCTCGCGACCCTGACGCTGGCCGTGACGGCTCAACTGGCGCCGTGGCTCACACTGCTGGGCATGCTCGGTCTGCTCGCCGGGCTGTGCGTCGCACCGTCCATGATCACGAGCTTCACCCTGGTAGAGCTGCTGGTGCCGTCTGCTGTCCGCACCGAGGCCTTCACCTGGCTGACCGGTGCCGTGGCGCTGGGACAGGCGGCAGGATCGATGACGGCGGGACAGCTGACCGACGCCTTCGGAGCCGGCACCGGGTTCCTCGCTCCGCTCGCAGGTACGGGGCTGGCGCTGGCCGCGCTCGTCACGTTCCGACGGTGGCTGTCGGACCGGTCCGGCGGCGGGCACTCTCCGCGTGGAGTCGGTCACGGCGCTCCTGTCGCGGTGGACTGAAGCGCGGGAATACTGCACTATGGACCGTCGTTAGCACTCACCGAGTAAGAGTGCCAGGAGGAAGAACGTGCCGACGTATCAGTACCAGTGCACCGAGTGCGGCGAGGGCCTCGAGGTGGTGCAGAAGTTCACCGATGACTCGCTGACCGAGTGCCCCGACTGCGAGGGCCGCCTGAAGAAGGTGTTCTCGGCCGTCGGCATCGTCTTCAAGGGCTCCGGTTTCTACCGGAACGACAGCCGCAGCTCCTCGTCGAGCGCGTCCACGTCGTCGTCCTCCAGCTCTTCCGACTCCTCGTCCAAGAGCAACGGCGACAGCTCCTCGAAGTCGTCCTCGGACTCTTCCTCCTCCTCGTCGGACAGGGGCTCCTCGAAGTCGGGTTCGGCTTCCGGCTCATCCGGGGACAGCTCCTCGAAGTCCTCGAACAAGGCGAGCAGTTCGGCCGCCTGACGGCTGTGCCGGGTCGCACGGCCCGGCCCGTTCGCCTTGCGTGCTGCCCGTAGGCTGGCACACATGAGCGAACAGGCAGAGATCGGCGTCGTCGGCGGGTCCGGCTTCTACTCCTTCCTCGACGACGTGACCGAGGTCACAGTCGACACCCCCTACGGCGAACCGAGCGACTCGCTGTTCCTCGGAGAGCTGGCCGGGCGCCGCGTCGCCTTCCTGCCGCGCCACGGGCGCAAGCACCATCTGCCTCCGCACCGCATCAACTACCGCGCCAACATGTGGGCCTTGCGCTCCGCGGGGGTGCGCCAGGTGCTCGGCCCCTGCGCGGTCGGCGGCCTGCGGCCCGAGTACGGGCCTGGCACCCTGCTGGTGCCCGACCAGCTTGTGGACCGCACCAAGTCGCGCGCACAGACCTACTTCGACGGTGAGCCGCTCCCGGACGGGTCCGTGCCCCACGTCGTACACCTCACCTTCGCCGATCCCTACTGCGAGACGGGCCGCCAGGCCGCCCTCGCCGCCGCCCGCGACCACGGCTGGGAAGCGGTCGACGGCGGCACCATGTGCGTCGTGGAAGGGCCCCGCTTCTCCACCCGCGCCGAATCCGAGTGGCATGCGGCGCAGGGCTGGTCCGTGGTCGGCATGACGGGCCACCCGGAGGCGGCGCTCGCCCGCGAACTCGGGCTCTGCTACGCCTCGCTCTCCCTCGTCACCGACCTGGACGCCGGCGCGGAGTCGGGTGAGGGGGTCTCGCACGAGGAGGTCCTGCGGGTCTTCGGCGAGAACGTGGGGCGGCTGCGGAAGGTGCTCTTCGACGCGGTCGGCAAGCTGCCCGTGGAACGCGCCTGCGGATGCGGTCAGGCGCTGGGCGGGCTGGACCCGGGCATCGAACTGCCGTAGGCCGTAAGCCCGGAATCGGGCCGCGGGTTGCGCCTTGCGTCTCTGAGACCGGCTCCCGGCCTCGGCGCGAAGGCTGCTGACGAGGGACGCTGTGCGCTGTCGACTCCATCGAGTGACGGCTTTGTCCACAACTGCCTTGTTATCCACAGCTCTCAGCGGGTTTCGATGATTTCGTGCACCGTTGCTTCGGAAAGCTGAACTTCCGACGGCAGGCGGTGAGCGTGATGCCCCGAAACTTCGAGCCCGACCGCGGGGGCGGCGTCGACGGGCGTC
>NZ_JACBXA010000227.1 GCF_013870515.1 Streptomyces albidus (ex Kaewkla and Franco 2022) | reverse complement strand
GCCCGGCTCGGCTACATCGCCGATCCCGTCGCCGTCCGCCTCGCCGGCCGCCACAACAGGCTGCTCGGCGTCTACACCGCCGGCTCCGCCTTCCCCGTCGACACCCGCAACTCCTACTACCCCTTCCTCGCCGGGTTCGAGGAGCGTGCAGTCGAACGGGGCTACGACCTGATCCTCTTCGCCGCCACCTCCGGTTCCGCCCCGGCAGGGGGTCCGCACGAGGGGCCGCGCACGGAGAGCACGCTGCACAGGGTGCGTCTCGCCGACGGCTGCGTGCTGTTCGGACGGCACGCGCCCATCCCCGTCATAGAGCAGCTGCTCGACGCAGGCTTCCCCCTCGTCTACATCGGGCGCCGCGACGAGCTGGGGGAGCGGATCCCCTACATCGGGGCCGACTACGTCGACGGGGCGAGGCAGGTCGTGCGGCGGCTGACGGATCTCGGCCACCGCCGCCTGCTCTACCTGCGGGACGCCGGTGAGGCACCCGCGACCGCGGACCGCGCAGCAGGAGTGCGCGCAGGCGTGGAGGAGGCGGCCCTCCCCGTCGAGCTGGAGATCCTCGTCGGAGACGAGAGCCCACCGGGCGCCGACCGCATCGCGGCCCTCGTACGGGAGGGCGTCACGGCCTTCGTAGTCGAGAACCGGGAGCTGTACGCCGCGCTCACCACTGCCCTGGAGGCTGCCGGGCTGCGCGTTCCCCGAGATGTGAGCGTGGCCGTGCTGGGCGACGACGTGGCGGCGCCCGAGACGGTGGTGAGCGGCTTCGCGCTGCCCCGGCCCGAGATGGGCCGCCAGGCCGCCGACCTGCTCATCGCGCTGCTGGAAGGGGTGCCTCCGGAGGGCGGCACGCAGCGGCTGCTGCCGTGTGTCGCGGTGGAGGGGCGCACGGTCGGACCGCCGCCGGGTGGCGCGAGCCGGTAGCGGTCGCTGCCGGACGGCTGAGCGGCCATCTCTGCGAGGGAGGCGCGCAGGTCAGCGCCCTCTGAGCATCCGCGGAGGTGCGACACCATTCAGTAGCCACGCACGTCCGGCCACGCCTGCTCGATCCCCTCCTGCTCCAGCACCCGGCAGAACTCCTCACGCAGCACCTCGTCCCCGTGCACCTGGTGGGGCTCCGCGCGCCGTTCCAGGCAGAAGGCTGCGAGCAGTGAGGAGGCCTCGCCGATGTTCCACTCGACGGGATGCAGGCGCAGACAGCCGTTGGAGATGTGCGTGGTGCCCGCGTTCTTGCAGGCAGGCAGCAGGTTGCGCAGCCGGACGGGCAGCAGTGCCCCCAGGGGGATCTGGAACGGCACGCTGGGGATGTCGATGTAGTTGTCGCCGCCCGTCGAGGGATGCAGGTCGATGCGGTACGAGCCGATGCCGACGGAGTCGGGCTCATGCCCCCGCCCGTAGGGGCCGGTGACATCGAGGGACACGTCGTTCTCGGTGACCGTCCGCACGGCCCGTATGCGGCGGGACTCGCGCACGTAGGGTGCTTTGGCCAGCCCGTCGGCCGTGCCGGTCACATCGGGTCGCAGCCGCAGCCCGGGGAAGCCGGTGCCGCCGTCCGGACGGGGCGCGTCGGTCTGGAGCCAGTGGAGCAGGGAGAGGCTGAGCTGCCGTGCCTCCCACAGGTGCCGGCCGGCGGTCTGGTCGTCGACGTCGACGAGCGGGCCCAGCCAGTAGTCGTTCATCGGCCAGTTGACCAGCGTGATGTCCGAGTCGGCGGCGCCGGGGGTGAGCAGGTTCCGGGCGAGGATGCGGCGGAACATCCACAGCTCCCGGTCGCCGTTGTCGCGGGCGGGGTCTGCGAGATGGTCGATCGGGTCGCCCTGCGGGTTCGGCTCCAGCCACCGCTCGTACGGCTCCAGCGTGCTCGGCACGGGCGCGAGGAACCCCAGCAGTGGCCCCGGCCAGAAGTCCGGACGGTAGGCACGCCATGTGTCGTAGGCCTCGGGCCGGTCGATGGTGTGGTCCTCGCCCTCGTGATGGGAGAGGGCGAAGGTCACGGTGAAGCTCTGGATGTTGCCGGGCCGGGCGGTGGCGGGCGCATGCGGTTCGCCGTGCTCGTCGGCGCTCTCCGCCCCGATGACGTATTCGGCGGCGGTGGCGGGCAGCAGGTCCCCGTGCTCGGTGGCGTCGAGGAAGTACGGCGCGGTCAGCACGGTCCGCTCCCCGTCGGGGCCCTGCGCCTCCACGGCCGTCACGCGGTCTCCGTCCCACTCGGCTCCGCTCACGCGGTGGCACAGCAGGACGGTCAGCCGCCGGGACGCCAGATACGGAGCGAGCCTGGCCTCGATCACGGCGAGCGCCGCTCGCGGCTCGTGGCACAGGCGGCTGACCCGGGCGGCGCCGGGGTTGAGCCCCTGCCACGCCCGTGCCCGCTCGGTGAGGGGGTACCAGGTGCGGTAGTACGAGCGGATGTCGTCGCGCAGCCGCCGGTAGGAGGCGGTGCAGCCGAACCGCTCGATCCACGGGTTCTCGTCCGGGGGCACTGCCTGCGAGGTGAGCTGACCGCCGAGCCAGTCCGTCTCCTCGGTCAGCACCACCCGGTGTCCGCGCCGGCAGGCGGCCAGGGCGGCGGCCACCCCTCCGAGGCTTCCTCCGGCGACGACGAGGTCGGCCCGTATCTCACGCATGTGTCCGTGCTCCCCTTCAGCCCGTGCCCGGCCGGGTGTCTCCCCGCGTGCCGTCCTCTCGGAAGGCCCGCCTAAACCGGGTTAGATCTCGGGAGTCGAAGCTACAGCGATGCGGCGACACGGTGTCAAGAGGTGGCACGGGTCCCACCTGGAGGGCGGCACGGCCGGCGCCGACGTTCAGGTCTCCCTGCGACGCCTGGAGCGAAGGCGCGAGGTCACCTTGGTCAGACGCGGAAAGCGGTGGAACTGCTCGCGGGTGTAGCGGTCCAGCTCCTCAGCGAGCCGCTTGGTGCGGTTCTCCACGGCGAGTTCGTCCAGCATCCGGTCGACCTCGGTCAGCAGCGCTCCGTGCAGCTGCCACTGGCGCGGATGGTGCTGGACCCCGGTGAGCAGGAGCTGCGCGGCGTGGTCACGCGCCTGATGGCTGGCCGACAGCTCCGTGACCAGGCGGGACTCGGCGGTCTCCGCGTCGTCGGAGACATCGCTGGTGATCAGGACGGCGAACGCCTCGACCGCGGCCGCGACATGGGTGAGCATCTCCTCGATCGCGGCTGCCTCGTCAGGGGGGAAGAGCGGCTCGTTCTTCCTGCTCTTGGCGAGGTCGGTGAGCGTGCGGGCCATCACCCGCAGATCGACGGCGCAGATCTCCAGGGTGTCCAGGCCCGTGCGCAGGACGACCCGGGAAAGCAGGCCCTCCTTGACGCGGGGGTTGAGCTTCAAGCTCTCCTCCGCCTGCGCCAGCGAGGCGTCCACCTCGACGATGTCGTGGTCGAGGCGGCGGGCCTCGTGAAGACGGGCCGCGGCGTCCTCGACCTCGGTGTGGCCGCCCAGCTCCGAGCTCAGATGCTGCAGGAGCCGCTTGATGCGCGCAGCGAGGTCCTCGATGGACTCACTCGCGGAGCGCGTCCACACAGGGGGCACGAAGACCACGTTGAACAACAGGCCCACCACGGCGCCGATCACGGTCTCCACCACCCGGTCCAGCGCGGTCTCGGTCACCCGGCTCACGCTCACGCCCAGTACGAGCATCGCGCTGATCGCGACTTCCGGCACGAACTCGTTCACCCGCACCAGGTGACCGACCGTCAGCGAGGCGAGGATGAGCACGCCCAGCGACCACCAGCTCAGCCCCACCAGCGCGCTGAACCCGACGGCGACGAGCACGCCGGCCACCACGGCGTTGACCCTGCGGATGCCGCGGGTGAGCGTGGCGTACAGCGTGACCTGGACGACGAGCAGCGTGGTCAGCGGCGCCAGCAGGGGGACCGCGGCTTCGCTGAGCCAGACCGCGGCGAGATAGCTGAGGACAGCGGCCACGGTGGAGCGCATGGTCTGGACGACCGCGGGTTGGTTGCCGCGGCGGATGAGACCGGCGACGGCTTGTGGGACCTCCGGCACGCGGTGGCTCTTCCCGGTGGACCGGCCAGAAGGGCACCGTTGCGCGGGCTGCCACCCGAGTGGGCCTTGCCTTGAGGGCGCTCGGCCGGACGGGCCGGACCAGCGAATCTCACTCAAGCCGACCTTCCGGTCATCCCGGACTGCGGTGATTCGGACCGGTGGATGGGGGCACTTGAGGGAACGGCCGAGAGGAGCCTCGTCGATGCGGAGCTTCTGCCGGTACGTGCTTCTCGCGGCGGAACGGCGTGCAACTGGGCATCAGCGAGGGGCGGTTGTCTCTGGGACGCCAGTTGCGAGATGTTGCACGAATTGATGTTCCGTTCTGACAGAAGGGTGGTGGCGTTCGCAGCTCGCGGACCCCCTTTGTGAAGACTTCCAAGAGACCGTCCTCCAGACCCCGCGTCGACACCCGGCTCGGGGCGCTCCCGGACGCTGCTCCCTGCCCACTGCTGGTGGCCGACCCCGCCGGCGTGGTGGTCGAGCGGAACGCAGCGGCGTCCCGCCTCCTTCCCGGCGCCGGGACCGGAGCGCGACTGCACGAACTGGGCCTGGAATGGCTGGCCGACGCGCACGAACGCCTCGCCGGCACCGGCCACTCGGCACGTCTGGAGAGCGAGGCGGTCACGGGGCAGGTCGGGGACCGCAGCTTCGAGGCGCGTCCGACCCGCACCGAGGACGGGCACATCGCGTGGTGGCTCGCCGACAACACCGGCAGGCGCGCGGCGGAGGAAGCCCTGCAAGTGGAGCGCGAACGCACGGCGTTCCTCGCGGAGGCCTCCAACGCCCTCCTGGCGACCCTGAACGTCGACCGTTGCATGGAGGTGACCGCGCGGCTCGCCGCCAAGTACCTGGCGGACGCCGCGGTGGCGATCGGCCCCCCGGCCGGCCGCGGCCTGCCGCTCACCTACGGCAGCGGCGACCACGTGGAGCGCGCGCATGTCGACGCTGACCCCGCTGTCGTCCCGGGGCTGGAAGAGGCCCTGCAGGGCTTCCCGCCCGTCGCGTCCCAGTGGATCGATCCGGCATCTCTCCCCGAGTGGGCCGTGCCGCCGGGCTTCGACGGGCCGACCGGTTCCGTGGTCATCACGCCTCTGCCGGGGCACGGCATCGCGGCAGGTGCCCTGATACTGCTGCGCCGGAGCAGCCACAGTGCGTTCAGCGAGCGCGAGGAGGTCTTCGCCCACCTCTTCGCCGCCCGGGCGGGTGCCGCACTGTCGGCCGCGCGGATGTACGCGCACCAGGCGAGCATCACCTCGACCCTGATGCAGGAGCTGCTTCCGCCGCAGCTGGAGCAGGTGCACGGCGTGGACTTCGCCGGGGGCTACCGCCCCTCCGGGCAGCGCGAACGCATCGGCGGAGACTTCTACGACGTTCACCCCGGCAGCGACCCCGGCCAGGAGACGCTGGCCGTGCTCGGCGACGTGTGCGGCAAGGGCCTGGACGCGGCCGTCCTGACGGGCAAGATCCGCAACACCCTCCAGGCGCTCCTGCCGATGGCCGACGACCACGAGCGGATGCTCAACCTGCTGAACGGGGCGCTGCTCAACGCCGAGCACACCCGCTTCGCCACCCTCGTGCTGGCGTCGGTCGTACGTCGCGAGCGCACGGTGAGGCTACGGCTGACGAGCGCCGGTCATCCGGCACCCCTGATCGTCCGGTCGGACGGGCGTGTGGAGGAGGCCGAGACGCAGGGCACGCTGGTGGGGGTCCTGCCGGAGTGCCATGCCGACACGGTGGCGGTGGAGCTCGCGCCGGGTGAGCTGTGCCTCCTCTTCACCGACGGCATCATCGAGGCCAAGGGCGGACCGCTCGGCGACGCGATGTTCGGAGAGCAGAGGCTGGCCGACGTGCTGAGCGACTGTGTCGGCTTGCCCGCCGAGGCCGTCATCGAACGGATCCAGATGCTCGCCGCGCAGTGGATAGGACAAGGCAGACACGACGACATGGCGCTCGTCGCCATCGCCGCACCGCGTCACGCTCATCTCAGCGCGGTCGACGGGCACACCAGGGGCAGGTACACCGCATGACCGCAGATCACGCTTCCGTTCCGGCTCCGGCCGGTGCACAGGCGGCCGGAGTTCGCGAAGGACTGTGGGGCGCACTCCAGGCCGGGGACGAGTACGCCGCCGCCGCGGTCGTCTTCGCCGCCATCGATGCGGGCATGAGCGCCGAGGACGTGCTCCTCGACGTGATCGCGCCCGTCCAGGCGAAGGTCGGCACCGAGTGGGCGGCCAACCGCATGACCGTGGCCCAGGAACACACCGCCACCGCCATCAACGAGCGGGTCATCGCAGGGCTCTCACACCAGCCGGGCGCTCCGGCGGAGGCCACTCTCGGACGCATCACGGTGGCCTGCGTCGACGGTGAATGGCACGCGCTGCCCGCCCGCCTTCTGGCCGAGACCCTCAGACTGCGAGGCTGGAGGGTCGACTTTCTCGGAGCCCAGGTGCCCACGCTGCATCTGATCGAGCACCTGCACACGACCGGCCCGGACGCCGTGGCCCTCTCCTCGTCCATCCCGACCAGGCTGCCCACGGCGCACGCCACCATCACCGCCTGCCAGGCGGCAGGCGTCCCGGTGCTGGCCGGGGGAGCCGCCTTCGGTTCCGACGGGCGCTTCGCCCGGCTCCTGGGCGTCGACGTATGGGCGCCCGACGCCCGTGCCGCCGCCGACAGGCTCGCCCATGAGATGCCGCGCACGAGCCTTGCCGGGACGCACCAGGCGGTCGACGACCTGCCCCATCTCGCCGATCAGGAGTACACGCTGATCACGCAGTCTCGGCCCCAGCTGGTCAAGCAGACCATGGCCGAGCTGGAGGCGACGTACCCGCCGATGCGTGCCTACACCGACGCCCAGCGCCAGCACACCGCCGAGGACATGGCCCACATAGTCGACTTCCTGGCCAGCGCCCTGTACACCGACGACCGGGAACTCTTCACCGGCTTCCTCAGCTGGACGGGGGAGATACTCGCCGCCAGGGGCGTGCCCGCGGACTCCCTCACCCCGGCCCTGGGCCTGCTCGCGGGCCAGCTCAGCGACTTCCCCCGTGCCACCCGCTTCCTGAGCGGTCCCCACGGGCACGGGGACGGACTGGAAGCCGTGATCCCGAGCCCCTCCGGGGGGCGCGTATGACGACGCCGCATCCTCGCCGCTTCTCCGTCTCCGTCACCGCGGACCGGCCGCGCTCGGTGTGCGTGAGGGTGGGCGGCGACCTCGATCACGACAGCGCGGAGATCCTCGTCGGCACCGTCACGGCGGCGCTGGCCGACCATCCGGCGGCGGAGGAGATCCGCCTCGACCTCGGCGGGCTCGACGCCTGCGACGCGATGGGTCTCTCCGCGCTGCTGATGGTCCGCCGCTGTACGAGCAGTGCCGGAGTGCGGCTGCATCTGGACGGCCGGTCGCCCGAACTGGAGCGGCTGCTGAGGAAGACCGGCACGTTCCAGCACCTCACCGCGCCGGGCGGGCACGCGGAAGCTCCGTCCGACGGTGCTCAGCCGAATCCGCGGGGCGAGACCGACCAGGGCTGAGCCGCCGCGGCGCCGAAGGGCTCGTTCCGGCCCATCCGCGGCCCGTACTCCGATCGGTCCACGCGTCTTCCGGGCGGCGACTACTCTCCCTCCATGACCGTACGAAGTGCAGTGTTCGTGGTGCTCCGGGGTCCTGCCGACAAGCTGGATTCCGCCCTGGCCAGGATCCAGAAGGCGGGCGTCTTCGCCGACAGGTCCGTCCGCGGGCCCGACGTCATCGAGGTCTACTTCCACGGGGGCGACGAACGGCCCACCCCGCTGGTCATGGACAAGTGCGCCTCCCTCGTGGCCAAGGCCGCGATCGGAACCGACTTCGTCGTGGAGGAGACCGGCACCGTCGAGAGCAACGCGGCCACGCGTCAGCTCGCCTACGACCGCCACTCCGGTCAGTGGCTGGGAGCCTTCGTCAACACCGAGCTCCCCCTTCAGGTCCGCGAGGAGAAGCTGAAGTCCCTGGCCGATGCCAAGGGGATCTCCGTCGACGACATCGAGCTCCGGGACCCTCCGCAGATCCAGATCCTTGCCGATTGACCTGCTGACCGATCCCTGCGTCCGAGCCTCCCGAAGTGGAGAGGCCTGAGCGCGGTCGGCGTGGTGGCCGACTCCCTCACGGAGCCGGCCGCCGCGGCGCCGTCCACGGCCGCCGGCCCACGAGAGCACCGGCATCCCCGCCCGCGGATTCCTGAGCCGCGCGCGGTGGCCCTCTGAGCTGCGCGGAAATCCCCACCACGTCGGCCCGAAGCCCGCAACCGCAATTCGCTGCATGACGTACCGCGCCGGTCACACGGAGTCCTGAAAAGACCTGCCTGTCTGTGAGGCAGCCCATAGACCCACGTCACATACGACACGTTTTCGTAGAAGCCCTCGCTCACGAAAGCGAGGGCGGCGGCATCGGCCGGACGTGAAGAGTGATCTGACTGTTTGAGGTAGTACGTCCGTTATTTGCTGCAATGCCTGGAGTGCCTTTACCAATGCGAGTGTCGCGTTGAGCCGGGGAGATCGGAACCCGGCGGCCCCACCCCTCCCGGTGGTTTCCGCGACGAACGCAATCGAAAGGTTCTCGCTTCTCCATGCGTATCTCCGCTTACTCCCGTCTGACCCGGACCCAGAAGACCTCCGCTGTCGGTCTTGCCGCCGCAGCGGGAGTCGTCGCCCTCACCGCCGGAGCCGCTCCCGGTTCCGCGGGCGGCGGGAGCCAGGGCCAGGCAAAGCCTGTCGCTTCCCATTCGGCCAGTGCCGCGCACGGCAAGCAGTCCGCCCAGGCGCCGGTCGGGGACCACGCAGGCAGCACGAAGACGACCGCGGCGAAGACCGTCGGTCAGAGCAAGGCGAAGTCGGAGTCGGCTCAGCTGACCGGTGACGGCCAGAACCGTCACGCGGCAGGCAAGAGCAAGACCGACGACAAGGTGAAGGCCGTGCAGGCGGACAAGGCCGAGGAGGCCCGCAAGGGCGAGACGGCCGACCGCTCCACGCGCGCCACCAAGGGCGACAACCTGGACGGCTGGATCAAGCAGGCCCGCTCCATCATGAAGGAAGAGGGCATCCCCGGCTCGTACCACGGCATCAAGAAAAACATCATGCGCGAGTCCGGCGGCGACCCCCAGGCCATGAACGACTGGGACGTCAACGCCCAGAAGGGCACGCCCTCCAAGGGTCTGCTCCAGACCATCCAGCCGACCTTCGACCAGTACCACGTGAAGGGCACGACGCATAAGGTCACCGACCCCGTGGCCAACATCGTCGCCGCCTGCAACTACGCGGCTGACAAGTACGGCTCGATGGACAACGTCAACTCCGCTTACTGACCGGAAGGGGCTTCCGTGTGAAGCCCCGTGCGGAGCGAAGTGGGGCCCGGCAGTGATGCCGGGCCCCACGTGTGTCCGATGCTGTGCCGAGCCGTCACAACCTTCCGTCGAGGACCATCAGCATGACGCCGACCACGACGGTCAGGGGAATGGTGATCATGGCGAAGAGCCGGGGAGCGCTGGCCGTGTTCACCTGGTCCCAGACGGTCGCTTCGGACGCCCCGGCCGGTGAAGGCGCGGCCACCCGGTGCCCCGTTCCGGGCCTCTGGGTGCCGTTGGTGTGTGACGAGTGCGGCTGCTGGGGCTGCTGGTGGTGCCCGTTCCGGTGCTCCTGCCGCGCAGCAGGGGCGGCGGGGGGAGGCACCGGT
>NZ_JACBXA010000226.1 GCF_013870515.1 Streptomyces albidus (ex Kaewkla and Franco 2022) | reverse complement strand
CGGAGACCGACGAAGTGGGCGTATTCGTCAGCGGCGTTGGCGGCGATCGCGGTGGCAGCGCTGAGCGCCATCGTGCGCAGCTGCTCGGCGTTGAGCGTCTCGCCCAGCGCCGCCAGGGCAGGACGACGGTCGGCCGTACGCAGTGCCTCGTCCACGGCCCGTTCGAACTCGGGCCGGTCTTCGGGCAACAGGTGCGGAGCGCTGTTCATGTGCATCCCCCGATGCTCCGTAAGGCCGCTGACGGGCCGGTCGACGGGCGGGGCGGCCACGGCGACGGGTAGGGGAATTCGCTGCGGCAGGACCGATGGTAGAGGGAGTCCGGCACCCCTTGAGAGAGAGTTTCCGGTAATTGCCTCTTCCCGGCAATGTGTTCCGCGCCCTCCGCGCCTGCCCGTGAGGTCGTACGCCCGCCTGTGAACAGGCTATTCGGCCAGGGGCAGTTGTGTGACGAGCAATTTTCCGGCCATGGTCACTCCGCCGTCCATCGCGAGCGCGAGCCCGTCGGCGTAGACGTGCGGACCGGTCACGTCCGGCGCGGCGTCCTCGTCCTCGCTGCCGACTTCGCCGAGCAGGTACGGGATGGGGCTGTGCCCGTGGACGATCCGCTCGCCGCCGAAGACGGAGAGCAGCCCGCGCGCGTTCTCCGGGCCCGACTCGTCGCGGAAGGCGAAACGCTTGGTGAACTTGCGGAACAGATCCCAGGTCTCGTCGGCGTCGTTGCGCTGTAGGGCGTGTGTGATGGCGTCGTTGACGGCCTCGATGCCGGTGCCGTAGTCGAGGTAGCAGGTGGCGTCGGAGTGCAGCAGCAGATGACCGTCGGCGAGCGCCATCGCGTCGAGCCGCGACATCCACTGGATGTGGTGCTCCTCGAGCCGCTCCATGTCGGTGCGCTGTCCGCCGTTGAGCAGCCAGGCGGCCTGGAACGAGGCCGTGCCCGCAGTGGAGTTGACGGGCGTGTCGCCGAACCGCTTCGCGCCGAGGAGGAGCAGTTCGTGATTGCCCATCAGCGCCTTGCAGTAGCCGCCCGCTGCTGCGGCCTGCGCGGAGAGGTTCATGACCAGGTCGATGACGCCGATCCCGTCGGGCCCGCGGTCGGTGAAGTCGCCCAGGAACCACAGACGGGCGTTGTCCGCCGTCCAGTTGTCATGTCCGTCGATGATCCCGGCGGCCTGGAGCGCCGCGCGCAGTTCGTCGATGTAGCCGTGCACGTCACCGACGACGAAGAGCGGACCGTCTCCCTCGTTGGTGGTCTTCTGCACCGGGACGTCCACGAGGGTGGGTTCGTGCCCGCTGTGCGCGCCGGACTTGATGACCGGCAGGTCGCGCTGCGTCGGGGTGTAGCCCTCGGGCTCGTCCGGCTCCTCGTCCTTGCTGGACGGAGCCGGAGCCGACGGCGGGTGCTCCTGCGCCGGATGTGCTGTGTGGCCCGGGACGGGTGACCCCGCCGGCGGTGCCACGCGTGGTGTGTGCCCCGGCACCCCTTGCGCCGACGCAACGTCACCGTGCCACATCTCGGGTCCCTGACCGGCCCCCTGAGTCATCGACCCCTCCACCATCGCCTGCCGCCGTGCACCTTCCCGCACCTCGCTCCGTCTGCTTCGGCGGGCGGATCCGCCGTCCGCCGCCTGCCGCGCTGACCCGAGGTCCACTGGTGCACAGTTCCACAGGTCGAGATCGGGTCCCGGTGTCGTGCGCCCCATCATAGGAACGCCGGTAGCGCCTTGTGACGCACCTGGGGGTGGCAATTGAGGCTCGTGGGCGAGGGGCCGGCGCATTCCTCCGGAAATTCCCCTCTCGTCCGCCCCTGAAATCCCGTCAGGAGCCCGCGGTCCGTCCTCCGGTTGCGTCGGCAGGGCCGTCAGGACGGTCAGTCCGCCGACGGAGAGCGTGGCGCGCTGATGGTGGTTCGGGGCGGGCGGCGCTGCGAGGACGTACGGACGATGAGGTCTGTCGGCATCACCTGGTGCACGGGCCGCCCTTCGTCGAGGCCCTCGATGGCGTCGATGAGGAGCTGGACGACCGTGTTCCCCGTCCTGCCGGGCTTGAGGGAGAGCGTGGTGATCGGCGGTTCGGTGGCCGCGTAGACGCTGGACTCGCTGCAGCAGACCAGCAGCAGGTCCTCCGGCACGCGCAGCCCGTAGCGGCGTGCGGCGGCGAGCAGGTCGGTGCCGTTCGGGTCGAAGAGACCGTAGACCGCGTCGGGACGGTCCGGCCGGGCCAGCAGGCGGTCGGCGGCCACGGCGCCGGCGCAGGGGTCGTGGGCGGGGTAGTGCTCGTAGACCGGTTCCTGCCCGACGCGCTCGCACCACTCGAAGTAGGCGGTGGTCGACAGGCGCGTGTACGTGTCGGTGCTGGTGCCGGTCAGCAGCCCGATGCGGCGGGCGCCGGACTCGGCGAGGTGGTCGAGGAGGCCGTGCACGGCCTCCTCGTGGTCGTTGTCCACCCATGCGGTGACGGGCAGCGAGCCGGCGGGGCGCCCGTCGGAGACGACGGGCAGACCGGAGCGGACCAGCTCGGACACGACCGGGTCCTCGTCCGAGGGGTCGATGACGACGGTGCCGTCGAGTGCGACGTTGGACCACAGGTCGTGACGTGAGGTGGCCGGGAGGATGACCAGGGCGTATCCGCGTGCGAGCGCTGCGGAGGTGGCGGCGCGGGCCATCTCCGCGAAGTAGGCGAACTCCGTGAAGGTGAACGGTTCTTCGCCGTACGTCGTGACCGTGAGCCCGATCAGCCCCGACTTGCCGGTGCGGAGCGTACGAGCGGCCGCCGAGGGCCGGTACCCGAGCCGTTCGGCCACCTCACGGACGTGCCGACGGGTGGCATCGGGCAGTCGGCCCTTGCCGTTTAACGCGTCGGAGACAGTCGTGATGGAGACACCGGCCGCGGCGGCGACATCGCGGATGCCCGCGCGCCCGTTCAGCCGGCTCCCCCCGCGGGCCCGGCGCGTGGCCGGTGTCCGGCTTACCTGATGCTTCTCTGCTGCTGTCATGGCGACCCGATCGTAGGCCCGCGACGGAGGGGGTGTGCGACGCTCCGGGAGGGCACCAGAAGGCACGATTCTGCACGTTCCGCAAGCGCCAACTACCTTGGAAACTTCGATAGTTGACGCCCCGTCATAAATATTGTCACCCTCCGGGGGCGATTGTGCCCGAGGACACGACCATGTCTCGAGGAGGTCTCAACTCACCTTCATGAGTGACGCGCGCCACCGCTTCCGCCACCGGAGCGGGAGTGCGTGGGGGAGCTCATGGTGCAGACCCGTACGCCGTTCTCGCGATTCCTCTTAAGGTGAGAAGTATTGGAGTCCGCATCAGGGACGAGGAGGACCAGCGGTGAGTGACAAGACGCCCAGGCTGCGCGGCGCGCTCGAAGGGATCCCCACCTACAAGCCCGGCCGGGCGGCGGCCTCCGGACCGTCCGCGTACAAGCTGTCCTCCAACGAGAACCCCTACCCGCCACTGCCGGGGGTCATGGAGACGATGGCCGCCTCGGTGGCCGCCGCCAACCGGTACCCGGACATGGCCTGCACCTCCCTGCTGGCCGAGCTGGCGGACCGCTTCGACGTCCCCGTCGAGCACGTGGCCACCGGCACCGGTTCGGTCGGCGTCGCCCAGCAGCTGCTGCAGAGCACCGCGGGGCCGGGCGACGAAGTGATCTACGCGTGGCGCTCCTTCGAGGCGTACCCGATCATCACGCAGATCTCCGGTGCCACCTCGGTGCAGGTGCCGCTCACGGACGACGAGGAGCACGACCTGGACGCGATGGCCGCCGCCGTCACCGACCGCACCAGGCTCATCTTCGTCTGCAACCCCAACAACCCCACGGGCGTGGCCATCCCGCGCGCCGACCTCGAGCGCTTCCTGGACCGGGTGCCGGACGACGTGCTCGTCGTACTCGACGAGGCCTACCGCGAGTTCGTGCGCGACGAGCGCGTCGTGGACGGGATCGACCTCTACCGCGAGCGTCCCAACGTCTGCGTGCTGCGCACCTTCTCCAAGGCGTACGGGCTGGCAGGGCTCCGCGTCGGTTTCGCCGTCGCCCACGAGCCCGTCGCCGCCGCGCTGCGCAAGACCGCCGTGCCCTTCGGCGTGAGCCAGGTCGCACAGGACGCCGCTGTCGCCTCGCTGCGCAGCGAGGACGCGCTGCTGGAGCGCGTCGAAGGGCTGGTCGCCGAGCGCGTCCGGGTCACGCGTGAACTGGTGGCGCAGGGCTGGACCGTGCCCGAGTCGCAGGCCAACTTCGTGTGGCTGCGGCTGGGGGACCGTACGGTCGACTTCGCCGCGGCCTGCGAGAAGGCCGGAGTGATGATCCGTCCCTTCGCCGGTGAGGGCGTGCGCGTCTCGGTGGGGGAGGACGAGGCCAACGACCTCTTCCTGCAGACGGCCGCGGCCTTCCGCAAGAGCGAGTTCTGACCCCCTCGCCCGGCCGGGCCCGGCTCGCCGGGCACCTGTGATCACTGCTTCCCGACCCGCTCGCCGGCGCTTCCCCATCGCGCCGCGGGCGGGTCGAAGTGTTCCTGGAGGACCCCGCCGCGACGTCCGGAAAAGGCGACCGTACTATTGCTTGTGAATGTGAACTCATTCACGAACGCCGTTCCGGCCCGGTCATCTCCGTCCGAACGCGGACGAAGCTCCTCGCCGGCGGCGGCGCGAGGCAAAGGAGAGAGCCTGTGGTGATCACAGCTCTGGCGCCGGAGACCCTGGCGCGCTGGCAGTTCGGCGTCACGACCGTCTACCACTTCCTCTTCGTCCCACTGACGATCTCCCTCTCCTCGCTCGTCGCGGGTCTGGAGACCGCCTGGGTGCGCACCGGCAAGGAGAAGTACCTCCGGGCCACCAAGTTCTGGGGCAAGCTCTTCCTGATCAACATCGCCATGGGTGTGGTGACCGGGATCCTGCAGGAGTTCCAGTTCGGCATGAACTGGTCGGACTACTCGCGCTTCGTGGGTGACGTCTTCGGCGCCCCGCTCGCCTTCGAGGCGCTCATCGCCTTCTTCTTCGAGTCCACCTTCATCGGCCTGTGGATCTTCGGCTGGGACAAGCTGCCCAAGGGCATCCACGCGGCCTGCATGTGGGTGGTCGCGGTCGGGACCGTGCTGTCCGCGTTCTTCATCCTGGCCGCCAACTCCTGGATGCAGCACCCCGTCGGCTACCGCATGAACCCCGAGAACGGCCGGGCCGAACTCACCGACTTCATGCGCGTACTGACGCAGAACACGGCCCTGGCCCAGTTCGCCCACACACTCACCGCCGCCTTCCTGACAGGGGCGGCGTTCATGGTCGGAGTGGCCGCCTACCACCTGATGCGGGGACGGCACGTGCCGGTGATGCGCTCCTCGCTGCGGCTCGGTCTGATCACCATGGTCGTCGCCGGGATGCTCACCGCCGTCACAGGCGACCGGCTCGGGAAGATCATGTACGAGCAGCAGCCCATGAAGATGGCCGCCGCCGAAGCGCTCTGGGAGACGCAGGCGCCTGCGCCCTTCTCCCTCTTCGCCTACGGGGACGTCGACGAGGGCCACAACAAGGTCGCGATCGAGGTCCCCGGGCTGCTCTCCTTCCTCGCGCACGACAACTTCTCCGAGGCCGTCCCGGGCATCAACGACACCCAGAAGGCGTTGCGCGAGAAGTACGGCGACACCCTGGACATCGCCGACTACCGCCCCAACATCCCCGTCGCCTACTGGTCGTTCCGCTGGATGATCGGCTTCGGGATGTCCTCGCTGGCCCTCGGCGCCGCCGGCCTCTACCTCACCCGGCGCAGGCTCTGGCTCTCGCCCCGGCTGCGTACGGGCGACGACGCGGTCCCCCGCCTCGCGCTGACCCGGGACCGCGAACTGGGGCCAGCCCTCACCGGCTGGTACTGGCGGCTGGCCCTGCTGACCATGGCCTTCCCCCTCATCGCCAACTCCTGGGGATGGATCTTCACCGAGACCGGCCGTCAGCCCTGGGTCGTCTACGGCGTGCTGCCCACCGCCGCCGCGGTCTCGCCCACGGTCAGCCAGGGCGAAGTGCTCACCTCGATGCTCGTCTTCATCGCGCTGTACGCGGTGCTCGCCGTGATCGAGGTCAAGCTGCTCGCGAAGTACATCAAGGCCGGGCCACCCGAGCTGACCGAGTCCGACCTCGACCCGCCGACCCGGATCGGCGGCCACGACCACGACCCCGACCGGCCCATGGCCTTCTCCTACTGAGGAGCGTGCGATGCAACTTCACGATGTCTGGTTCGCCGTCATCGCCGTTCTGTGGACCGGCTACTTCTTCCTGGAGGGCTTCGACTTCGGCGTCGGCGTCCTCACCCGGCTCCTCGCCCGCGACCGCGGCGAACGCCGCGTACTGATCAACACCATCGGCCCTGTCTGGGACGGCAACGAGGTCTGGCTGATCAGCGCGGCGGGAGCCACCTTCGCCGCGTTCCCCGACTGGTACGCCACGTTGTTCTCGGGCTTCTACCTGCCCCTGCTGCTCATCCTCGTCTGCCTCATCGTGCGCGGCGTCGCCTTCGAGTACCGCGCCAAGCGCCCGGAGACGAGCTGGCAGAACCGGTGGGAGGCCGCAGTCTTCGTCACCTCGCTGCTGCCCGCGTTCCTCTGGGGTCTCGTCTTCGCGAACATCACCTGGGGCGTACCGATCGGCTCGGACAAGAACTACACCGGCACGCTCGGGGACCTGCTGGGCCCGTACGCCCTGCTCGGGGGCCTGGTCACCCTGGTCCTCTTCACCTTCCACGGCTCGGTCTTCACGGCGCTGAAGACGACCGGTGACATCCGTGCACGCGCCCGCCGGCTGGCCACCCTCCTGGGAGTGGCCTCCGCGGTGCTGACCGGGCTCTTCCTCGTCCTCGCCCAGAGGCACACCGGCGGCACCGCGAGCCTCGTCACGCTCGTCGCCGCGCTGGTCGCCCTGCCCGTCGCCGTCCTCGCCAACACGGCGGGCCGTGAAGGCTGGGCGTTCGCTTTCTCCGGGGTGACCATCGCCGCGACCGTGGCCACTCTCTTCCTCGCGCTCTTCCCGGACGTCATGCCCTCCTCGCTCGACCCGCGCTGGAGCCTGACGGCCCAGGACGCGGCGTCCAACCCGTACACGCTCCGGATCATGACGTGGTGCGCGGCCTTCGCCACACCCCTCGTCCTGCTCTACCAGGGCTGGACCTACTGGGTGTTCCGCAAGCGCATCGGCACCCAGCACATCGCCGGGAACCACTGAGGGGGTGACCGTGAAGCCCGTCGATCCCCGCCTGCTCACCCACGCACGTACGACACGCGTCTTCCTGACCGGGTCCGTGCTGCTCGGCATGATCTCGGCGCTGCTCGTCATCGGACAGGCCGTGCTGATCGCGGACGTCGTCGTGGAGGCGTTCCAGCGGCACGCCTCGCCCGGATCGCTCCGTACGCCGCTGCTGCTGCTCGCCGCCAGCGCCGTGGGCCGCGCGCTCGTCTCCTGGCTCACCGAGCTGGCCGCGCACCGCAGCAGCGCGGCGGTCAAGTCCGAGTTGCGCAAACGGTTGCTGCACCACGCGACGCTCACCAGAGGACTGCGCGGCGAGGACGCCGCGCGCGCGGAGCGGCGCACCGGTGAGCTCGTGACGCTGGCCACCCGCGGCATCGACGCGCTCGACGACTACTTCGCCCGCTACCTTCCCCAACTCGCCCTGGCCGTCGTCGTTCCCGTGGCGGTGCTGATCCGCATCGCCACGGCGGACTGGCTCTCGGCCGCGGTCATCCTGGTCACCCTCCCCCTCATCCCGCTCTTCATGGCCCTGATCGGCTGGGCGACCCAGGCGCACATGGACCGCCGGTGGCGTCTGCTCTCCCGGCTCTCCGGCCACTTCCTGGACGTCGTCGAGGGCCTGCCCACCCTCAAGGTCTTCGGCCGCGCGAAGGCGCAGGCCCACAACATCCGTGCCATCACGGCCGATTACCGCCGCGCCACCCTGCGCACCCTGCGCATCGCGTTCCTCTCCTCCTTCGCCCTCGAACTCCTCGCGACGATCTCCGTCGCCCTCGTCGCCGTCGCCATCGGCATGCGGCTGGTCCACGGCGAACTCGACCTCCACACCGGGCTGCTCGTCCTCGTGCTCGCCCCCGAGGCCTATCTGCCGCTCCGCCAGGTCGGAGCCCAGTACCACGCGGCGGCGGAGGGACTCTCGGCGGCCGAGGAGGTCTTCGCCGTGCTGGAGCAGGCGCCTCCGCCCACCTCGCGTACTGGCGCCCCCGATCTGCGGGCCGCCACGGTCACGCTCGACCGCGTCGTCGTACGCCACGAGGGCCGGAGCCAGGAGTCGCTGCCGGCCACCGACCTGACCCTGAACCCGGGAGAGACGGTCGCGCTGACCGGCGCCTCGGGCACGGGGAAGACGACGCTGCTCCGCGTCCTGCTGGGTCTGACCCGCCCCACGTCGGGCCACGCACGCGCCGGCGACACGGACATCCACGAACTGCGGCAGCCCGGCTGGCACAGCCAGATCGCCTGGGTCCCGCAGCACCCGCACCTCTTCGCCGGCACGATCGCGGAGAACGTCCGGCTGGCACGTCCCGCCGCCACCGACGAGGAGGTGCGCGCCGCCCTCGCCGACGCCGACGCCCGGCTGGAGGCGACGACGGTCCTCGGCGAAGGCGGCGCGGGCATCTCCGCCGGCCAGCGCCAACGCCTCGCCCTGGCACGCGCGTTCCTCGCCGACCGGCCCATGCTGCTCCTGGACGAGCCGACGGCTGCGCTGGACGGAGAGACGGAGGCGTCCGTCATCTCGGCGATCGGGCGCCTCGCCCGGGACCGCACAGTCGTCCTCGTCACCCATCGCCCGGCTCTGCTCTCGCTGGCGGACCGGGTCGTCACGCTGCGGCCGCAGCCCCTGCTCGGGCCGTCCGAGGATGCGGCGTGCGCGATGGGGGAGACCCCTGGACGTGTCGCGGCGCCCCTTCCCGCACAGCCGTCGCCCCTCGACGAGGAGAGCCCAGGGGCGGGTGCCCCGGAACATCTGAGCGCGATTCCCCGTACCGGGGCGAAGGGAGGGATCGCCGGCCTTCTCCGGGGTGCGGGCCGTGCATCGAAGCGCTCCGTGGCGACCGGCACGGGGCGAATGCGGCCGCCCGCCGCACGAGTTGCCCTCGCCCTCCTGCTCGGCTCGCTCGCCCTTCTCTCCGCCGTGGGTCTCATGGCCACCTCCGGCTGGCTGATCTCGCGTGCCTCCCAGCACCCGCCGGTCCTCTATCTGATGGTCGCCGTCACCGCGACCCGCACCTTCGGGATCGGCCGCGCCGTCTTCCGTTACGCCGAGCGGCTCGTCTCGCACGACGCCGTCCTCCGCGTGCTCGCCGACGTCCGCGTCCGCGTCTACACGAGGCTCGAACGTCTCGCTCCCGCCGCGCTGCGCCGAACCCGGCGCGGGGACCTGCTCACCCGGCTCGTCAGCGACGTCGACGCCCTCCAGGACCACTTCCTGCGCTGGCTGCTGCCCGCCTCCGTCGCGGTCACGGTGGGCCTCGCCGCCGTCGCCTTCACCGGCCCCGTGCTCCCTGCCGCCGGAGCCGTGCTCGCTCTCGGCCTTCTCGCGGCGGGAGCGGCGGTGCCACTCCTCACCGGCACGCTCTCCCGCCGTACCGAACGCCAACTCGCGCCTTCCCGGGCCGTCTTGGCCACGCGCGTGGTCGATCTCCTCACCGGCACCGAGGAGTTGACGGTGGCGGGGGCGCTCCCCGCCCGCAAGGAAGCGGCCCGCGCCGCG
>NZ_JACBXA010000225.1 GCF_013870515.1 Streptomyces albidus (ex Kaewkla and Franco 2022) | reverse complement strand
GGCCGGCGTTCGTCTCCGCCTTCTTCCGCTTACGGGCACGCAGGTACTCGATGACGATCGGCATCACGGAGAGGACCACGATGCCGACGAGCATCATCTCGATGTTGTTCCGCACGGCCGCGATCTGCCCCAGCAGGGCACCGAGCAGCGTGACTCCGGCGCCCCACAGCACGCCGCCGACGACGTTGAAGGTCAGGAAGGAGCGGTACCGCATCTGGCTCACGCCGGCGATGATCGGCGTGAAGGTCCGCACGATCGGCACGAAGCGGGCCAGCACCAGCGACTTGGGCCCGTACTTCTCGAAGAACTCGTGGGCCTTCTCCACGTTCTCCTGCTTGAACAGGCGGGAGTCGGGCCGGCGGAACAGGGAGGGGCCGACCTTCCGTCCGAACAGATAGCCCGCTTGGTCACCGAGCACGGCCGAGATCACCACGAGCGTGCAGACCAGCCACAGCGGATAGTGCAGGTACTTGTCGGTCGCCACCAGGAGTCCCGCTGTGAACAACAGCGAATCTCCGGGCAGGAAGAAGCCGATCAGCAGGCCGGACTCCGCGAAGACGATCACAAGGATGCCGATCAGACCGAAGGTCTGGATCAGATAGTCCGGATCGAGCCAACTGGGTCCCAGCGCGAGGACGGTCACGTCACAGGCTCCTCATCAGGGGCACACCGCAAGGCGGCGGTCGGGCGTACACGCTATCAACGCTCACGGGCGCCAGAACGTCCCGCCCTGGCGGCCCCGGACCGCCGGGGCCCCGCTCGCACGGTGCGAGAGTGTCAGCCCTGGGGGGCCGGCAGCATCTCGTTCCAGTTCGCCCAGTACCCGCCATAGCCGTCCGGAACCAGACCGTCCGGCAGGAGCACGTCGCCCGGGGAGCTCATCTGCTGGCTGGGGACACCCGGGTGGTGCGGGACGCTCTCCCTGCGGTGCTTGCCGCCCTGCCGCCCGGCGTTCTCCTCGGGATGCATGAACAGCCGCCCCTGCGCGGAGAGATACTGCGCGCGAGCCGTCAACCTCCGCAGGTCGGTGCCGAGTTCGAGCGCGAGGATCTCCATGTCCACGCCGGACTGCCAGCCGTCGACGAGCACCGCGTCCTGCACGGGTGACCAGCCCATGTGGTCGGGCATGTGCGAGTGGTCGTACATCTGCATGTGCTCGTGCGGCTGCTGGTACTGGTCCGGGTGGTAGGGATCCTGTGCGTACGGGACCTGCTGGTGCTGCTGCGTCTGGTGCTGGACTTGATGCTGGGGCTGGTGCTGGACCTGATGTTGGGCCTGGTGATGCTGCGGCGGGACGTGCGCCTGCGGGTGCCCGTGCATCTGGGACAGATCGTGGGCGGGCATGTGATCCGGCGCCTGGGCGTGGGCGTGCTGATGAGGGTTCGCGGGGTCCTTCGCCCGCACGTTCTCCTCGTGCGGCGCGGAGTGCGGCTGGAGGAGCGGCGTCATGAGCAGGTCGTCTGCCAGTGACCGGGCGTCCTCACGGCCGACGGTCCGGCGGGCGATGCGTACTTCACGCTCCGGCAGGCCGAGCATCTCGGCCACCGCCTTGTCGTTGCCGACGATGACCGAGAACGCCGCGAGCGAACGGATCCGGCTCGTCTGTGCGTCGTCCAGCGTGGTCTGCGCCGCACGTACCTCCTCGTCGCTCTGGCAGAAGGCTTTCGCCAACACCGTGTGCCGATCCCACAGCTCCCGAGGCTCCATGCAGACCCCGTGTCCCTTCAATCCATATGTACTGAATTCACAGTCCAAATCATGCAATCCGTATCTTCGAAGGACTCAATCTAGTGCCGCAGGCATCGATACCGGCGGCGCCATGGCGGGACTCGGAGCGTTTCCACGGGTTTCCCCCGGGGTACACAAGTACGGCTTTTCGGGCGGCCCGACGGCCGTCACCTGAGGGCGTCTCGCTCGTGGGCATCGCATCGAGGCAGTGGCGGCCGTCCGTCACACACCGCCGGGACGGCCGCGAAGCAGTGGCTGTCATGGGTGAACTCGCTGCGGCAGGCGTCGAGTTGGGAGCGGTGCGAGGTCGTCGCCGGGGTGCGGTTCCGGCCGTAGCCGGCTGAAGGCGCCGCTCCACGCGAGAGGTTCACGATTCGTCGTACGTGCGGCCTCGGCCATGAAGAAGGGCACCGAGCCCGGCAGGCACAGCGGCAACATCCACGCCGTCAGCCATCACAGGGATCGCTCGATGGAAGTACCTCCCGTGGACAGACGGGAGACCGCGGGAGCCCCTGCGCGGTTCCTCCCGCTCCACCTGGGCCCGGAGGAACCGGACAAAAGACCGGTCGAAGGCTGCCCGGCGCAGTCACCGCGAAGCGGCGTCCACCACCCGTCGTACGTTCTCCGGGCGGCCCGGAGCGGAAGCGAGTTGATCACGGCGGACGCGGGCGAACTCCCGCCCCAGCTCGGCCCGCCGTTCCGCGCCGACGTTCTCGCGCGTGTCGTTGATGAGCGAGCACTCCTCCTCGTCCAGGTGATGGCTGACCGCCTGCACGAGGTCCTCCAGCCGCTCGTCCCACTCCTCGCTGCCGGGCTGTTCGACCTCCAGCAGCGCGAGCAACGCCTCGTTGCCCTCGGTGTGTTCCTCCACGCTGTGCTCGACGTCCTCGTCGTCCACGTTCCGGTAGCGGCGCAGCGCCGGGTACACCTGCGTCTCCTCCGCCTCCGCGTGGGCGATCAGCAGATCGGCCAGTCTGCGCAGCGCCGCCGCGCGGTCGGCGTCAACGCTCCGCATCTCACGGAAAAGATCCTCCATCGTGCGGTGGTCCCTCAGGATCAACTCCACGACGTCGTCCGTCTCTTGCTGCCGGTCCTGCTCCGCGGGCACGTGGGACATCGGCACCTCTCTTCGCTTCCGATCGACCGCACGGGCGGGTTCCCCGCTGATGACGTGGCACTCCTGCGCGAGCGGACTTCCGCGGCACAGCAACGATCTCTCCGGAACGGACGGATCTCGGGCCCTACAGCGGACCGGTTCCCGCGCCGCGTCGGAACCGGTGCGTGGGCGGGCTCCCGGGCCCGCCTTGAAAGCTCCCCCACTCCGCGCGACCGTTGAAGGTGTGTCCGGCCCGTTCGACATGGATCGGGGCCGGAGGCCGGAGGTCTCGGCCTCTCCCCTCGTACGACGGGCCGGGAAGGCAAGGAAGGAGTCCGCCATGGGCACCATCACCACCGCCGACGGCACCGAGATCTACTACAAGGACTGGGGCTCCGGACGCCCGGTCGTCTTCAGCCACGGCTGGCCACTGAACGCGGACGCCTGGGACCCGCAGCTGAATTTCATCGCTTCGCAGGGATACCGCGTCATCGCACACGACAGGCGGGGCCACGGCCGCTCCTCCCAGCCGTGGGACGGCCACGACATGGACACCTACGCCGACGACCTCGCCCAGCTCATCGACATGCTCAACCTCAGCAACGCGACCGTCGTCGGGCACTCCACCGGAGGCGGCGAGGTGACTCGCTACCTGGGCCGGCACGGGACGTCCCGAGTCGCGCAGGCGGTGCTGCTGAGCTCCGTACCCCCGCTCATGCTGAAGACGGAGGCCAATCCGGAGGGTCTCCCCATGAAGGTCTTCGACGAGATTCGCGAGGGCGTGCTCTCCGACCGGTCGCAGTTCTACCAGGACCTCAGCGCCAGCTTCTACGGCGCCAACCGTCCCGGCTCGGACGTCTCCGAAGGGACTCGCGACGCGTTCTGGCTGATGAGCATGCAGGTGGCGCTCAACGCCTCCTACGAATGCGTCAAGGCCTTCTCGGAGACGGACTTCACCGACGACCTGACCCGGATCGACGTCCCCGTCTTCATCGCGCACGGTGACGACGACCAGATCGTGCCGATCGTCGCCTCGTCACCCAAGACGGCCGAACTCGTCAAGGACCCCACCCTGAAGGTCTACCCCGGCGCGCCGCACGGGCTCTACGGCAGCGGGAACGACCGGTTCAACAAGGATCTTCTGGACTTCCTCAAGGTCTGACCCGGGCGTAGGTCTGACCCGGGCGTGCGGGTGCGGGGCGTCCGCCCGTCAGTGACGGTCGCCCCGCCCGGCATCCGCCTCCGTCGACGGCCGCTTCGGCTTCTGCCGTGCCGCGGCCTGCTCACGCAGCTGGAACGCCTTGCGGCGGATCTCCCCGAGCTTGCCGTACAGCGCCTTGCCCGGGCAGTTCGTCTCGTAGGCGTCCTGGTGGGCGGCTATGACGTGGAAGGTCGCGCTCTTCCCCTTGTCGAAGCGGCTGAGGTCGCTGGAGGAGACCATCCGCGTACGCCCCCGTGGGTCGACGCCCGGTCGCAGCTTCCAGGCCGCCAGAGTGGCGATCGAGTCGAGCATCGGCTGCGGCACCTCGTTGCCCAGCTGGAAGTTGCCGAGCGCGGCTATCCCCATGCTGTGGGCGTTGAAGCCCATCGTGTGCGCGCCCTCGACCGAGCGCTTCAGGCCGCCGGAACGGCCTTCGTAGATCTTGCCGCAGTGGTCGACGATGAAGTTGTAGCCCAGGTCGTCCCAGCCGCGCCTGACGTGGTCGGCCTCCAGCGTCCGCAGCATGCGGGGCACCTCTGAGCACTCGTAGTCGTTCGGCTGGTTGGTGTGGTGGATGAAGACGGTCCGCACACCGTGCGAGGACGCGGGGCGCTCGCGGACCATCTTCTCGTTCGCGTGCCAGTCACGGCGCGGCACGATCTCCGGGCGGGGCACACCGGGCACCGTTCCGGCCCCTGCCGGGCGGGCGTGCCGCCGCGCAGCGGCATCGTCGCGCACAGGCTCGTCCCACGTGACCAGGAACGCGAGCGGCAGGAGCGCCACGAACCAGAGTCTGTAGGGCCGCTTGGGCTTGGGTTTACGGTGCCGCATAGACACACGGTGAACCGGAGGCCCGAGGTCGCACAGGTGAGCGTGGCCGTTCGGGTGAACAGCGCCCCTCGTCAAGATCACACCCGGCGCCGTGAAGCCCTACCTTCTGCCGGAGGTCTGCTTCCTCAGCGCCGACCGCCCCAGCAGCCACACCGCCAGACCGGCGACGGCGAACCCCACGCACGCACCCGCCAGCGTGCTCCCGTCCGGAATCCCGGCAACGGTCACCCCGCTCCAGAACGCCGACGCCACAGCCAGCACGCACACCGCGAGCCAGGCGTAGAGCCGCTTCCCGAAGTGGACACGCTTCGCCGGCGGGGCGGGCGGTTCGTCGATCCGGGCGGCGGGGCCGTCGAGGACCGCACCGGGGCGCTTGTAGTACGTGAACGGGCCCCACACGCCGAACTGCTCCCAGCCCTCGGGGGCCAGCTGCACGCTGCGCGCCGACCTCCCGGAGTGGGCCAGCGTCTCCCGCCGGTACTCCCAGCGCATCGGGTGCCCCAGGTCCCGCCGGCAGACGAACCGGCCGAGCCGGTCGAGCCGGTCCACCTCCCAGCCCTGGCCGCCGAAGCGGTCCAGCAGGCGCTGCTCCTTGAAGGCGTCGGCCGTCCACACCCATGCCTCGGCGGCGTCATCCGGCTCCAGCTGTCCGTCCCCGGGCCCGGTCGTAACCGTGGGCTCCCGCTCGGACAGCTGCGTCGCGAGCTCGGCGACGGACCCGAACTCCTCGGCCGCGTCCGCCCCGGCCTCCTCGCCGTACGCCGTCAGCTCACGTACGAGCTCGTCGATGCGATCCTCGGGCACCTCGCGATCCCGAAGCAGGACGACGAGCCGGTCGAAGTAGGTGCCGTCCGTCATCAGCCGTCCTCCCGCTGCTCAAGCAACCGCGTCACCGAGTGGTGGAAGCCGGCCCACGCGTCGCCCTGCGTCTTGAGAGCGCTGCGGCCCTCCTCCGTCAGGCGGTAGTAGCGACGTCCGGGACCGCGCTCCGTCGCCCTGAACTCGGCCTCCAGCAGACCGGACTCCTCCAGCCGGTTGAGCACGGGATAGAGCGTCCCGCCCTTGATACGGCCCAGCCCCGCCTCGTCGAGACGTCTGGCGATCTCGTACCCGTAGCTCTCGCCGCCGGTGAGGCAGGCGAGCACCAGCAGGTCGAGGACGCCCTTGAGCCAGCTGGCTCGTCTGTCGGTGACCATTGCTAGATGACACCACAGCCTAGGTAGCAAAACAACCTATGTGGAACAGCTGACCGGTCGTCCGGCTTTGACGATCGGGGCAGCGAGCACGGCGTGCCCGCACGACCGCAGGAGGCAGGCCGCTTTGAGCCTCCATGTCCCGTAATCCTCCGGCAGCCACGGCCGGCTGATATGAACTCAGGGTCACGGTCCGACCGGCGACGATCCGGGCGGGAACGAGAGAACTGGTGGGCGGATGGGCAAGATGCACGCGGACGAAGCGGAGACGGACGCCGACCTGGTACGGCGGCTGCTGCGCGCTCAGTTTCCGCAGTGGGCGGACCTGCCGATCGTCCGGCTCGCCTCCGGAGGCACCGTCAACGCGATCTACCGGCTCGGCGAGGACCTGACCGTCCGGCTGCCGCTGCGCCCCGGAGGCGCCGAGGCCGTCGCGATGGAAGCACGGCTGCTCCCCCGGCTGGCGCCGCTGCTGCCGCTGCCGGTCCCGGAGGTGGTGGCGACCGGCGCGCCGGGAGAGGGATACCCCCTGACCTGGGCGGTGCACCGCTGGATCGAGGGCCGCAACCCGGTCGAAGGCGACCTGGGCGAGCCCGAGTCGGTGGCCCGCGACCTCGCGGAGTTCGCGGTCGCCATCCGCAAGATCGACCTCCCCGGCGGGCCGCCGGCGCACCGGGGCGGGCCGTTGATCGCCGAAGACCGGGAGATGCGGACAGCGATCGAGGCGCTGCGCCGCACCGACGAACCCTTCGACGCCGACGAGATCACCGCGGCCTGGGAGGAAGCGCTCGCGGCGCCGCTGTGGACGGGCCCGGCCTGCTGGACGCACTCCGACCTCATGCCGAGCAATCTGCTGCTCGCAGGCGACCGCGTCTCGGCAGTCATCGACTTCGGCACCGTGGGCATGGGCGAACCCGCGACCGACCTCATCCCTGCCTGGAACCTGCTGCCCGCCTCGGCGCGGCGGGTCTACCGCGAGGCGGTGGACGTGGACGACGCGACCTGGGCGCGCAGCCGGGGCTGGGCGCTGTCCATGGCGGTCATCCAGCTGCCGTACTACCGGAGGACCAACCCGATCATTTCGGCCAACGCCCGGCACGTCATCCGAGAGGTCCTGGGGACACCGGCATAGAGGCGAGGACGACGCCCAGGTCGCCGTTGCCAGGCCGGCCTTGCCGCGACCAGATGCCCTTCCGGCGAGGGGCGACAAGTGCCGAGGTCGACCTGGATCACACTTGGTCTCAATCGATACCGTATCGGCCGAATCGATGCCGCTAACGTGACCCCATGACCGCCGACGTTCCTCACAGCACCACTGCTTCACGTGCCACCGGCCGCCCCGGGGATGCCTCGCCCTTCGCTCTCGGATTGCTGCTGCGCCAGGCGCACTGGCGCGCGGCCTCGGTGATGGCGGAGGCGTTTCGGCCGCTCGGCATCGAAGTGCGGCATTTCGCCGTGCTGATCGAGCTGATGGACCGCGGGCCCACAGTGCAGCGGGACCTGGCGGCGGCCACCGGGTCGGACAAGGCGGGAATCATGCGGGTCGTGGACGACCTGGAGCGCAAAGGGCTGGCCGCACGCAAAGCCGTTCCGGGAGACCGGCGGGTGCGGGCGGTGGAGATCACGCCTGCGGGCGTGGAGCTTTTCGACGCGGCCCACGTGGCGGCTGAGCCGCTGGCCGACCGCCTGGTTTCCGAGTTGAGGCCTGGCGAGGCCGAGCAGCTGGCGGACCTGCTGACCCGGTTCGCCTATCCCCCGCGCGGCGAGGCGTAAGGGCACCCGCGCGGGCGGCCCGTCGCGTGGACGCGCTCGCCTCAGGCAGTCCTCGGCGAACCCGCCCATGAAGCTGCACCCACAGTGGCTGCGCGCCGCCCTGGCTCCGGCGCGTTCCGTTCGAACAGGACGAGAACACGGCACCGACAGCCGCAGCCACAGCCCGAGTCGATCCGCGGCAGCGCGCACCCCGACAGTAGTTGCATGCAAGATAGTATCGAATGATACCGTCGCGAATCTGATGGAGGCAGACGTCGAGCAGAGGAAGGTAGACGATCTTGGATGTCTACGAGGCCGTCACGAGCCGACGGGCAGTGCGTGGATTCACCGACCGCGAGGTCCCGAGGGAAGTGCTGGAGCGCGTCCTGTCCGCTGCCGCTTGGGCGCCGTCCGGTTCGAACCTCCAGCCGTGGAACGCCTACGTGCTCACAGGCGGGCCGCTGGCCGAACTCAAGAAGCGCGCCGGCGAGCGCGTGGCCTCAGGCGACGCCTGGGACGAGCCGGAGTACGAGCAGTACCCGCCCGCGCTGAAGTCCCCGTACCGCGAACGCCAATTCGCCTTCGGTGAGCAGCGCTACGGCGCACTGGGCATCCAGCGAGAGGACCTGGAGGCACGCCAGCGGGCCGCTTCCGCGAACTGGGACTGCTTCGGCGCCCCCGCCGCCCTGTTCTGCTACGTCGACCGCGACCTGGGCCGGCCCCAGTGGTCGGACGCCGGGATGTTTCTGCAGACCGTCATGCTGCTGCTCCGCGCCGAAGGGCTGCACAGCTGCGCGCAGATGTCATGGGCGAAGTACCGGAAGACCGTCGCGGAGGTCCTGTCACCCCCGGACGACCTCATGCTCTTCTGCGGCATGTCGATCGGGTACCAGGACGTCACGGTGGATCACACCCCCCGGGCGGACCGGGCGCCGCTCGACGAGACGGTCACGTTCGTCGACGATCGCTGACGCTCCGCCGTCAGCCGGTCAAGGACCGCTTCAAGGACCGCTTCAAGAGCCGCTGTGGCCAGGGGTGTTGGCGGACCGAGAGCGAGGAGGCCCTGTCCGACACCGGACAGGGCCGCCCCCTCGTTGCAGCCTGAAGGACGGGCCCGTGCCCCTCAACTCAGCTGCTGCCAGGCGCGCTTCAGTCGTCGCGCCTCCTCCAGCCGCCGCTCATACGTGGCGCCGGCCACGACAAGGAGCAGCCCCGCGAGCGCAATCGTCAGCCAGCGCGGCAGCAAGCCTGCCACCTGGGCGACGTACGGGCCGAGTTCGTGTACGCCGACCGCCACGAGGGTGGCCCCGCCGAGCAGCAGCGGCGCCTGTAGCCGCCACCGGGCGCCCGCGAGTGTGGCACCCAGCGCGCCGGCGCCCAGCAGCAGAGGGCGCAGCCAGTGCGGATCGCCCCACACCATGGCCAGGCTCGGCACAAAGGTGAAGGCGAGCCCGCCGCCGTACGCCCACCACGACGACACCCGGGTCGGCGCCGCCGTCTCGCCGCTGCCCGGCCGGCGCCTGCGCAGCCAGCCGATGAGCAGCAGCGCGCCGGAGACCGGCAGTGTGTACGCCTCGGGGCTGGAGATGCCGGAGGCGAACAGCCGTACCCACGTGGCGAGTACGAGCAGCACCGCCGAGCCGTAGCCTGCGCCCGGACGCCGGTCGGCGCGCAGGGCGACGCCTGCGGCGGAGACGGCACAGAGGGCGAGTGCGAGCCAGAGCGTGCCGGGGTACGGGGCGCACAGCGCGAGCGCGACCAACGCCGTTCCGTAGCCCGTGCATTCGACGGCGAGTGAGATCGCCTTCCGTGACACGGGCACCGTCGAAGCCGCACCGCCGCCCAGCAGAGCCGCCGTCGGCACAGTGCCCACTGCGACCGCGAGCACCGCGAACGACGCCTGGTGCGCCGGATAGTGCAGTGCCGCGGTCACA
>NZ_JACBXA010000224.1 GCF_013870515.1 Streptomyces albidus (ex Kaewkla and Franco 2022) | reverse complement strand
TCCAGCCGCACACCCGCTAGACCCGCAGACCCGCCCGGAGTGCGGTGGCACGGATCGGCCGGGGCGGGACCGCGAGTCCCGCCCCGGCCGCAAGGCCGTCCGCGAGTGCACTCCGCTACGTGCCGGCTTCTACGCCTCGTACACGCACTCGCCTCCGACGAACGTCGCAAGGACCGGGATCCGGGAGATGGACTGCGGATCGACGGTCAGCGGGTCCTCTCCCAGGACCGTGAAGTCCGCGAGATTCCCCGGCGCCAGACGCCCCTTCACATGTGCCGCGCCCTCCGCCTCCGCCGAACCGAGCGTGAAGACGCCCAGCGCCTCCCGGGGTGTGATCCGCTGCGAGGCGCCGACCTGTTCACCGTCGTCGAAGCCTTCGCGGGTCACCATCGACTGCACGCCCAGCAGCGGCTGGTACGGGCCGCACGGGTAGTCGGAGGACCCGGCGACGCCGACCCCGGCGTCCAGGAAGGAGCGGTGCGCGAACATCCGCTCGGTGCGGTCCTTGCCGTACCAGTGGTTCAGCGAACCGCCGTGGTAGCCGACGTAGCCGGCGAAGGGCACCGCGATCGCGCCCGTTTCCCGCATGCGCCGCAGGATGCCGTCGTCGATCACGCTGCAGTGCTCGATGCGATGCCGCAGACCGGGATGCGGCATCTCTCGCTGCACCGTCTCGAAGGCGTCGAGCACGAGGCGGATCGCCGCGTCCCCGTTGGCGTGCACGCCGATGCGGTTTCCGTCCCCGTGAACCGTCCGCACCTGCTCGAGCAGGTCCTCGGTCGAGGTCGTCTGGAGCCCGTGCCCGCCCGAGTCGGCGTAGGGCTCGGCCAGCAGGCATGTGCGCCCGCCGATTGCGCCGTCGACGAAGGCCTTTACCCCCACCAGCCGCAGCAGATCGTCACCGAAGCCGCTGCCGACGCCCAGGGCCCGCGCCGCGGCGTAGTGCTCGATGGAGAGCAACATGCCCACGCGCAGCGTGAGTTCGCCCTCCGCGCGCGCCTTGCGCAGCAGAGCGATGTCCTCGGGCGCGATCAGCGCGTCGCACACGGACGTCAACCCGGCCGCGTGCCACTGCCGTTGGGCACGTGCCAGTCCGCGGAGCTTCTCCTGCGGTGAGCTCGGCGGCAGGGGAGAGGCGCCGCGGGCGGTCGCGGGATAGACGACGTTCATGAGCGCGCGCTCGACGAGCCGCCCGTCCAGGCGCCCGTCGCTGCCGCGCCCGAGGTCGCCGCCGTCCGGTGGCGGAGTGTCCTCGTCGATGTGCAGGGCGCGCAGGGCGGCGGAGTTGGCGACTCCCCAGTGCCCGGCGACCTGGACGACGAGGACGGGGTGGTCCGGAGCGGCCCGGTCCAGGTCCCAGCGGGTGAGCGCACCCGTCTTCGTGTCGTCGTAGCGGCTGCCGCGAATCCACTCGCCGGGCGCCGCGCGTTCCGCGTCGGCACTCACCTGCGCGAGCAGATCCTCGACGCCGGAGACGGCGTCCACCGAGAGATCCAGGTGCAGCAGGTCCTCGGCGGCGATGGCGAGGTGGATGTGGGCGTCGTTCAACCCCGGTACGACGGTGGCGTCGCCGAAGTCGACCTCCTCGGCGCCGGGGAAGCGGCTGCGCAGTTCCGCGACCGTGCCGGTGGCCCGGATGAAGCCGCCCGCGACGGCCAGCGCCTCGGGCTCCGCGCCGTCGCCCTGCTGGCTGACGATGCGGGCCGCCCGGTAGAGGACCGGTGCGATCTCGTTGATCACGACGCCTCCCCGGACGCCGGGGCGGCCGACGGTGTCTTCGCGTCGCCGCCCGGGGAGCCGCGGCCCTCGGCGTCCTTACGCAGCATGGTGACGGCGACGGTGACGGCGAGGTTGGCGGCCAGCGCGATGATGCCTCCGTTGACGCCGTTCCACGGGTCGTTCCCGGTGGACCACAGCGCCGTCATCACCGCCAGCCCCACCAGCATCCCGGAGCCGGCGGCGACGGCGGACATCCGCCGCCAGTACAGCGCGAGCAGGACCGCGGGCACCAGCTGGGCCAGCCCCTCGTAGGACAGGACGGACAGCTGCACCAGAGTGTTGGGGAAGAAGAGGCTCCCGCCCAGAGCGAGCAACCCGGCCAGGACGCACACCAGTTGGGACAGCCGCTTCGTACGCATGTCGTCAGCCGGAGCACCACTGCCCGTACGGCGGCTGCGCGGGTCGGCCCCGTTGCCGCCGCCCAGCAGCGTCTTCCCCCACAGCGTGCCGATCGCGAGCATGAACACACTCATCGGCACGATCGCGGAGAGCGCCCCCGCCACTCCGATCACCGCGACCAGCGGCGCCGGCAGCGAGTCGGTGACGAGGCTGAACAGCGCCAGGTCCGGGTTCTTCAGGTTCGGCATCACGAACAGCGCGGTGGCGCCGACCATCATCGGTATGAACAGCAGCAGTTGGTACCAGGGGAGCAGCAGTGCGTTGCGCCGCAGCGCGTTCGGCGACTTCGCGCTCAGGTACCCGGCGACGGTGGTGGGGAAGATCGTGATCGTCACGGCGTTGAGCAGCAGCGTGCTGATGAACCAGGTGCCGTCCAGGCCGCCTGACTCGTGCCCCGGGAAGGTCAGCCACTCCGGCTTCTCCGTCACCATCCGGTGCATGAAGTCCCCGACTCCGTCGAGGTAGTGCATGGGGACGTACACCGCCAGGAAGGCCACCGCGGCGATCACCAGGACGTCCTTCATCGCGCTGACCCAGGCCGAGCCCCGCAGCCCGGAGACCAGGATGAACACCTCGGCGACGACGAACGAGATCACCGCGGCCACGCGCAGGTCGATGCTCCCGTACGTCATGGCGTTGACGACCACGCCCATGCCCTGAATCTGGACCTGGATGTAGGGGACGATGAAGACCGTCGCCACCACCGCCACCAGGATGCCCAACGGACGGGAACGGAAGCGGTGTTCGGCCATGTCGGCTATCGAGATCAGCCGGTGCCGGCTGGCGTAGGTCCACAGCGCCGGGCCCACCACGTAGGCCACGGCGAATCCGGTGGTCAGATACGCCACCAGATAGAGGATCGGCACCCCGAAGGAGAACGACCAGCCGGCCGTGCCCAGGAAGGAGAAGCTGGTGTAGGTCTCGCCGGCCATCAGCAGCCAGATGAACAGCACGCCCAGGCCGCGGCTGGAGACGGACCACTCGGTCATCCCCTTGTCGCGTCCGCGTGCGCTGAGCAGACCCACGACGATGGTGGCCACCATGGCCAGCGCGAAGATCGTCGTCGCTATTGCGGCGGAGGAGCTCATCGCGCACCTCCCTCGGCGGTGCCGGTCTGCTCGCTGCCGGCCACGTCACGCCCGTCGTCGGCGGGTATCGGCTCCAGAGCGCCGGCGCGGTAGGCGGGGTCGAGGCGGGCGGCAGCCCATATGACCAGGGGGGAGACGACCGTGGCGGCGATGATCCACGCCAGCAGGAACGGCACCCCGAGGATGCGCGGTTCGATGCTGTCGGCGACCAGGGGCGCCGCGCAGTAGAGCACGGCGGGCACCAGCAGCAGCCACAGCGAGCGGCGGCGCGGCCGGTTGCCCGGCAGGGCGTCGAAGGGGAGCGGGCCCGACTCCTGCGGGCCCTCCCGCCCTCCCTGCGAGGGGTTGTCGGACATGTGGCTCCTTCTTCGGTGCTGCTGTTCTCTTCTTGCGGGCGAGGTGCCAGACACCTCGCCGTACGGTCACACCGACGGCTCGTAGCGGCCGTCAACCGCCGTCCAGCCGCCGTCGACTGTCAGCACGCTGCCCGTCACGAAGGTGGAGGCGTCCGAGACGAGATAGGTCACGGCGCCCGCGATCTCCTCCGCGCTTGCCCAGCGCTGGAGCGCCGACGCACGCGCGTAGGCGTCGTACCACTCGGGATCGGCCGCGATCTGGTCGGTCAGCGGCGTACGCACCACACCCGGCGCCACGGCGTTGAACCGCACGCCCTGCGGGCCCCATTCGGCCGCCGCCGTGCGAAGAAGCTGCACCAGCCCGGCCTTGGAGGCCGCGTACACGCTCTGTCCCGCCTCCACCTGGAAGGCCCGCATGGACGCCAGGCCCACGACGCTGCCGCGCCCGCGCTCGGCCATCGCGGGTGCCACGGCCTGCACGAGCGTCAGGTACGACCTCAGGTTGAGCGCGATGACGCGGTCGAAGTCCGCAGCCGTGTAGTCGGTGATCCGCTTGCGCACGTTGGCGCCCACGGTGACGACGAGCCCGTCCAGGGCGCCCCACTCCGCGGCGGCGGCGTGCACGGCGTCCGGGTCCAGCACGTCCAGGTGGTGCGCGCTGACCGCTCCGGTACGGCGGCCGGGTGCCGGCGCCTCGAGGGCGGCGAGCCGCGCGGTCTCGGAGGCCCCCTCGAAGTCCCGGTCGGCGACGAGCACTTGGGCGCCGTGCGCGGCCAGTGCCCTCACGGCCTCCCTGCCGATGCCGCTGGCGCCGCCGACCACGGCCACGCTCTTGCCGTCCAGCCGGAACAGGTCCGCGTACGCCACCCTCGGCTCCTCTCCTGCGACCGTCATCGGCGGATCACCGCCATCCGCGTCACTGTCATCTCCTCGATCGCGAACCGCGGACCCTCGCGGCCGATCCCCGAGTCCTTCACACCGCCGTAGGGGGCGATGTCGCAGCGATAGCCGGGCACGTCGTTGACGACGACCCCGCCCACCTCCAACTCCTCGACGGCGTCGAGCGCGGCACCCAGATCCCGGGTGAAGACCGCCGCGTGCAGCCCGTAGCGGCTGGCGTTGACGAGCGCGTACGCGGCCTCCAGGTCCGGCACGGTCCGGAGGCAGACCACGGGGCCGAAGATCTCCTCGTCCCACGCGGGTTCACCCTCCGGCACCGCGGCGAGCAGCGTCGGCGTGACGCACGGCCCGCTGCGGCCCCCGCCGTGCACGAGCCGCGCGCCCGCCTGAACGGCGCGGTCGATCCATGAGCACACACGGTCCGTCGCCGCCTCGTCGATGAGCGCGGCGACCCTGGTCTCCTCCTCGCGCGGATCGCCCACGACGACGTCCGGCAGCCACTCGGCGATCCTCCGCTCCAGCTCTGCGGCGATCTCGTCGACGGCGATGACCCGCTGCACGGAGATGCAGGCCTGCCCGGAGGCGTAGAGACCTCCGCGGACCACGGCGTCGGCGGCGGCGTCCAGGTCGGCGTCGGCGGCCACCACCAGAGCGGCGTTGGAGCCCAGTTCGAGCACCACCTTTCGCGGAGCCGCCTCGCGCGCGATGCGGTGGCCGATCGCGGCGGAACCGGTGAAGGAGACCGCGGCCACCTGCGGATGGGTGGTCAGAGCGCGGCCGACGTCGGCGTCGCCGGTGACCATCTGCACCGCTCCCACCGGAGCACCCGCCGCGGCCAGCTGCTCCCGCACGAGGTGCACCAGCCACAGCGTGGCCAGCGGGGTGGCCGGTGCGGGCTTGACGATGACGGGGCATCCGGCGGCGAGCGCCGGCGCGATCTTGTGGGTGGCCAGCATCATCGGGTAGTTGAAGCCGGCGACGCCGACGACGACCCCCACAGGCCGTCGCGTGAAGAACCCGGTCATGCCGTCACCGGAGGGCAGCAGGTCGAGCGGCACCGTCTCGCCGTGCACATGGGCCACTTCGTCGGCGGAGGCCTCCCACGTGGCCACGGCCCGCACCACCTCGGTACGGCAGTCCACCCTGGGCTTGCCCGTCTCCAGTACGAGGAGGTCCTCCATCGGCCTCGCGACCGCCTCCAGCGCCGAGGCGACACCGGCGAGCACCCGGCGCCGGACCCGGGTCGGCAGCTTCGCCACCGTGGTGCGCAGCGCGGCGGCGTGCTCGACGGCCCGGTGCGCCAACTCCTCGTCGCCCAGCGGGGCGTCGCCGATCTCGTTGCCGTCGTAGGGGAAGCGGACGGGCTCCCACTGGGTCGCCGGAATCCACGCGTCGCCGACGGGCAGCCCGCCGGTCAGGCCGTCCGGGAGGCCTTCGGGAAGGAGGCCGGTGCGCGCCGAACCACCCGAAGGGGCAGGGCGGTTCATCGGCCGCCCCCGGTGAGGAAGTGCCGTGCCGCCGCGGCGTAGACCCGCGCGTACTCGCCGATCTCCTTCACCTCGACGTACTCGTCCTTCTGGTGCGCGATCCACTTCCCGCCGGGGCCGTAGACCACGGTCGGCAGGCCCGCGTCGCGGGTGAGGATCGTCCCGTCCGTGGTGCCGGGGACGGCGCCGAGGGCGGGCGGAACGGCGTGCTCGGCCACGTGCCCCGCCACCACGGCGGCGACGACGGGATGGTCCTGGCCGATCTCGATCGCGGGCCGGTCGTCGACCACCGCCAGCTCGACGGTGACGCCCACGGTGGCGGCTGCCTCGTCGGCGGCCTGCCGTACGCGGCCGATCAGTTCGGCGTGATCGGTGCCCGGCACGGTGCGGACGTCGACGCCCACCATCCCGTGTGCGGGAATCACGTTGAGCTGGCCGGGGTCCCCGGCGTGCAGCACGGTCGGGGTCACCGTCACCGCTCCGGCGTGCGGATGGGTGCCGTAGTGCTCCACGGCCCACTCCTGCACGCCCGCGAGCGCTTCGACGATGCGCGCCCCGGCCACGAGCGGGGACTTGGCCTCCTGCGGCATCGCGCCGTGGGCCATCACGCCGGTGAGCGCCAGACGCAGACGGATGCCGCCGCGGGCCGAGGTGCACACTTCGTATCCCTCGGGCTCGCAGACGATGACGCCGTCGACCTCGGCCGCCAGGGGAGAGGCGGCGAACGCCTTCGCGCCGAGCATCATCCCCTCCTCGTCGCACAGCACGCCGAGGACGACGCGACCGGGGAAGGGGCCGGCGAGCTGGAGTGCGCGCACCCCGTGGATCATCGCCGCCAGGCCCGATTTCATGTCGGCCGAGCCGCGGCCCCACAGCTTTCCGTCGCGGATCTCGCCGCCGTACGGGTCGACGCTCCAGTCGTCCGTACGGCCCTCGGTGACGACGTCCGTGTGCCCCTCGAACATCAGCGTCGGCCCGTCCCCGCCGCCGCCCTCGACGACGGCGACGAGGTTGGGGCGGCCGGGAGCCACCTCGGTCACCTCGAACTCCCAGCCGAACTCGGTGAAAAGCGCGGTGAGCCGGGCGACGGCCGGGCCTTCGACGTCTCCGCCGGTGTCGCTGACGGTACGCAGCCTCACGAGGTCACGCGTGAGGGAGACGGCCGCCTCCGCATCCACGACGGGGTGGTGCGGAAGAGCACCCGGGCTGGAATTCATGGACAAGTCCCTCCAAGAGTCCTGGCCAGGAAACCAGGCGACTGGTCAGACCAGTTGAATTCCCGTACTCTCCTAGCGCGCTCACGCCTTGGTCAAGGGGGGAGAGGGGGCCGATCTGCACGGATCCCCTCCCGGCCGCGTGAGAAGCAGGCCGCGCGAGGAGCGAACCGGAGCCACGAGGGGGAGCAGGGGATGTCCGCTCAAGGAGCACCGTTCCAGCCGGTGCAGCCGGTGCGTGCCTACCAGCGGGTGGCCGAGCAGATAGAGGACCGCATTCTCAGCGGCGACCTCCCGCCGGGCTCCCGGCTCCCCGCTGAGCGCGAACTCGTCAACCAGTTCGCCGTCGGACGCTCGACCGTCCGCGAGGCGCTGCGCGTACTGCAGTCGGCGGGACTGGTCCGCTCACGCCCCGGGGACCCGCAGGGCGCCGAGGTCCTCGGCGTCACGTCCGACAATCTCAGCCGCGCGCTGGGACGGCTGGCCCGGTCGCAGATCTCGACCCTGGGTGAGCTGGTGCAGTTCCGCATGGTGCTCGAGGCGGAGAGCAACCGTCTGGCGGCCCGGCTGCACTCGGAGAGCGACCTCGCGCGCATGTCGGAACAGATCGAGCGGATGGAATCGCTCAGCAAGGTCGGCCTGCACGCCTTCAGCGAGGCCGACGCCCTCTTCCACCGGGCGGTCGCTGAGGCCAGCGGCAACTCGCTGCTGGGGCTTTGTGCCCGCGCCGTCCACGACGCCGTCGTCGAGGTCATCGAGCAGAAGATCGCCAAGGCTGCCGATGCCACCGTCTGGATGGAGCGCTCCGTCGCCCACCACCGGCAGGTGCTGGCCGCCATCCGCGACGGCGACGGCGCCCGCGCCGCGCAACTGGGGCGCCAGGCGCTCTACGACTACTACGCCGACCATGTCGAGGACGACACACGGCGGTTGCTGACGGCCGCCCTCGAGGACGGCTGACGTCACCCGGCGCGAGTCCGCCGGTATGTACGGGCGCCGCTGAGGATCCTCAGGCGGGCCTGATGTTGTGGTTGAGATGGAAGACGTTGTCCGGGTCGTACCGGGCCTTGATCTCGGCGAGCCGCCGGTAGTTCTCGGGACCGAATCCGGCGATCACCCGCTCCTCGCCCTCCTGCCCGATGAAGTTGAGGTAGACGGCTCCGTTGGCCCAGGGCTGCATGTCCTCACGCAGGGCGCGCGCCCAGTGCCTGGCGCGTTCGTCGTCGGCCGGGTCCTCCCACAGGCCGAACGGGTGCGCCACCCATGGCGCGCTGCGCCAGGGCACCGGGAACTCGGCCCCCTCGCGTGCGACCGCACCGCCGTGAGGGAAGAGCACATGCTGGGAGGGCGAGGGGACGACCATGTCCCGGGCGCGGGCGCAGAACCGGCCCACGGCCTCGTCGGGGAAGGTGTCCAGGTGCTCCGCCGACCAGTAGTTGCGGTAGCCCGGCGGGTCGTCGAGCATGCTCTGCAGCTGGGCGTAGGGCATCTGCGCGATCATCTCTCCGGTGTGGCCGAGTCCGAGCAGCGGCGCGACGATCTCGCGTGCCTGCGACTCCGGGCCGGTGCAGGTGACCAGTACGGCGCATACGAGCTTTCCGACGAGGCCCTCCGGGACGAACTCCTCATCGGGCCCCGTGAGGTAGATCAGCCCGCCGCCGATCTCGTCGGGCGCGGTCTCCATGAAGTCCCGGTAGGCGCGCAGCACTTCGGGCCCGGCCTCGGCCGGCCACATCAGCAGGGCCGCCGTCAGGGCGGGCAGCGGATGGAGGCGGAGAGTCAGGGAGGTCGCCGCGCCGAAGTTGCCGCCGCCTCCGTGCAGAGCCCAGAACAGCTCGCGCTCGGTGTGGGGGCTGACGCGCTGGACGCTGCCGTCGGCGGTCACCATGTCGGCTGCCAGCAGGTTGTCGCAGGCGAGGCCGAACGCGCGCTCCAGCCAGCCGGAGCCTCCGCCCAGCACGAATCCGCCCACCCCGGTGGTGGAGACCCTGCCTCCCGTCGTGGCGAGCGCGTACGGCTGAGTCGCCGTGTCGAGGTCCGCCATCGTCGCGCCGCCGCCGACCCGCACCGTACGGGCCGAGGGATCGACCGTGACCTTGTTCATGCGGCGCAGATCCACGACGAGGCCGCCCTCGGTCGTGGCGGTCCCCGCGACTCCGTGCCCGCCGCCGCGTACCGCGATCTCCAGACCCACGTCCCTTCCGAACCGGATCGCCCGGGCGACGTCCTGGTCGGTCTGGCACAGCGCGATCACGGAGGGACGGCGGTCGATCATGGAGTTGAACAGGGCGCGGGTCTCGTCGTAGCCGGAATCACCGGGTGTCAGAAGTTCGCCGGTGAAGCTCTGGCGCAACCCGGCGAGTGCTGTCTCAGCGAGTGATCGGGATGCCATTTCATCCCCCTTCCTCCCGCTTTCGAACGTAACTCTCCGCACGGTCGCGCCGCACGTGCGGCTGGACGACGACGGGCCCTCGCTCGCCGTACGGGGTGGGGTGACGTGCTTCTCGACCAGTGATCTGCGTACGGGCGCCCCCGCCCGTGCGGCTACGATCGGGCGTCTGCTGAACCGCATCAGATCGGGGGCGACGGCACATGAGCGGCACCGGAGCTCCGAGCTCCACGCCCTTCTGCGTCCGCTCCCCAAGGTCTGCCATGCCTCCAGGG
>NZ_JACBXA010000223.1 GCF_013870515.1 Streptomyces albidus (ex Kaewkla and Franco 2022) | reverse complement strand
CCGACTGCGCTGACACTCGTGGCATGCGTCCGCCACGCGCCCAGCACACCGGCCGCTCTGAAGGACCGCGCGGCGGCGGCCACCCGCTCCACCCGACCGGGAACGAGTATGCCCGCGCGTCCGCCTTCTGGCCGAGCCACTCTGCCGCGGCTTGGCTGAGCCAATTCGCCACAGGGCGGCTGAACCACTTTGCCGCAGGGCGGCTGAACCAATCTGCCGCGGAGGGAACCAGCCACCTTGCCCGTGCAGCGGGTGAACCGCCGGAAGGCGGGCACTCGTACGACCCGGCAGGTCGTTCCGATCGCGCCGCACGAGGCACAGACGAGACACAGACAGGGCACAGGCGAGGAAGGCACGTACAAGCAGTTGCCGTTCGGAGCTTGTCCGACACCACCGACATCTGATGCGCTGTGCACATGCGACTCGCTTTCTCCACTCTTGGGATCCCCGGTCTCCCCGTCTCCGACGCCGTTCAGCTCGCCGCGGACAACGGCTTCGACGGACTGGAGTTGCGCGCGCATCCAGAGGAACCCGTGCATCCAGGGCTGACGCTCGCCGAGCGGGTCGACGTGGTCGAGGAGTTCAAGGCAGCGGGCGTGGAGATCCTTACCGTCGCCGGATACGCGAAGGTCGCCGCACCCGGTGACGACGACGCGGTGGTCGCCGAAGTGCGTGCGCTGCTGGAGCTGGCACGCGACCTGGGTGCGTCCTACGTGCGGGTCTTCCCCGGCGGCGGGGACAGCAGCAGCCGGGAGGAAGGGGACGCGACGGCGGCCCGGCGGCTGGCGGCCCTGGCGCCCTTCGCCGCGGACCTGGGCGTGCGGGTCCTGCTGGAGACGCACGACTCGCACAGCACCGGAGAGGACGTCGCACGCGTCCTCGCCGCCGTCGGTCACGCCTCCGCGGGCGCCCTGTGGGACGTGATGCACACCTGGAGGGCCGGCGAAGACCCCGGAGAGAGCCAGCGCCTGCTCGCCCCGTTCCTGGGCTACGTACAGGTCAAGGACATCGCCTCCGCCGACGACACGACACCCCTCGCACCGGGCCGGGGAGTCCTCCCGCTGCGCCGGGTCGTCGAGCTGCTCACTCACGCGGGCGCCGCGAACGATCCGATCGGGGCCGTCGGCACGGCCGGCAGCGTCGCGGCAGGCGCGCGGGCGGACACCGCGCGGGGGTGGCTGTGCTGGGAGTACGAGAAGCGCTGGTACCCGGAGATCCCTGAGCTGCCCGAGCTGCTTCCGGGCGTGCGGGACCACCTGCGGTCCCTGCTCTCCGGGTCCTGACTTCTGCGAGCGTGCCGGACCGGGCGCGGCGGCCGAACGCACCGACCTGACCGCAGCCTCGGACACGCACCCCCGAACACGAGGTCCCGGACGCGAAGGTGCCCGGCCCGGGCTGAACACACCCGGGCCGGGCACCTGTTCGTACGCGAGGTCTGTCCGCACGTCCGGCCGGAGCCGGACGTGCGGCACGGCCTTACGGCAGCAGCATCCGCTCCTGCTTGGCGGGCTTGTCCAGATCCGCGTCGTACTTCGTCAGACGCTTCGGCTTCGCGTCCTTCGCGGGCTCGACACCGGCCCACTCGAGCAGCGCGCTCGTGGCCACTGCCTTGTCGTCCTTGCTCAACCCGGCGATGTTCGCACCGTGGTTGGCACCGGGAGCCTTGAAGACGTAGGCGTCGTCCGTGCCCTTGCCCACGCTGAACGGCTCAGCACTCCAGGGGTCGTTCTGGCCGTTGACGAAGAGCATCTGGGAGGCGTTGGCGCGCACCCAGCTGTCGACGTCCTTCATCGCCTTGCGGTCGAACTTCATCGCGATGTCCCGCGGCACGTACGTGCGGGGCGTGTTCAGACCCGGGTACTTGCGCACGTCGTCCAGGAGAGGCGACTCGTAGTCGGGCGAACCCATCTGGGTGCCGGCCTGGAAGTAGTACGGCGTGTAGTACTCGATGCCCTGGTCGGTGCCGGCTTCCCAGCCGCCGATCTCGTTGGCCCAGTCCCACAGTTCGGCCGTCTTGGCGTCCTTGGTGGGAACGTCCGCGCACTCCTCCTCTTCGAGGTGGTACTGCCAGAAGCCCCACACCAGGTCCTGCGCGACGAGCTCGAACGCCTTGTCCGCACTGCCGGCCAGCTTGAAGGTGTACTTGCCTTCCTTGGCCCACTTCTTCAGGCGGTCGACCATCTCGCCACGCCTGTCGAAGATCTCGTGCTGCGTGGAGTTCAGCCGGTCACGGCACTTCTTGGAACCGACCTTCTCGAAGAAGGTGTAGTACGCCGAATCCTCGTCGTTGCGGACGTCGTTGGGCGCGACGTAGGCAACGGTGCCATCCATGTCGTTCGGGTGGAAGCGGCGGTAGTACGTCGCCGTCATTCCGCCCTTGCTGCCGCCGGTGGAGACCCAGTGCTGCCCGTAGATCTTCTTCAGCGCCTTGAAGATGCGGTGCTGGTCGTCGGCTGCCTGCCGGATGTTCAGCTTCGACCAGTCGGCCGGCTCGGGCCGGGACGGGCTGAAGAAGCGGTACTCCATCGACACCTGGTTGCCGTCGACCATCTGTGTCGGCTCGCTGCGCTTGGGCTCCTCGTTCAGCCCGTAACCGGAGGTGAAGAAGACGGTGGGGCGGTTCTCGTCCTTGTGCAGCAGCGAGATCCGCTGCTTGAAGGTGCCCTTCTCCGGGTGCCGGTGATCCACCGGCTGCTCGTAATTGAGGAGGAAGAAGCGGTAGCCGTCGGCCGGCTTCTCCTCGATGAGGCTCATCCCCTTGATGGCGAGGATGCGGTCCTTGATATCGGTGTCGGCCGCGGTTGCGGATCCCATCGATACTCCACCGACAGTCGCGGTGCCTATGAGCACCGTAAGTGACAGCAGCCATCTGATCGTTCTTCGCATGCGCTCTCCCCTGGATCCGGCAAAGTCGAGGTGAACCTACCGGCACGGATGCACCACCGCCATATCTTTCGCCCGCATGTGACGTGCGCACCGTCGTCTGTGACGAATCGAGATCCGGGGCGGGGAGGCCCGGCGGCGGGGGCAGCATGGCCTGGCAGCCGCCCGGCGGACACCTGACGACCGTTCAGCGCCCGGCAGTTGCGACGCCGCCCCCGTGCACCAGGCCCGCGCGGCGTCCGCCTTCCCGCCTCACCTGCGCATGCTGTGCAGGGCGTTCCCGCAACTGGCGAGCAGCGCCTCGTCGGAGACACGGGCGAGGGCATGAGCGGCCCGGCCGCCGTTGAAGCCCAGCAGTACGGGCGCACCGAAAGCCTTGTGGCCGTTGACCCACCACGACCACCGTCCGGGAGCCTCGCGGTCGAAGAACTCGATGACGTCGGCGTCCCGGTCCCAGAAGACGTGGGGGAACTCCAGCCAGAGCTTGTCGAGCAGACCGCTTCCCAGGGCGTCGACCGCTTGCCGCTTGACCGGCGGCAGGGACGGCTCGAACGCGATGGTGTCCGCCTTGAGCACACCGATCGGGACGGTGACCACGGCGTGGTCGGCCTCCACGGCCGGGCTGTTCCGCAGAGTGACGGTGACGCCCGCTGAGCTGTGGCGCACCGCCGTCACGACGGCCCCGGTACGCACGGGAAGTCCGCCGCGGACGTGGGCGACCAGGCTGTCGTAGCCGTCGGGCAGCAACAGGTCGGGGCCGCGCAGATCCCGGCCCTCCCGCTCCGCGGTCACCGCGAGCCGGTCCGGGTCGGCGGCGTACTCCTGCGCGTAGTGAATGTTCGCCGCATGGCGCAGGGCGGCCGACGGGGACCGGGGGAGCACCGCGGAGACAGGAGTGGTGTCCGGATTTTCCACATCGTCGAGTCTCCGGCGGTGGCGGGCCAGTTCGGCCACAGCGTCGGCGTCACGTCCGGTGACGCTGCCGTAGTCGAACTCGAGTCCGCGGCCACCGCTCTGCCGCAGTACGCGAGTCATCGCATTGCCCTTGGAACCGTGTATCCAGGAGGCACCCGTCTCGGCCGGGACTCCGCCGATCCGCCGGGTCCGGACACGGCCGCCGACACGGTCGCGGGCCTCCAGGACGGTCACCTCGAAGCCGGCGTCCGCCAGCGCCCGGGCACAGCCCAGTCCGGCGAATCCCGCCCCGATCACCACGACGTGCCGCCCTTCACGGCTGCCGCGGACGATCTCTTTCGCGGCCCGGCGTCCGCTCTCCAGCGCGCCGTGCGCGGTGGCCGGTGCTTCGGACGAGCAGGCCTCCCCCGCGAAGTGCAGCCGTCCGTCGACGGCCGCGGCGAGCAGCGTCCGCGCCTTCACGCCGAGACGGCTGGGCGCGAGGAAGGAGTACGAGCCCCGTGCGTACGGGTCGGTGGACCACGACGTGCGCAGGAACGACACCGGTTCGGGAACGGCACCCGGCCGTCCGGCTCTCCGCGCGGTCGCCCCCGTGCGGCCGCTCCCCGCGACTCCTCCGGCGGCCGCCGCCGTGAGGCCGAGGGCCAGCACCCGTCTGCGCTCCGGGCCGCCCGAACCCCCGTACGCCCTGCCGGGATCAATCCCCATGCCGCCTCCCCCGAGCCGCCGTCCCGGGCAAGTGTCGCCTGTCTCGCGCTCCGCCTGCATCCTGTGCGGGCCCCAGGGGGTGACCCCGCGCCCCAGGCGGGACTTCGCGGACACGCCCTAGGCTGACCCCATGACCGACTCCCGGCCCCTGGTCACCGGCCCCCGCGACATGGCGCTGCTCTCCTTCCACGACCCCTCTCAACTGCCGGAGCACGCACGGCTCGAGGACGCACCCATGGGCTATGCCCTGATCGTGCTGTGGCACGAGGGCCGGGTGCTGATGGTCTACGAGCGTGAGCGGGAGTGCTGGGAACTGCCGGGCGGCGGCATCGAACCCGGGGAGTCGCCACGGGCCGCCGCCGTACGGGAGCTGTGGGAGGAGACCGGCCAGCCTGTGACCGAGGACGCGCTGCGCTTCGTCGGCCACACCCGGACCTCACTGGGGACGAAGGGACGCGTGCTGTACGGATCGGTGTTCACCGCCGAGACCGCCGACCCCCGCGCCTTCACCGCCAACGACGAGATCTCAGCAGTGCACTGGCGGAAGGGCACGGAGCCGCTGCCGGGCGGTGGCATGGTCCAGACAGTGGACGAGTACATCGTCGAGCTTGCCCGGACGGTGCAGAGCTGACCGGCGGGAGCCGACCGGCGCAGAGCTGACCGGCGCAGAGGTGACCGGCGCGGGCCGGCGGCCGTGGCGGACGGCGCCGCGCGGGAGCGCCGTCCGCCTCCGGGATCACTTCCCCGAGGTGTCCTTCACCGTCAACTCCCTGATCCCCGCGGGCTTCCCGGAGTCCTTCGCGGTGACCGAGACCCGCACGTACCGGAACGGCTTTCCCGGCCCGCTGTCGCCGTCGCGTCCGACCGGACGCCAGTGCTTTCCGTCGGCGGAGACCTGGATGCGGTGGCTCGCCGGCTTCGGACTCGTCCACCGCGGCGCGACGCTCCCCCGGTCGACCGCCTTCTTCAACGCGACCGTGAGCGAGCCCTTCTTGCCGTCGGGCTTCCACGAGGTGGCCGGGCTGCCGTCCACCGCCGACCCCGCGTACATGCCGGACTCCTGCGAGGACGCCTCGGCCTGCCGGCAGCGGGCGGCGTTCCCCGTCGGGGCCAGATCGGGGCGCCGGGTCTTGAGCACCACGGGTGCGCCCTCGCTGACGACCTGGTCGCCCTGCGGCGTCTCCAGCGTGAAGGGGCTGCCGTCGGTCAGCCGCACGGTGGTGCTGTGCGCGCCGAGTTCGATGTCGTACGTACGGCCCTGCCAGCGCTGCCCCTTGAGGGTGACTCCCTTGGACAGCTGCGGCGGCAGCATCGGGTCCAGCTTGAGCTTGCCCTCACGCAGCCGCTGCCCCGTCAGCCCGTGCGTGAAGACCTGCAGGAAGCCGCCCTTGCCGGTGAGGAAGTCCTGCGCGGGCTGCCCGGCATGCGGGTCGGCCGCCCCCGCCCTCTCCCCGCGCGCCTCGGAGAAGAGCGCGTAGGGACCGCGCACGAACGGCTCGATGGAGCGCTTGAGATAGGTGTTGGCCGAGCAGCCGGGCACGCCGTTCTGAGCGGCGTCGACAGCGTGCACGGAGTCCGTCATGGCGGGACCGTCCGGGTCGGTCAGGGCTGCGTAGCGGTCGAGCGTCCTGCGCGCGTTGCCCTTGGACATGGGCCACTCCAGCGGGTACTGCATCAGCACCGTGTCCGCCTGCTTGATCGTGGAGCCCTTGTAGCCGTCGTACTGCTGGAAGACCCGGTTCTTCTTGTCGTAGGGGATGCGCAGTTCACCGGCGATCTTCGTCCACTTCGCCGGCGCGGACTCACCCAGCAGCCGGGCCGCACGTGCGGCGTGGCGCAGGGCGGTCGCGGCACCGGCGTTGGTGAAGACGCCGTCGTCGACACCGTTGCTGTACTCGTCGGGCCCGGCCACGTTCTTGATGGAGTAGCTGCCGTCGTCGTTCTTGCTCACCCGGCTCGCCCAGAACTCCGCGATGCCCTTGAGCAGCGGCCAGCCGCGTTCGCGCAGCCACTCGGTGTCGCCGGTCGCCAGGTAGTGGTGCCAGGCGGCGAGCGCGATGTCGCTCTGCAGATGGTTCCGGGTGCGGCAGTGCGGCGGGTCCCAGCTGTGGCACTCCTTCCACAGGTCGCCGTCGCTGCCGGTGTTCCAGCCGTAGAAGAGGCCGTCGTAGCCGAGCTTGCGGGCGTTCGTACGGGCGCCCTCGCGGGTGCGGTAGCGGTACTCCAGCACTGACTCGGCTAGTTCGGGGTGTCCGGAGAGCAGCCCCGGATACATCCAGGTCTCGGCGTCCCAGAAGATCACGCCCGCGTAGTTGTCACTGGTGAGTCCGGCGGGGGCGATGCTGTCGTCGCCTCCCCGCCGGCTGCTGGAGAGCAGTCCGTACTGCGCGGAGCGGAGCCATTTCTGAAGCTCCGGACGGCCCTCGACCAGGACGTCGCTGCGCCACAGCCGCTGCCAGGAGGCGGCGTGGGCCCTGTAGATGCCTCCCCAGCCTCGCTCGGCCGCCTGACGGGACGCCGCGAGCGCGCTCTTCTCCGGTGCCTCGGAGGTACGTTCCGTGTCGACGCCCACGTACTTGGTGAACTCGTACGTCCTGCCCTTCCGGGCCCGGAAGGAGACGCCTTGCTTGGCGGTCAACTTGCTGGCGGGCCGGGCCTTTTGTTCATCTCCTGTATGTACTCCGCGCCCGGGTCGCAGCGTGGACGCGACCGCGCCGTCCGTCTTCGTTCCGTGCGTGCGGAAGGCCACGTCCATCGTCTGCCGGCCCGGTCGCGCCGACTTCTCCGTACGGGCGCCGCCGCCCGTCTGCGAGATGCGCCGCGCCCCGCGCCCGTCGAGGACGTCGGTGACGCGCGCCTCTCCGCTCCAGTGAGGCCTCATCGACACCCGTACGGCGCCGCTGTGCTGGTGGTTGCGGTCGGCGAGCACCTCGTGGACGAGGTCGGTCGCGCGGCCGTCGGCAGCGGTCCAGGTGAGCGAGGTGCGCACCAGGCCGCGGCGCATGTCGAGCGACTGCTTGTAGTGCGAGATGCGGCCGGCAGGGGTGTCGGAGGAGAAGGTCTCGCCCTTCTTCCCGCCCGTCGCCACGTTCAGGGTCGTCCACGTGGGGAGGGCGGCCAGGGCCTGCCGGTTCTCGGCGGTCTTCTGGTTGTGCGCGTAGAGCCCGGCGACGAACGACCCGTCGTAGCGCGGCGTGAACAGCGGCCATCCGCTCTTCTCGCCGCCCGCCGAATAGCCCGACCCCGCCGCGGCCACTCGCTGGCCGAGATAGCCGTTGCCGACGTACGCGCGGTAGCTGTCGTGCGGGTCGCGCTCATGCGAGGTGAGCACCCATCCGTCGCGGCCGGAGGCCGGCGACTTCGAGGACGAAGCGCCGGCGGGGGCGGGGGACGTGGCGGAGGTGGACGCCTGCGGCACCGCTGCCACCAAGGCGCAGGCGAGCAGCGGCAACGTCAGACGGACACGGCTTCTGGCGGGTCGGAGCATGGACCGAACCTAAATTTGTGAACACAACCAGTCAACAGCCCACGCTTTTTCGTCAAACCTTTGAACGCAGTGGTGTGGTGCGGACGGCGCCCCCCTGCGTACCTCCCGCGAAGGTCCGCCACAGGGCCGCGTACTTCCCGTCCCGCGCGACCAGTTCGGCGTGAGTGCCGTCCTCGACGATCCGTCCGTGGTCGAGCACGACGACCCGGTCCGCCCGCGCCGCCGTCGTCAGCCTGTGCGCGACGACGAGCGTGGTGCGGGTGCCCGAGAGCCGGTCGGTCGCCTGATTGACCATCGCCTCGGTGGCGAGGTCGAGGGCGGCGGTCGCCTCGTCGAGCAGCAGGATGTCCGGGTCGACGAGCTCCGCACGCGCCAGCGCGATGAGCTGGCGCTGACCGGCGGACAGGTTGCGGCCGCGCTCGGCGACGGTGTGGAGATAGCCGTCCGTCAGCGTGGCGATCATGTCGTGCGCGCCCACCGCCCGTGCCGCCGCCTCGACTTGTGCGTCGGTGGCGTCCATACGGCCGTAGGCGATCGCGTCGCGCACGGTTCCCGGGAAGAGGTAGGGCTCCTGCGGCACGACCCCGAGCCGGTGCCGGTAGGCCGCGAGGTCGAAGGTGCGCAGGTCCTCTCCGTCCACGAGGACGGCCCCCGACGTGGGCTCGTAGAAGCGCGCGACCAGCTTGACGAGGGTGGACTTGCCCGCGCCGGTCTCGCCGACGAAGGCGACCGTCTGACCCTCGGGAATGGTCAGTTCGATGCCGGAGAGCGCCTCTTCCTCATGGGTGCCGCCGTCGGCGGTGGCGTAGCGGAAGTGCACGTTCTCGAAGGTGATCTCGCCGCGCAGCGCGCCCGGTTCACGCGCGTCCTCGGCGGCCGGCGTCGTGGTCTCCTCACGCAGCAGCTGCTGGATGCGGCCCAGCGCGACCGACGCCTGCTGGTATCCGTCGAAGACCTGGGAGAGCTGCTGCACCGGAGAGAAGAACAGCTCGATGTAGAGCAGGTAGGCGACCAGCCCGCCCGCCGTGAGGGTCCCCTCGTCGATCCTTCCCGCACCGACGACGAGCACGGCGGCCGTCGCGAGCGACGCGAGCAGCTGGACGAACGGGAAGTAGACCGAGATCAGCCACTGTCCACGCACTCGCGCCTGCCGATAGCCGTCGCTGCGCTGTGTGAACCGGTCGGTGCCGCGCCGCTCACGCCGGAACGCCTGGAGCATGCGCAGACCGGCCACGGACTCCTGGAGGTCGGCGTTGACGAAGCTGACCCGCTCACGCGCCAGCTCGTACGCCTTGACGCTGTGCCGCCGGAAGTAGACCGTGCCGATGATGAGCACGGGCAGCGTCGCGAACACGACCAGCGCGAGCTGCAGATCGAGGACGAACAGCGCGACGAGGATGCCCAGGAAGGTGAAGACGGAGACGACCGCCGTGACGAGCCCGGTCTGGAGGAAGGTCGACAGGGCGTCCACGTCGGTGGTCATCCGCGTCATGACGGCGCCGGCCAAGTGGCGCTCGTAGTAGTCGAGTCCGAGGCGCTGGAGCTGCGCGAAGATCTTCACCCGCAGCGCGTACAGGACGCGCTCTCCCGTGCGTCCGGTCAGCCGCATGGCGAAGAACTGCGCGGACCACTGGCCGATCACCATGAGCAGCGCCAGCGCGGACGCCGTCCAGACCGCGCCGAGCGCCGACTTCTGCACGCCGTCGTCGATGCCGTTCCGGATCAGTACGGGCAGCGCCAGGCCGAACGCCGCGTCGAAGGCCGCGAACAGCAGCGCCACCAGGAGGGCGGCGCCGAAACCGTGCAGCAGCCGCCGCAGCCCGTAGGAGCGCTCTGCCCGCTCCGCCTGCTCCTCGTCCACTTCGGGAGCGTCGTCGGCGGGTGGCAACGCGGCGACCTGGGCGA
>NZ_JACBXA010000222.1 GCF_013870515.1 Streptomyces albidus (ex Kaewkla and Franco 2022) | reverse complement strand
ACGGCGCGGGAAGCCGCGGCCGTGGTGGCGGGATGCCGCCTGGCAGAGGTGGCGGCCGAGGCCGGTACCAACCGCCGCCCAGGAAGCGCTTCATCGACTACCCGCGCTGGAACAAGTACGGGGTGCGCCGCTGGGTGCCGTCGTGGAAGCTGGCGCTGGGTTCGGCCGCGGGCTTCCTCGGGCTGATCATCGGGCTCTCGGGCATCGCGCTGGCGATGGTGGAGGTCCCGAAGGCGAGCGAGGCGGCCAAGCAGCAGAAGAACGTCTACTACTGGGCCGACGGCTCGCAGATGGTGGTCGCGGGCGGCGGCGACCAGAACCGGCAGATCGTGCCGCTCGCCCAGATCCCCGAGTCCATGCAGGACGCGGTCATCTCCGCCGAGAACGAGTCCTTCTACGAGGACCCCGGTGTCGACCCGGTGGGCATCGTCCGGGCCGTCGGACGGATGGCCATGGGCGGCGAGACGCAGTCCGGCTCGACGATCACCCAGCAGTACGTGAAGAACACCTACCTCGACCAGTCGCAGACCTTGACGCGTAAGGCCAAGGAGCTGTTCATCTCCATCAAGGTCGGTGCGACGCAGGAGAAGCCGGCCATCCTCGAGGGGTACCTCAACACCGGCTACTACGGGCGCGGCGCCTACGGCATCCAGGCCGCGGCGCAGGCGTACTACCGCAAGGACTCCAAGGACCTCAACCCGAGCGAGTGCGCCTTCCTCTCCGCGACGCTGAACGGCCCCAACCTCTACGACCCGCAGGGCGGGATCGGCGCGGCGGCCACGCAGGAGAAGAACACGGCGCGGGCGGAGGCCCGTTGGAAGTGGACGCTGGACCGTGAGGTCGAGACGAAGCGGATGACCGAGGCGCAGCGGGCCAAGTGGGATCGGTTCCCGTCGCCGAAGAAGCCCAAGAAGTCGACCGAACTCAAGGGCCAGAAGGGCTACATGGTCGACGTCGCCAACAACTACATCACGGCGAACAGCAACATCTCCGACCGCCAGCTCAAGCAGGGCGGCCTGCGCATCCACACGACCTTCGACAAGAAGAAGATGGACGACATGTCCGCCGCGGTGGACCGTGTGCGCAAGGCCAACATCAAGCCCAAGGACCGCGACGTCGACAAGTACGTGCAGTTCGGCGGCGCTTCGGTGAAGCCGAACGACGGAGCGATCGTCGCCATGTACGGCGGTGAGAGCGCCACTTCGCACTTCACCAACAACGCCGACTACACCGGTGTGCAGGTGGGCTCCACGTTCAAGCCGTTCGTCCTGGCAGCCGCCATGCGCGACGGTGTGCGCAACCCCAAGGGTCCCGAGGTGCAGGGTGCCGACGCACGTACGCCCGTCTCGCCCAAGAGCATCTACAACGGCGACAACAAGCTGAAGCTGCGGAACTACAACCGCACCATCTGGACGGACAAGGAAGGCAAGGAGTGGCGTCAGCGCAACGACGGCAACGAGAGCCGCGGCCGTATCGATCTGCGTGAAGCCATGACGTTCTCCGTCAACACCCCCTTCATCCAGCTGGGCATGGACGTCGGCATCGACAAGGTGCGCGACGCCGCCCTGAAGGCGGGGCTGACCGAGGACAGCCTGGCGCGCTCCACACCGACGCTGTCCCTGGGCACCTCGGCCCCCAGCGCCATCCGCATGGCGAACGCCTACGGGACGTTCGCCAGCAGCGGCGTCGCGTCGAAGCCCTACTCGGTGAAGCGGGTCGAGAGGGACGGCGACAGCATCTACACCCACGAGAAGCAGGTGAAGAGCGCCTTCGACGCCAGCGTCGCCGACAACGTCACCAACGTGCTGGAGTCGGTGGTGCAGAAGGGCACCGGCTCCACGGCGAAGCAGCTCGGCCGGCCCGCCGCGGGCAAGACCGGTACGACGGACGACAACAAGTCGGCCTGGTTCACCGGCTACACGCCGCAGCTGTCGACCTCGATCGGCATGTGGCGGGTCAACGACAAGGCCAAGGTGCAGAAGTTCCAGAAGATGTACGGCGTGGGCGGCCAGGACTCCATCCACGGTGCGTCCTTCCCCGCCGAGATCTGGACGAAGTACATGCAGGGCGCTCTCCAGGGCCAGCCCACGAGGGCCTTCCCTGTGCCGGAGCCGATCGGCGACAAGGTCTTCGGGGCGGGCGCCAGCCCGTCGCCCACGCCTTCGCCGAGCGACACCCCGACGGACGGCCCCTCGCAGTCGCCGTCCCAGTCGCCCTCGCCGACCCTGCCCTCCCCGTCCAACACCTGTGACAACCCGTTCGCCTGCAACAACCAGGGCCAGGACGGCGGGAACGATCAGGGCCAGGACGCCGGGCAGAACCAAGGCCAGGACGGCGGGGCCGACCAGGGCCAGGACGGCGGCCAGAACGAAGGCCAGGACGGCGGAGGTGATCAGGGCGGCCTGTTCGGCGGGCCGTCGGGTCGCTCAAGGGAGTAGGGGGCGACAGGCCCCCTCACCCCCGCCGCGCCCATCAGGCGCTCAGCAGCCCCGTCACGGGTCATACCGTGACGGGGCTGCTGCCGTCAGGGGCCGTACGGCAGGATGTGCGCATGACGCGTGCGCACCTGTCGGACCGGGCCCCGGCTCCCGTACATCCGACCGAGCAGGACGAGGTCGCCGCCGCCGGCAGTGAGCTGATCGGCGGGCCTGCCGGGCGGAGAGTGGCCCATGGGACGGGTGCGAGCTGGTGGTCGCCGGTCCGCGTGGTGGTGCTGCTCGGCATCGGCATGTTCGTGCTGGGCATGATCCAGAAGGCGCCCTGCTACTACGGTGCCTGGTTCTCGGGACAGACCAACCAATACGTACACGCGTGCTATTCCGACATCCCCCACCTCTTCGCCGGGCGCGGCTTCGCCGACGGGCTCGTGCCGTACTTCGACCGCATCCCCGACAGCGTCTCCGGGGGCATGACCTACCTCGAATACCCGGTGCTGACAGGCGCGTTCATGCAGGTCGCAGCCTGGCTGACGCCCGGGGGCGACCTTCAGACCCGCGAGCAGCTGTACTGGATGGTCAACGCGGGGATGCTGATGGCGTGCGCCGCGGTCCTCATCGTGTGCACCGTCCGCACCCAACGCCACCGCCCGTGGGACGGGCTCCTCCTTGCTCTCGCCCCCGCTCTGGCCCTCACGGCGACCATCAACTGGGACCTGCTGGCCGTCGCACTCACCGCGGTCGCGATGCTGATGTGGTCCCGCAGCCGCCCCCTCGCCGCAGGCGTCCTGATCGGCCTGGCAACGGCTGCGAAGCTCTATCCGGTACTGCTCCTGGGCCCGCTCCTCGTGCTGTGCTGGCGGGCAGGACGCCTTCGGGAGTACGGAGCGGCACTGGGCGGCGCCGCCGTCTCCTGGGTGTGCGTCAACCTGCCGCTGATGCTGCTGGCCCCGCAGGGCTGGTCGAAGTTCTACAGCTTCAGCCAGGAGCGTCCCGTGGACTTCGGTTCGATCTGGCTGATCATCTCCCAGCGCTCCGGCAGTGCACTGGACGACGCCAACGTCTACGCCATGGTGCTGATGGGCCTCGGGTGCGCAGGAATCGCCGTACTGGCGCTGTGGGCACCCCGACGGCCCCGTCTGGCACAGCTGGCGCTGCTCGTCGTCGCGCTCTTCATCCTCACCAACAAGGTCTACTCACCGCAGTACGTGCTGTGGCTGATCCCCCTCGCCGTGCTTGCCCGCCCCAGGTGGCGGGACTTCCTGATCTGGCAGGCCTGCGAGGTCGTGTACTTCATCGGGATCTGGCTCTATCTGGCCTACACGGGCAGCGGCGACAAGCATCAGGGACTGCCCACCGAGGGCTACCAGTTGGTGATCCTCATCCACCTCCTCGGCACCCTCTATCTGTGCGCCATGGTGGTGCGGGACGCGCTGAAGCCTGAGCGCGACGTCGTGCGCCGGGACGGTTCGGACGACCCCGCAGGCGGTGTGCTGGACGGGGCGCCCGACGTCTTCGTACGAGGCCGGCGCCTGTCGCAGTCCGAGCATGCGGTGCCCTTCGCCGAGGCGTCCGTGCACTGGGGCACCCGTCCCCCTGGACCGCGCACGAGCTGACCGTCCGAACCGACAGCTTCGGGTGCATGTTTCACGTGAAACACGACCCCGTTCCGCAGTCGCCGTCCGCCACTCCCGAGCTCGCCCCTCCCCCTTCAGAGCGCTCCGCCCCTTGCCCAACTCCGGGCGCATCCCCGGAGTCGGTGTGTGAGGCTGGGAGCCATGAGCGTCGTCGGAGATCTGCGCACCCTGCTGCACTTCCCCGGCTTCCGCCGACTGCTCACGGTGCGTCTGCTCTCCCAACTCGCCGACGGCGTCTACCAGGTCTCCCTCGCCGCCTACGTCGTCTTCTCGCCGGAGAAGGAGACGTCGCCGGCCGCGATCGCCTCGGCGATGGCTGTGCTGCTGCTCCCGTACTCACTGCTGGGGCCGTTCGCGGGCGTGCTGCTGGACCGGTGGCGCAGGCGCCAGGTCCTCCTGTACGGCAACCTGCTGCGCGCCCTTCTGGCCGCCGGTACGGCGGCACTCGTGCTGACCGCCGCACCGTCCTGGCTGTTCTATCTCTCCGCCCTCTCCGTCACGGCGGTCAACCGCTTCATCCTGGCCGGCCTCTCAGCGGCTCTGCCCCGCGTAGTCGACGAGGACCGGCTCGTGATGGCCAACTCCCTCTCCCCGACGGCCGGGACGCTCGCCGCCACCGCCGGCGGCGGAATCGCCTTCGCCATACGCATCGGCGCACCCGACGGCGGTCGGGGTGCGGACTCTCTGGTGGTGACCGTCGGCGCCGTGCTGTATCTCCTGGCCGGGCTCGCGGCCCTGCGCATGGGCAAGGACCTTCTGGGTCCCGGATCCGACTACGTGCAGCTGCGGCTGCGGTCCGTTCTGGCGAGCACCGCGCGCGGCCTGGCCGACGGACTGAGGCACCTCCGCGAGCGCCGTACCGCCGCCTACGCACTCGTCGCCATGACTCTCATGCGGTTCTGCTACGGCGCCCTGACGGTGATGGTGCTGATGCTGTGCCGCTACGCGTGGGGGAGCGACGCGGACGTGGGCGACCCCGTCGAGACGGTGGACGCCGGGGCGGGTCTCAAGCTGCTCGGCCTCGCCGTCGCGGCATCAGGCATCGGCTACTTCGCTGCGGCCGTGGTCACCCCGTGGGGGGTCGGACGCATGGACCGGCTCGACTGGCTGGCGGCGTGCGCCGCAGCGGCCGCGGTGCTGGAGCCCGCGCTGGGGCTGAGCTTCGCGCCCGTCCCGATTCTGCTCGCGGCCTTCGTCCTGGGGCTCGTCACTCAGGCCTCGAAGATCACTGCCGACACCGCCGTGCAGTCCACGGTCGACGACGCCTACCGAGGCCGGGTCTTCTCGCTCTACGACATGCTCTTCAACGTGGCCTTCGTGGCCGCCGCCGGAGTCGCGGCGCTGATACTTCCGCGGGACGGACGGTCAGTGGCGCTCGTGGTGACGGTGGCGCTGGTGTACGCGGGCGTCGCCGCGCTGATGTTTCACGTGAAACGCTCGGCACCCAGCCGGCACGCGTCCACACCGTCGGCCCCGCCGTCCTCCCCCCTCGGGCCCCTCTAACTCTGAGCGGCCCACCACTCCTTGAGGGCCGCCACCGCCTGGTCGCGCTCCATCGGACCGTGCTCCAGGCGCAGCTCGAGCAGATGCTTGTACGCCTTGCCGACGACCGGCCCCGGCCCCAACTCGAGCACCGTCATGATGTCGTTGCCGTCCAGGTCCGGCCGGATGGCGTCCAGCTGTTCCTGCTCCTGAAGCCGGCCGATCCGCTCCTCCAGACCGTCGTACGCCCGCGCCAGCGCGCCGGCCTTCCGCTTGTTGCGGGTGGTGCAGTCGGAGCGCGTCAGCTTGTGCAGCCTCTGCAGCAGCGGCCCCGCGTCCCTGACGTAGCGGCGCACCGCGGAATCGGTCCACTCGCCGGTGCCGTAGCCGTGGAAGCGCAGATGCAGCTCCACGAGCCGGGAGACGTCCTTCACCATCTCGTTGGAGTACTTGAGCGCGGTCATGCGCTTCTTCGTCATCTTCGCGCCCACCACCTCGTGGTGGTGGAAGGAGACCCGGCCGTCCGGTTCGAAGCGCCGCGTCCTCGGCTTGCCGATGTCGTGAAGCAGGGCAGCCAGGCGCAGCGTCAGATCGGGGCCGTCCTCTTCCAGGCCGATGGCCTGCTCCAGGACGGTCAACGAGTGCTCGTAGACGTCCTTGTGCCGATGGTGCTCGTCCCGCTCCAGCCGCATCGCGGGGATCTCCGGGAGCACGCGGTCGGCGAGCCCCGTCTCCACCAGCAGTCTGATGCCCGTGACGGGACTGGCGGAGAGCAGCAGCTTGTTCAGCTCCTCCCGCACCCGCTCCGCCGAGACAATGTCGATGCGGTCCGCCATGGCCTTCATCGCGCCGAGGACGTCGTCGGCGACCGTGAAGTCCAGCTGCGCGGCGAAGCGCGCCGCCCGCATCATCCGCAGCGGATCGTCGGAGAAGGACGCCTCCGGACCGGCGGGAGTGCGCAGCACGCGCCGCGCGAGATCCTCCAGGCCCCCGTGCGGATCGATGAACGTCTTCTCCGGGAGAGCCACCGCCATCGCGTTCACCGTGAAGTCGCGCCGGACCAGGTCCTGCTCGACGGAATCGCCGTAGGAGACCTCGGGCTTCCGCGACGTCCTGTCGTACGCCTCGGAGCGGTAGGTGGTGACCTCCACCTGGAAGCTGCGCGTCACTCCCCCGTCGCGGGTCTTCTTCTGGCAGCCCACCGTTCCGAAGGCGATCCCGACCTCCCACACCGCATCGGCCCACGGGCGCACGATGGCCAGCACGTCCTCGGGGCGGGCGTCGGTGGTGAAGTCGAGGTCGTTGCCGAGCCGTCCCAGCAGTGCGTCCCGGACCGAGCCGCCGACAAGCGCCAGACTGAACCCGGCCTTCTGAAAGCGGCGTGCGAGGTCGTCGGCGACAGGGGAGACCCGCAGCAGTTCGCTGACCGCCCGGTGCTGAGCGACGCTGAGTTGCTCGGGAGCGGCAGAGGCGGGCGGTGTCGGCTGGTGGTCATCGTTGGCGTTCGGCACGACAGCACAGGGTACGTTGCCGCCCACACCCCCCGCCCCGCGCCTGGTCACAACACCGAGCGATCATGTGACGTACGCCGCGGCACCAGCACCCCTCGGGCATCGTTACCATCAGGGGTTCAGGAACAATCAACGCGGTGGCATCACCGCCATCCAGCAGCGAGACGCATCCACGACGACAGAGGGACGGACGAGCGCGTGGCCGAGGCGGCTGAGAACCAGGGCACCCCGACCGCTCCCGTCCGCCGGTGGCTTCGAGGTACGGCAGTGGTGCTGCTCACCACCGGCCCCCTCATCGGCGGGCTGCTGCCGATCCCCGCGGCGACGGCCGCCACCTCCCAGGACGCGACGACCGCCCTCCAGGCCGGCTCTCAGGCCCACGCGGCGGGCGCCTCCCGCTCCCGGCAGCCGTCCGCGGCCCAGGCCCCTGGGCGTACCGGCACCGGCTCTCAGACCGCCGGAATCTCCATCAGCACGCTCTCTCCCGCCACACCGGAGAAGGGCGACACCCTCAGCGTGACCGGCACCGTCACCAACAACGGCCGCGAGCCGATCACCGACGGACGCATCGGTCTGCGCATCGGTCAGGGTGCCAAGAGCCGCAGCGCCCTCGAGCAGAACGCCGGGCGCAAGGAGTATCTGCCGGGAGCCGACGGCCGCGAGGTCAGCGGGAAGGACGCGACGACCAAGGTCGGCAGCATGCGTCCGGGCATCCGTCGTACGTTCAAGCTGAAGCTGCCCGTGAGCGCGTTGAAGATGCGCTCGGCGGGGGTGTACCAGCTGGGCGTGACGCTCACGGGCCAGACGCGCCAGCGCCCCTACGACCAGATCCTCGGCATCGAGCGGAGCTTCCTGCCCTGGCAGTCCTCCGACTCGGAGAACAAGACCGGCCTGACCTACCTGTGGCCGCTGATCTCCTCGTCGCATCTGACGGCGAAGACGAACTCGGACGAGGTGCAGACGCCCGTCTTCCGCAACGACGACCTTGCCAAGGAGCTGGCTCCCGGCGGGCGCCTCCAGCAGCTCGTGACACTCGGCAAGGACCTGCCGATCACGTGGATGATCGACCCGGACCTGCTCGCCTCCGTCGACGCCATGACGGAGAACTACGAGGTGCAGAAGAAGAACGGCCGTACGGTCCCGGGCAAGGGGCAGGCGTACGCGAAGCAGTGGCTCATGGATCTCCAAGGCGCCGTGAAGGGGGAGGAGGTCGCCACCCTCCCCTTCGCCGACCCGGACCTGGCCTCCCTCGCCCACCGCGGCCGGAGCGTCCCCGGCGCGCTCTCCAACCTGGGTCCCGCGACCGAGCGCGCCGAGGAGACCACCGCGTCGATCCTGCACACCAAGCCCAGCACGGACTACGCCTGGCCTGTCGACGGTGCCGTCGACCCCGGCATCGTCGACGTCGCGACGTCCGCGGGCGCCCACAACGTGATCGCCCGCAGCGACAGCCTGCGCGACACCGCGCTCTCCTACACCCCGACCTCCGCCCGCCCCATCGGCGGAGGCAACACCGCCCTCGTCGCGGACGCGCGCCTCTCCCGCATCTTCGACGGGGACCTGACGGAGCCGGGGGCCACCTCCAAGGCCGTTCAACGCTTCCTCGGCGAGACGCAGGCGCTGACCTCCCAGGTGCCGAACAAGCAGCGCAACGTTCTCGTCGCCCCGCAGCGGATGCCGACGGCCGACCAGGCCCAGGCCATGGCGCTGGCGCTCAGCTCGCTGCAGAAGGACGGACGCTGGGCGGAGGGCAGCGACCTGTCCGAGGCGGCCAAGGCCAAGCCCGACCCCGGAGCGAACCGGCGCGTGCCCGGCAGCCGCCAGTACCCGGCCTCGCTGCGCAAGCAGGAGCTGCCCACAGAGGCGTACAAGCAGGTGCAGAGCACCAACCGGGTCGTGGGCGACTTCAAGCAGATCCTGACCCGGGACGACCGTGTGGACACGCCGTTCGGCAGCGCGGTGGAGCGCGGGGAGTCCACGTCCTGGCGGGGGGACGCCAAGGGCGCCGCGAACTACCGCGACGAGGTGCGCGGTTACCTGGTGGGCCTCACCAAGAAGGTCAGCCTCATCCAGAAGTCCCCGATCACGCTCTCCGGCCGCAGCGCGACGATCCCGGTGACCGTGCAGAACAACCTCGTGCAGGGAGTCGACGGGCTGGAGCTGCGCCTGAAGTCCAGGCGCCGCATCGGCCTCGACGTCGGTGAGGCGCAGCCGGTCAAGGTCGACGGCGGGCACAGCCAGTCGGTGAAGTTCTCCACGACGGCGAAGGCCAACGGACGGGCCTTCGTGGAAGCGCAGCTCTACACCAAGGACGGCAAGCCGTACGGCAAGTCCATGGTCTTCCAGGTGAACGTCACCTCCATCACCTCGACGGTGCTGCTGGTCATCGCGGGCGGCGTGCTCCTGGTCGTCCTCGCCGGCGTGCGGATGTACACGACGCGGAAGCGCAACGGCGGCTCGTCCCCCGACGAGGGCGGCGAGGGGGAAGCCGTGGAGGAGCCGGACACCGACGGCCCTGAGGACGGCACCGAGGCTGACGACCGGGCCGGCGACGGTACCGGTGAGGGTGTCGGTGAGAAGGACGGCGACGAGGCCGGTGAGGACGCGACCGCGCAGCCCGTCCCGTCCGGAGGTCCCGTCGAGGACGCCGAGCAGGGCGGGAACGACACCGGCCATGGAAGCGGCAGCGCCTCCGGCCCGGGTGAGAAGGTGGACCGTTGAGTCAGCTTGCGAGCAGGGGCAGGGGTAGGTAGCGAATGAATGCGCCGCACGACGGTGACCGGGGCCCCCAGACTTCCGGAGACGGCTCGCAGCCACCGGAGGACCCGTACGTGCAGGACGCGTACGCGCGCGATCCGTACGGCGACCGCG
>NZ_JACBXA010000221.1 GCF_013870515.1 Streptomyces albidus (ex Kaewkla and Franco 2022) | reverse complement strand
GGTGACGGTCAGCTGGGACGGAGCCGTGCGCGGCGTACTCACGGTCGCGGACACAGTGAAGGAGACCAGCGCCCAGGCCGTACGGGAGCTGCGCGCACTGGGGCTCACACCCGTGCTGCTGACCGGCGACAACCGGGCCGTGGCGGAGGCCGTGGCCCGCAGCGTCGGGATCGGCCCGGCACCCGGCGCGGAGGGCCGCACGGACGCATCGCTCGGTGACGCCGTCATCGCGGAGGTCCTGCCCGAGGACAAGGCCGGCCAGGTGCGGCGGCTCCAGGAGCAGGGACGCAGCGTCGCGATGGTCGGCGACGGCGTCAACGACGCGGCGGCCCTGGCCACCGCCGACCTGGGGCTGGCGATGGGCACCGGGACCGACGCCGCGATCGAGGCGGGCGATCTCACGCTCGTACGGGGCGACTTGAGGGTGGCCGCGGACGCGATCCGCCTGGCGCGCAGGACGTTGAGCACCATCAAGGGCAACCTCTGGTGGGCCTTCGGCTACAACGTGGCGGCTCTGCCGCTCGCGGCGGCCGGGCTGCTCAACCCCATGATCGCGGGGGCGGCGATGGCCTTCTCCTCGGTCTTCGTCGTCACCAACAGCCTGCGGTTGCGCCGCTTCCGCTGAGGCCCGCGCTCCAAGACCGTGCGGCACGGGCGGGGTTCGCCGGACAGCGGGCGGGAGACAGCCGGCGACGTCCGACCGGCGCCAGATCAAGATCCGACGGCATAGGTGAGGGAAACGTGAAGGTCTTGTGACCCCGTGCCGCCCGAATTCGGTACGCGCCGATCCTCTGTGCGGAGAGCGCGGAACGAATCGCTCCGACGCTCCCGGCCCTGCGGGACGCAACGAAAAGCGCCCCGCCTGACAGGTCCCCCCACGGGCCTGTCGACGGGGCGCTTCCGTTTCCCGGTCATGGATTCCCCCCACGGGATCCTGGCCGGGTGCCTCCTGGCTGCACGTACGTACGGGAGGGCCGCTCAAAGCTCCCCGGGCACGCTTGCCGATGTTGCTATGCCGAGGCCGTCCCCCAAAGACTTACTCGGCGGGTGGCGACGACCCCGCCGGGAGGCCGCTGCCACCCGGTTAGACGTCCGACCCAGGGCAATGGTTACCCCCCAATTTCTGTGATCTAAGTCTCGCCACGGATCTGCACATACGGAAGGCCCCAATCCGCTTGGATGGGGCCTTCCTCAAGCTCATCCCCGGCTGACGTGACTCACTGTACAGCCAGGGTCACAGGGGGGTCAGCGGGACTCTATCGGCACGTACTCCCGCTCGACGACACCGGTGTAGATCTGCCGCGGACGGCCGATCCGGGAGCCCGGCTCCTTGATCATCTCGTGCCACTGGGCGATCCATCCGGGGAGGCGGCCGAGGGCGAAAAGCACGGTGAACATGCTGGTCGGGAAGCCCATGGCCCGGTAGATCAAACCGGTGTAGAAGTCGACATTCGGGTAGAGCTTGCGCTCGACGAAGTAGTCGTCGCTCAGGGCGTGTTCCTCGAGTCGCAGGGCGATGTCGAGGAGCTCGTCGCTCTTGCCGAGAGCCGAGAGGACATCGTGCGCCGCGGCCTTGATGATCTTCGCCCGGGGGTCGAAGTTCTTGTAGACGCGGTGACCGAAGCCCATCAGCTTTACGCCGTCCTCCTTGTCCTTCACCTTGCGGATGAAGGTGTCGACGTCGGAGCCGGAGGCCTTGATGCCCTGGAGCATCTCCAGAACGCTCTGGTTGGCGCCGCCGTGCAGCGGGCCCCACAGGGCGTTGATACCCGCGGAGATCGAGGCGAACATGTTCGCCTGCGACGAACCCACCAGCCGGACCGTCGACGTCGAGCAGTTCTGCTCGTGGTCCGCGTGCAGGATCAGCAGCTTCTCGAGGGCGTTGACGACGACCGGGTCGAGTTCGTACTCCGCGGCGGGAACCGAGAAGGTCATCCGCAGGAAGTTCTCGACGTAGCCGAGGTCGTTGCGCGGATAGACGACCGGGTGACCGATCGCCTTCTTGTACGCGTAGGCCGCGATCGTCGGCAGCTTGGCCAGCAGCCTTATCGTCGACAGGTGCCGCTGCTCCTCGTCGAACGGGTTGTGGCTGTCCTGGTAGAACGTCGACAGCGCGCTCACCACGGAGGAGAGCATCGCCATCGGGTGGGCGTCACGCGGGAAGCCGTCGTAGAAACGCTTGACGTCCTCGTGGAGCAGGGTGTGCCGGGTGATCTCGTCCTTGAAACCGGCGTGCTGGTCGACGGTGGGAAGTTCACCGTGGATCAGGAGATACGCCGTCTCCAGGAAGGTGCCGCGCTCCGCCAGCTGCTCGATCGGGTAACCGCGGTAGCGCAGAATCCCCCCTTCACCGTCGAGATAGGTGATGGCGGATTTGTACGCGGCGGTGTTGCCGTAGCCCGAATCCAGGGTCACCAGACCGGTCTCGGCGCGCAGCTTGCCGATGTCGAAGCCACGGTCACCGACCGTGCTGTCGACCACGGGGTAGCTGTACTCATCGTCCCCGTACCGAAGTACTACAGAGTTGTCGCTCACGTCTTCCCTCACCGACGTAGTGCCTCTTCTTCGAGGTGCCCTGACTCTTTCAACTGTCCCCCACTCAGTGCGGTGCGGTGCACTCGGGGTCGGCCAATGGGCTCTGTGATGGCACGCAGTGCCGTCTTTGTTTCGCCATCCTGCACCCTCTACGTGTCGCCGGTCACCCCCCGGACTCGTCCCGGTCCGGCACGGCCACCGGAGCGCCGCGCAAGCGGTGATCGAGGGCCGTGCACCGCCTGCCGGCGGAGACCGAACGGACTGCCTGGGCGATCGCCCTGCGGGACCCCACCAGGACCACCAGACGCTTTGCCCTGGTCACGGCGGTATAGAGCAGATTGCGCTGGAGCATCATCCAGGCACTCGTGGTGACGGGAATCACCACCGCCGGGTACTCGCTGCCCTGCGAGCGGTGGATGGTGACGGCGTACGCGTGGGACAGCTCGTCCAGTTCGTCGAAGTCGTAGTCCACCTCCTCGTCCTCGTCGGTGCGGACGGTCAGCCGCTGGTCGTCCAGCTGCAGCCCGGTGACGACACCGACCGTGCCGTTGAAGACGCCGCACGCGCCCTTCTCGTAGTTGTTACGGATCTGGGTGACCTTGTCACCCACTCGGAAAACCCGCCCGCCGAAGCGCTTCTCCGGCAGGTCGGGGCGGGCGGGGGTCAGCGCCTGCTGCAGCAGCCCGTTGAGCACCCCCGCGCCTGCGGGGCCGCGGTGCATCGGTGCGAGGACCTGCACGTCACGACGGGGGTCGAGGCCGAACTTCGCCGGGATGCGGCGTGCCACGACGTCCACGGTGAGCCGACCGGCCTCCTCCGTGTCCTCTTCGGGGAAGAGGAAGAAATCACTCAATCCGTGGGTGACGGGCGGCACCCCCGAGTTGATCCGGTGCGCGTTCGTCACCACAGCGGACTCCCGGGCCTGGCGGAAGATCCGCTTCAGCCGGACCGCGGGGACGGGGCCGCCCTCGGCGAGCAGGTCCCGCAGGACCTCTCCGGCACCGACCGACGGCAGCTGGTCCACGTCGCCGACGAGCAGCAGATGGGCCCCGGGCGGCACGGCTTTGATCAGCTTGTTGGCCAGCAGCAGGTCGAGCATCGACGCCTCGTCGACGACGACCAGATCGGCCTGGAGCGGCCGCTCCCGGTCGTACGCGGCGTCCCCGCCGGGCTTCAGCTCCAGCAGCCTGTGCACGGTGGAGGCCTCAGCCCCGGTCAGCTCCGCGAGCCGCTTGGCGGCCCGGCCGGTGGGCGCGGCCAGCACCACCTCCGCCTTCTTGGCCCGGGCCAGCTCCACCACCGAGCGCACCGTGAAGGACTTGCCGCACCCGGGCCCGCCCGTCAGCACGGCGACCTTCTCGCTGAGGGCCAGCCGCACGGCCTCCCGCTGCTCGGGCGCCAGCGCCGCGCCCGTGCGCTCCGCCAGCCAGCTGAGCGCCGCCTCCCAGTCGACGTCCTGGAAGGCCGGGAGGCGGTCCTCGGGTGCGCGGAGCAGCCGGTGCAGCTGGGCCGAGAGCGACAACTCGGCCCGGTGGAAGGGCACCAGATACACGCCGGTGACGGGCTGCCCGTCCTCGCCGGGGACCTTCTCCCTGACCACGCCCTCGTCCTCGGCGGCCAGTTGGCCCAGGCAGTCGATGACGAGGCCGGACCCCACCTGGAGCAGCTTGACCGCGTCGGAGATCAGCCGCTCCTCGGGGAGATAGCAGTGGCCCTGGTCGGTGGACTGCGAAAGGGCGTACTGCAGACCGGCCTTGACCCGTTCGGGGCTGTCGTGCGGGATGCCGACGGACTGGGCGATGCGGTCCGCGGTGAGGAAGCCGATGCCCCACACGTCGGCGGCGAGCCTGTACGGCTGGTTCTTGACGACGGAGATCGAGGCGTCGCCGAACTTCTTGTAGATCCGCACGGCGATGGAGGTGGAGACGCCCACGCCCTGAAGGAAGATCATCACCTCCTTGATGGCCTTCTGCTCCTCCCAGGCCGCGGCGATCTTCTTCGTACGCTTCGGGCCGAGCCCCGGCACCTCGATCAGCTTGGCGGCGTCCTCCTCGATGACGTCGAGCGTGCTGGTGCCGAAGTGGTCCACGATGCGTTCGGCGATGCGCGGGCCGATGCCCTTGATCAGGCCGGAGCCGAGGTAGCGGCGGATGCCCTGCACGGTGGCGGGGAGAACCGTCGTGTAGTTCTCCACGGTGAACTGCCGTCCGTACTGCGGGTGGGAGCCCCAACTGCCCTCCATCCGCAGCGACTCGCCCACCTGTGCCCCCAGCAACGAGCCGACGACCGTGAGCAGTTCGCCGCCGCGGCCGGTGTCGAGGCGGGCCACCGTGTACCCGTTGTCCTCGTTGGCGTAGGTGATGCGCTCGAGGACCCCTTCGAGCACCGCGTTCTGGAAGGACATGTCACTGACGGTAGTGCCGGGCACCGACATCGGGGCAGATCTCCGGCCAACTCCCTTACGCAGCCCACCAGGCACTTCCCCGGTCGGCGGCGGATCGTCACGATCAGATGTCGAACCCTTGTGCCGGAGCGGTGGTGTCCCTTCTCATGGCGGATGTAATCGTTACCACGCCGCCGACTTCGAGACGGGCACAGCAGTTGACCAGCATCAAAGACGTGGCATCCGTTGCGGGCGTCTCTGTCGCCACGGTCTCCAGGGTGCTCAACGACCACCCGGCCGTGCGCCCGGACACGCGCTCGCGCGTGCTGTCCGCGGTCACTCAACTCGCTTACCGGCCCAACGCCGTCGCGCGCTCCCTGAGGACCCATCAGACCCGCACGCTCGGCCTCGTCATCAGCGACGTGCTGAACCCCTTCTTCACCGAGCTGGCACGGTCGGTGGAGGGCGCGGCCCGCGAGCGCGGCTACAGCGTCATCATCGGGAACGCCGACGAGCGAGCGGCGCTCCAGGAGCACCACGTGCGCACGCTGCTGGAGCGGCGCATCGACGGGCTGCTGGTCTCCCCGACCGACGGCGGCACCGCGATGATCCGGGACGCCGCGGACGCCGGCACCCCCATGGTCTTCGTGGACCGCTGGATACCCGGCATCGACGTACCCGTCGTCCACGCCGACGGACGCCCGGCCGTGCACGACCTCGTGGCCCACATGTACGCCCTCGGCCACCGGCGGCTGGCCATCATCGGAGGCCCGAGCGAGACGACCACCGGCAACGAGCGGGTGGCGGCCTTCCGGGAGGCGCTCCAGGCTTTCGGGCTGCCGCTCCCCCGGAACTACACCGGCCAGGGCGACTTCCAGACCGAGAGCGGCAGGCTCGCCACCGCGGCCTTCCTGGATCTGCCCGATCCGCCCGACGCCGTCTTCGCCACGGACAACCTCATGGCCCTGGGAGCGATGGACGAACTGCGCAGCCGCGGACTGCGCGTGCCGGAGGACATCGCGCTCGCCGCCTTCGACGACATCCCTTGGTTCCTGCACACCGACCCCCCGATCACCGCGATCGCGCAGCCGACCGGAGAGCTGGGACGCCGCGCCGTGCAGGCACTGATCAATCTCGTGGAGGGGCGGAGCGCCGACTCCGTCACCCTCACCGCCCGCCTTGTCACGCGCCGCTCCTGCGGCGAGAGCGAAGGGAGCCGCCGTTGACCACGCCCGACCCCCCACGGCCCACGGACCCCCTGGTACCGCAGCCGGGCCCCCAGCCGGCCCCGGGGCAGTCCCTGCAGAAACAGACCTCGCCTCAGCCGCCGCAACAGCCCCCGCAGGGCCGTGAACTGCTGCGCACCGAGGGCATCCGCAAGACCTTCCCCAACGTCGTGGCCCTCGACGGCGTCGACTTCGAGCTCCGCTCGGGCGAAGTGCACGTCATCCTCGGTGAGAACGGCGCCGGCAAGAGCACCCTGATCAAGATCCTCTCCGGGGTCTACAAGGCGGACGCCGGACGCGTCCTGCGCGACGGCAAGCCCGTGCGCATCCACGGGGCCGGTGACGCGGAGCGGCTCGGCGTCGCCACCATGCACCAGGAGTTCAACCTCGTCCCCCACCTCAGCGTGGCCGAGAACATCTTCCTGGGCCGCCAGCCGCGCCGCTTCGGGCTGCTCGACCGCGACCGCATGGAGGCGGACGCCGCCGAACTCCTCGCCCGCGTCGGCGTGGACATCCCGCCGCGCACGCCCGTACGCGAACTGGGCATCGCACGCTCGCAGATGGTGGAGATCGCAAAGGCGCTGAGCCTGCGTGCGCGCGTCCTGATCATGGACGAGCCCACGGCGGCGCTCACGGCGGACGAGGTCGTGAAGCTTTTCGACCTCGTTCGGCGCCTGCGCGCGGACGGCGTCGGCATCATCTTCATCACGCACCACCTCGAAGAGATCGCCGAACTGGGCGACAGGGTCACCGTTCTGCGCGACGGCCGCAGCGTCGGCCAGGCACCTGCCGACACCCCGCACGACGATCTCGTGCGGATGATGGTGGGCCGCAGCATCGAGCAGCAGTACCCGCGGGAGACCGGCAAGTCCGCCGGTGGGGGCGGGCGTTCGGGCACGCCGCTGCTGCGCGTGTCCGGGCTGCGCCGCGAAGGCAGCTTCAGCGACATCGGCTTCGAGCTGCGCGCGGGTGAAGTCGTGGGTCTGGCCGGACTGGTGGGCGCCGGGCGTACGGAGGTGGCGCGCGCCGTCTTCGGCGCCGACCGCTACGACGCGGGCACCGTGGAGGTGCAGGGCAAGCGGCTCCGCCGGCACGACATCAACGCGGCGCTGGCCTCCGGCATCGGGCTCGTCCCCGAGGACCGCAAGGGCCAGGGCCTGCTTCTGGACTCCTCGGTGCAGGACAACCTGGGGCTGGTCACCCTCCGCAGCTCCACGCGCGGCGGCATCGTGAACCGTTCCGGGCAGCAGGAGTCGGCCGCCCGCATCGCCGGCCGGCTCGGCGTGCGCATGTCCGGACTCGGGCAGCGCACCGGCACCCTCTCCGGCGGCAACCAGCAGAAGGTCGTCATCGGCAAGTGGCTGCTGGCGCAGAGCCGTGTGCTGATTCTCGACGAGCCCACCCGCGGCATCGACGTGGGCGCGAAGGTCGAGATCTACGAGCTCATCAACGAGTTGACGGCGTCCGGGCACGCGGTGCTGATGATCTCCAGCGACCTCCCGGAGGTGCTGGGCATGAGCGACCGCATCCTCGTGATGGCCCAGGGCCGGATCGCGGGCGAACTCACCGCGCAGGAAGCCACGCAGGACGCCGTGATGGAACTGGCCGTCGGCACCGCCCACCGTGAGAACGCCCCGGCAACCAAGACCAAGGACAGGGAGGGCCACCGTGGCCACTGACATCCACAGCAGCAGCGGTCCGGGGCACGGACGGCAGGGCCCCCGGGTGAGCAAGGGCCCCTCGGGCGGCGGCAGTTCGGGCGGCGCGGGCAGCGGTGCGATGCCCGTCCTGCGGAAGGTCCTTCTGGAGAACGGTGCGCTGAGCGGCCTGATCGTGCTCGTCGTCGCGCTGACGGTCATGTCGCCCGACTTCCTGAGCACGCAGAATCTGCTCAACGTCGGTGTGCAGGCGGCCGTCACGGCGATCCTCGCCTTCGGCGTCACCTTCGTCATCGTGGCGGGCGGCATCGACCTGTCCGTCGGTTCCGTGGCCGCCCTCTCGGCGATCATGCTCGGGTGGACGGCCTCCAAGGACGGGCTGCCGGTCTGGATGGCTGTGCTGCTCGCTGTCGGCACGGGCGTCGCCTGCGGCCTCGTCAGCGGCGGGCTCATCGCCTACGGCAAGCTGCCGCCCTTCATCGCCACCCTCGCCATGCTCTCCATCGGGCGCGGGCTCTCCCTCGTCCTCTCGGACGGCACCCCCCTGACCCTCCCCGCCTCCGTCGCCACCGTCGGCGAGACGCTGGGCGGGTGGTTCCCCGTGCCGCTGCTGGTGATGGTCGTGATGGGCGGCATCACCTCGCTGGTGCTGGCACGTACGTACAGCGGCCGTTCGATGTACGCGATCGGCGGCAACGAGGAGGCGGCACGGCTGTCGGGCATCCGCGTGCGCCGGCAGAAGCTGGTCATCTACGGGCTCTCGGGCGCGTTCGCCGCCATCGCCGGAATCGTGCTGGCCTCGCGGCTCGCCTCGGCCCAGCCGCAGGCGGCGATGGGCTACGAACTGGACGCCATCGCAGCGGTGGTGATCGGCGGCGCGAGCCTCTCGGGAGGCGTCGGTAAGGCGTCCGGGACGCTGATCGGAGCGCTGATCCTCGCGGTTCTGCGCAACGGCCTCAACCTGCTCGACGTCTCCGCGTTCTGGCAGCAGGTCGTCATCGGGGTGGTGATCGCCCTGGCAGTGCTCCTCGATACACTCCGTCGTCGCGCATGATCTCTGTGCGCCCGAGGGAAGCCCGCCCATTCGTTCATCTGCCGTCGACTGCAAGGAACGCAGCAATGAGCAAAAGAAAGAGCACGTACGCCGTAGTGACAGCTGCGGCTCTGATATGCACGGCCGCCACCGGCTGCGGAAGCGGCTCCGGGAAGTCCGGTGACAAGGAAGACATCAAGATCGGGCTCGCGTTGTCGACCTTGAACAATCCTTTCTTCGTCGAGATGAAGAAGGGCGCCGAAGCGCAGGCGAAGGCCGAAGGGGCCGAGCTGAGCGTCCAGGACGCCCAGGACGACGCTTCCCAGCAGGCAGGCCAGATCGAGAACTTCACCAGCCAGAACGTGAAGTCGATCATCATCAACCCCGTCGACTCCGACGCGGCCGGGCCCGCCGTCAAGGCGGCCAACAACGCGAGCATCCCGGTCATCGCCGTCGACCGCGCCGTCAACAAGGCCAAGGTCGAGACGACGGTCGCCTCCGACAACGTCGGCGGCGGCAAGAAGGCCGCTGCGGACATGGCGAAGCAGCTGGGCGAGCAGGGCAACATCATCGTGCTCCGCGGCCAGCCCGGCACCTCGGCCTCGCGTGAGCGCGGCCAGGGCTTCATGTCCGGCATCAAGAAGTACCCGGGCATCAAGGTCGTCGCGAAGCAGCCCGCCGACTTCGACCGCGCCAAGGGTCTCGACGTCGCCACCAACCTGCTCCAGTCCCACCCGGACGTCACCGGAGTCTTCGCCGAGAACGACGAGATGGCGCTGGGCGCCATCAAGGCGCTCGGCAGCAAGGCCGGCAAGCAGGTCAAGGTCGTCGGGTTCGACGGCACTCCGGACGGCTTCAAGGCGATCAAGAAGGGGACGCTCAACACCTCGATCGCCCAACAGCCGGCCGAGCTGGGCCGCATGGCCGTCCGCAACGCGATCCGCAAGATCGAGGGCAACGACCCCGACAGCCAGATCAAGGTGCCGGTCGTGACCGTGAACGAGAAGAACGTCCGCCGGTACTCCTGATCGGCCGCTGGAACCTCTGCGGGTGACACACGCCCGGAATACGAGGTGTGGCGGCGGCCGACGGGCAACTGGCCGCC
>NZ_JACBXA010000220.1 GCF_013870515.1 Streptomyces albidus (ex Kaewkla and Franco 2022) | reverse complement strand
CGCACATCCACCCGGAGCACGCGGCGTCCGCCGGGGTGGCCGCCGCCGCGGGGCTCGCACCGACCGACCGTATGCACGAGGGCGAGGTTCGTTGGGAGTGGACGGTGGAGGGATGAATCTGGACGAGCTGCGAAGCCGTGCGATGCACATCCACGATCTCTACGACGAACTCAACCGCCGTGAGCGGGGCCGTGTCTGGACGCGGGAGGAGTTCATGCTCGGCTTCACGGGCGACGTCGGAGACCTGGCGAAGCTCGTCATGGCGCAGGAGGGGGCCCGTGAGATCCCCGGCGGGCGGGCCGCGCTCGAGCACGAACTCGCCGACTGCCTCTGGTCGGTGCTGATCCTCGCCCACCGCTACGGTGTCGATCTCGAAGCGTCGTTCTGCCGCACGATGACGGAGCTGGACACGGCGATCAACGCGAAGCTCGCCGTCCTTGGAGAGGGAGAGGGTGAGTCACGTGACGGAACGCCGCCCGATGGACCTGCGGGCGTATGAGGAGCGCACGCGCTCAGGCCCGTGCTTCGTCTGCGCCTTCGTGGCGGGAGAGCCGGAGTTCCGCCACGAGACGGTCTACGAGGACGACGAGACCATCGCCTTCCTGGATCGCTTCCCCACTCTTGCGGGCAAGGTCCTGGTCGCTCCGAAGCGTCACATCGAACACGTCGTCAGCGGCATGGACGAGGCGGCGTATCTGCGGCTGATGGGGGTGGTCCGCAGGGTCGCCCTGGCCGTCGAGGACGTGCTGGCGCCGGAGCGGACGTATCTGCTCTCGCTCGGCAGCCAGCAGGGCAACGCCCATCTGCACTGGCACATCGCGGCGTTGCCCGAAGGCGTCCCGTACGGGCAGCAGCAGTTCCACGCCCTCATGACGGAGAACGGCGTGCTGGCGGTGACGCCGCAGGAGTCGGCGGACATGGCGGCGCGGCTGCGCGAGGCGCTCACAGGGATGTGACGCGTCTGCCCGGCTCGCCCTGCAGCGGCCGCAGACGCGGTGTCAGGCGGCAATGCCGGACGCCGTGCCGCCTGGCCGAAGACGCTCTGTGGCAACCCGTCGATTCGTGCTTGTCTTGAGCATGACCATGAGACGCCGGCACTTCCTCACGTCGCTGACCGCCCTTTCGGCCACCACTCTCATGAGCACCGCCGCCGCGGGTACGGCGAGTGCCGCCGGCGCCCGGGCCCCCGTCCCGGACTCATGGATGTCGCAGCTCCCGGACGGTGCGCTCCTGCACGAGCTGACCATCCCCGGCACGCACAACTCCGGTGCGCAGTACGGCGGTCCGTGGACCGAGTGCCAGAACACCGGCATCCCCGCACAGCTCACCGGCGGCGTCCGCTTCCTCGACATCCGCTGCCGCCTCTTCGACGGCTCCTTCGCGATCCACCACGGCCCCTCCTACCAGCACCTCAACTTCGACGACGTACTGGGCAGTTGCCGCGACTTCCTCGCCGCCCGGCCGTCGGAGACGGTCCTGATGCGGGTGAAGCAGGAGTACTCGGAGGAGAGCGCCGAGCAGTTCAAGACCGTCTTCGACGACTATCTGGACGGACGCGGCTGGCGGTCCCTCTTCCGTCTAGACGCCGCGCTCCCCACCCTGGGCGACGCTCGCGGCAAGGTGGTGCTGCTGGGTGACTCCGACGGGCTGCCGGGCGTGCGCTACGGCGACGCGGGACTCTTCGACATCCAGGACGCGTACATGGAGGAGCCCGGAGCCAAGTACCCGCTGATCGAGGACCACTTCCGCAAGGCAGTGACCCAACCCGGCAAGCTCTACGTCAACTTCGTCAGCACGGCGGCTCTTCTCCCGCCGCGTTCCAACGCGGACCGTCTCAACCCCCGCGTCCGCGACCTCGTTTCGTCCCCCGACAACTCCGGCTGGCGCGGTCTCGGCATCGTCCCGATGGACTACCCCAACGAGCACGGCCTCATCGAGCCCCTGCTCGCGCACCAGCCCACGCTCGCCCTCGCCGGCCGCTGACCCACCGACTGCCCGCACCCGGCGGGCAGTTCACACGCTTCTCCGGAGCGGCATGCGCTGCCCGGCCGGACGACCGGCCCCCGGTTCCGAGGCCCGGGGACCGGCCACGGCGTCGTCCAGGCTCAGACTCCCAGGGACTCCTCGCGGGCCACTTCCAGGTTCAGGTACCTGGGCTCGCCGGTGCACAGCGCCCGCAGCTGCTCGGCCACGCGCCGGGTCTCCGGCAGGTCGTTGTTCTCCATCGCCTTCGCGTAGGAGGGGAACTCGACGATGTCGACGCAGTGGCCGGGCTTGTCCCGGTCCTGCGTGTGCAGCTCGTGGAGGGCGGTGCGCTTGCCTTCCGTGGCGGCCATCCACTGGTCGAGGATGCTGTTCACCTCGTCCTCGCGGTTCGTCTCGTACTCGATGATCTGGACGAAAGTCATGACCTTGCCTCCTGCTCCGTAGGGCTCACCGGTCACGGTCTTCCTTCACCCGGCCTGCCGCCTCCTCGGCCGTGACAGCGTCTTTGTCACACGCTCAGCGTCACGGGATGGATCTCGTCCGCCGGATGGCCGGCCCGTTCGTGCACACGCCGGACGGCCTCGGCGGAGGGTCCCTCGGAGAGGCAGAAGAGGGTTCCGGAATCCGTGTCGGCCCAGGCGTGCGCGAAGTGCACGTCCTCGTCGCCCTCGATCGCGAGGTCGGCCCGATGTGCCTCGTCCAGCTGCTCCGGTGTCATGTCGTGCATTCCGTGGTGGACGTCCATGAACGTGGTCACCGCTCGCACCTCCGGCGGTCGTACTGCGGGTCCCGGGCACCGTGACGACCCTGGGGTCCACGGGCCACGGCACCGGAAACGACCCCTCGCATTCATGGTGCTCCTTCCCGTCCCGATGCCAAAGCGAGGCCGGTGCCCAGCCGCGCCGGACCCCCGGAGCAGGTCCGCGGGCGGATCGATCCGACGCGGGGTATTGACAGCGGACGCCGCCGGGCGCAGCATCCTCGGCAGCTAATTAACTATCTAGTGCGTTCACTATCCGTCTCGGGCGGACCGGGAGAGCCGCCCGGCCCCTACGCTCGAGGAGGCCCCGCAGTGAGCGCTCCGGCGCCGTCCCCACGTCGCCGCAGGCAACAGCAGCGCACGACACCCGCACACCACACCGCTCACCCCGTTCCCGCAGCGGAATGCCGGGCCGTATCCGGAGGAGTCACGTGTCCGAACCCTCGGCTGGTGCTTCGACCCAGCCCCCTGTCGAACAGGGCAAGCCACGCAAGGCCGCGTTCGCCGCATGGATCGGCAGCGCCCTGGAGTACTACGACTTCTTCATCTACGGCAGCGCCGCGGCGCTCGTCTTCCCCAAGGTCTTCTTCAATCCCGACGACCCCGCCACGGCGACGCTCATCTCACTGGCGACCTTCGGCGTCGCGTACGCGGCCCGCCCCGTGGGCGCGCTGATCCTGGGGCACTTCGGCGACAGGCTCGGCCGGCGCAAGATCATGGTGCTCACGCTGATCATGATGGGCGTCTCCACGTTCCTCATCGGCTGCCTGCCCACGTACGCCCAGATCGGCACCGTCGCCCCGGTGCTGCTCGTCCTCATGCGCGTGCTGCAGGGCCTTTCGGCCGCGGGCGAGCAGGCCAGCGCGAACTCGATGACGCTGGAGCACTCCCCCGAGCACCGACGCGGTTATTACGCGAGCTACACCCTGAACGGCACGCAGGCCGGCCAGATCCTGGCCACCCTGATCTTCATCCCCGTCGCCGCGCTCCCCGACGACCAGCTCTACACCTGGGGCTGGCGCATCCCGTTCCTGCTGAGCGCGCTCGTCGCCGTGGCCGGCTACATCATCCGCCGCAAGCTGGAGGAGACCCCGGTCTTCAAGCAGGTCTCGGCGAGCAACGAGGTGGCCAAGCTGCCGCTGGTCGAGCTGGTCCGTCACCACTGGGCGGACGTGCTGCGCGTCGTAGCTGGAGCCCTCGTCGCGACGGTGAGCACCATCTTCACCGTCTGGGCCCTCTCCTTCGCCACCAGCGACGCCGGCGGCATGGAGGAGTCCTCGATGCTGTGGACCGGCGTCCTCGCCAACTGCGTCGCCCTGGGCGCGATCCCCCTGTGGGCCAAGCTGTCGGACCGGATCGGCCGCAAGCCCGTCTTCCTGACGGGCGCCATCGGATCCGGCGTCATGATCTTCGTCTACCTCTGGGCGATATCCACGGGCAGCTTCCCGCTGGTGCTGCTGACCGGCATCGTGCTGTTCGGCGTCGTCTACAGCGCGGCCAACGGCATCTGGCCTTCGCTCTACGGCGAGATGTTCACCGCGCAGGTACGGCTCTCGGGCATGGCCGTCGGCACCCAGATCGGCTTCGCCATCGCCGGCTTCGCCGTGAGCTTCGCCGAACAGATCGCCGGCCCCGGCGGAGACGGCTGGATGGGCGTCGCCACCTTCACCGCGGCCATCTGCGCCGTCAGCGCGATCGCGGTGGCGACTGCCCGCGAGACCCACCGGGTCCCGACGTCCGAGCTCGGTCTGAGGAAGGACGCGGGAGCCAAGGGCTCCTTCGCCTCCCGGCCCGGGTCCGAGTCCTCCCTGACCGGCTGAGCGGGGCGATCATCAGTTGACCTCTCCCGGATCACCGTCGTACCTGACCGGCCTGATCGGTTCCGGCATCGGCCCCTCGCTGAGTCCCTTCCTGCACGAACGCGAGGCCGACCGGCACGGGCTGCGTCTGCTCTACCGCACCATCGACCTCGACGCGCAGCCGGACACCGGCGTGGCGGACGCCGCCGCCCAACTGCTGCGCGCCGCACAGTCGGTGGGCTTCGACGGGCTCAACATCACCCATCCCTGCAAGCAGTCGGTCATCGCCCACCTCGATGAACTGGCACCCGACGCGGCCGAACTCGGCGCCGTCAACACCGTGGTCTTCCGCGCGGGCCGCGCGGTCGGCCACAACACGGACGTGACCGGGTTCGCCCAGTCCTTCTCCCGCGGGCTGCCCGGTGCGCCGGTGGACCGCGTCGTGCAACTCGGCGCGGGCGGCGCCGGAGCAGCCGTCTCGCACGCGCTGCTCCGGCTCGGCGCCGGCAGGCTCACCCTTGTCGACACGGAACCGGCCAGGGCGGAGTCGCTCGCGGCGGCACTCAACGGGCGCTTCGGGCAGGGCCGCGTCACGCCCGTCGCCCCGCAGTCGCTCGCCGGTGAACTCTCAGGCGCGGACGGCCTCGTGCACGCCACCCCCGTCGGCATGGCGGCCCATCCCGGGCTTCCGCTCCCGGCGTCGCTGCTGCGCCCCGACCTGTGGGTGGCCGAGGTCGTCTACCGCCCGCTGGAGACGGAACTGGTGCGCGAGGCCAGGCGGACGGGCTGCCGCACTCTCGACGGCGGCGGCATGGCCGCGTTCCAAGCAGCCGACGCGTTCCGGCTGTTCACCGGCCTGGAACCGCACACCGACCGGATGCTCGAGGACCTCGCCGACCTCGTCGGCACCCCGGCATCCTGAGGAACCGAGGAGCACATCATGCGCAAGTCCATCGCCACGGTGTCTCTGAGCGGATCGCTCTCGGAGAAGCTCACCGCCATCGCCGCAGCCGGGTTCGAGGGCGTCGAGATCTTCGAGAACGATCTGATCGCCTCGCCGCTCACGCCCGAGGACGTACGGTCGCGCGCCGCGGATCTCGGTCTGGCAGTCGAGCTCTACCAGCCCTTCCGCGACTTCGAAGCCGTCCCCCAGGACCTGCTCGAACGCAACCTCCGGCGTGCGGAGAGCAAGTTCGCCGTGATGGAACGGCTCGGCGCGGATCTGCTCCTCGTCTGCTCCAGCGTCTCCCCGCACGCCGTCGACGACGACGCGCTCGCGGCGGAGCAGCTGCACCTGCTCGCCGACCGCGCTCACCAGCACGGCATCCGCATCGCCTACGAGGCGCTGGCCTGGGGGCGGCACGTCAGCACCTTCGACCACGCGTGGCGACTGGTCGAAGAGGCGGACCACCCCGCTCTGGGGACCTGCCTGGACAGTTTCCACATCCTCTCCCGCTCCTCGGACCCCGCAGGCATCGAGGAGATCCCCGGCGAGAAGATCTTCTTCCTGCAGCTCGCCGACGCACCGCTGATGGCCATGGACGTGCTCCAGTGGAGCCGCCACTACCGCTGCTTCCCCGGACAGGGCGGCCTGGACGTCGCCGGCCTGCTGACGCACACCGTCAAGGCCGGATACCGGGGGCCGCTCTCCCTGGAGGTCTTCAACGACGTCTTCCGCCAGGCCGATGCGGGACGTACCGCCGTCGACGCCATGCGCTCCCTGCTCGCACTGGAGGAATCGGCCGGGCTGAGCGCTCCTCCCGCCCCCGTCGTACCGTCCGGATTCGCCTTCGCGGAGCTGACGGCGGCGGACACCGAACCGCTCCGCGGCCTGCTGACCGCGCTCGGCTTCGCACGCACCGGCCGTCACACCGCCAAGCCGGTCGAGCTGTGGGAGCAGGGGGAGGCGCGCGTACTGCTCAACTCCTCCGGCTCCGACCGCCGTTCAGGTCCGACCCTGGCCGCCGTCGGCCTGGAGTCGCCTGATCCGGGAGCGGCCGTACGGCGCGCGGAGACCCTACTCGCTCCGGTGGTGCCACGCCGCCGCGGGCCGCGGGAGGCGCCGCTGGACGCCGTCGCCGCACCCGACGGCACCGAACTCTTCTTCTGCCGCACCGGGCGCACCGACCATCCCAGCTGGACCGAGGACTTCGCCCCCGCGGAGAGCGAAGCCCCGGAGGGGGCGGGGAAGGGGAGCACGGGAATCTCGGGCATCGACCACATCGCCCTGACCCAGCCCTGGCACCACTTCGACGAGGCGGCCCTCTTCTACCGCAGCGTGCTGGGCCTGAATCCCGAGGAGAGCCAGGACCTGGCCGACCCCTACGGGCTCTTCCGCAGCCGCGCCGTCGCCAACTCCGACGGCAGCCTGCGCATCGCGCTCAACGTCGCCCCCAGCCCGGACGGAGAAGCCACCCGCTCACAGCACATAGCGCTCACCACCGACGACATCGTCGCCACCGCGCGCCGGGTACGGGAGTGCGGCGCCGCGCTCATGCCCGTACCCGCCAACTACTACGACGACCTCGACGCCCTCCACGAGCTGCCGCAGGAGACCCTCGGCACCTTTCGCGAACTGGGCATCCTCTACGACAGGGACGAGGACGGCGAGTTCCTCCACTTCTACACGGCCACCCTCGGCAGGGTCTTCTTCGAAGTCGTGCAGCGCACCGGCGGTTACCGGGGCTACGGGGCGCGCAACGCGACCGTCCGTCTCGCCGCCCAGCACACCGCCCAGCACGGCACCGTATGAGCGGTCCGGGCAAGCCGCTGCGCGACCTTCCTAGACTGGCGGGCGACTCACCGAATCCGACGAGGAGCCGCATGGTCGCCGCCGTCCCGCAGCCGTCACAGCCCGCCAAGCGCACGAGAGACGCGGCGCGGACGAAGGCGGAGATCCTCAAGGTCGCGACCACGGAGTTCGCGCGGCTGGGCTTCGCGGGCGCGCGGGTGGACGAGATCGCCGCCCGGATCCGGACGACCAAGCGGATGATCTACTACTACTTCGGCAGCAAGGAACAGCTGTTCACGGCGGTGCTGGAGCAGGCGTACGCGGTCATCCGCAGCCAGGAACAGGAGCTGGACGTCGAGCACTTGGACCCGGTGGCCGCGATCCGGCGGCTGGCCGAGCTCACCTTCGACCACCACGAGGCCCACCCCGACTTCATCCGTCTCGTCGGCATCGAGAACATCCACGAGGCCGAGCACATCGCCGCATCCTCGACGCTCGGGACGCTCAACTCCCCCGCGATCACGGTCATCGAGCGCATCCTGGAAGCGGGCCGCGCCGACGGGGTCTTCACCAGCGACATCGACGCCTTGGATCTGCACGCGATGATCAGCTCGTTCTGCTTCTTCCGGGTGGCCAACCGGTACACGTTCCGTACGATCTTCGGCCGCGACCTCACCGCGGCCGACCGGCACGAGCACTACCGCACCATGCTCGGCGACATGGTGATCGCCTACCTCACCTCGGGTGACGCCTCCGCGGCCTCGCGTGCCTGACGACCCGAGCCGCGTGACCCGGGTGAACCCGGTCGTGCACGGCCCCGGGCCGTCCGTGAACTTTTCGCTCTGGTGACAAATACGGCCCCGCCTCGTACGTGCGACCTAGAGTCCGAGGATCTTCTCCTTCCCAGGGAGCACCGATGAAAGACGAGTTGCCCACGGTTCATGCCGACCGCGCCCAGCGACGCGACGAGAGTTCGCCGCCGCGGGGATCCAGGTCAGGACGGCAGATCCGCAGGCTCGCTCTCCCGGCACTCGCGGCCGCCTCGGCCGTGCTGCTGCTGGGCGGATGCAGCGGGGACGGCGACGCCGCCGCCACGGTGTCCTCCAAGCCGCCCACCGTCGAGAAGCTGGCGTCCGCCGTGGGCTGCAAGGCGAAGCTGAGAAAGGGGAAGGTCGAGGACTTCCGGCAAGGGATCTGCGACATCGGCAAGCAGCGCTACACCATGGTCACCTTCAAGGACAACAAGGCCAAGAGGGACTACCTGGAGTTCTCCAAGGCCTACGGCGGCACCTACCTCGTAGGCTCCCGCTGGATCGTCGTGGGCGAGCCCCCCTCGAAGCTCGCGAAGGTGCAGGGCAAGTACGGCGGGACGATCGAGGAGGGCGACAAGCACGGGGGACACGGCCGCTCGTAGCGACGCCGACTCGGCCACACCGCCTCAACAGGCCTGCCCGCCCGCACGGGAGCGGGCACAACCGAAAGACGACGCACAGCGGGCGCGCACCACGGTGACGCGCCCGCTCACTGCTGTCCCGACTCCCGCTCCTCCACGGCCCGTTCAGGCCGCGCACCGCTGACGGCGGGTGCGCGACGCCGGCAGTTCCGGACACCGCCGTCCCCACCTGCGACGTCATCCTCGGCCCGCAGCTGGCGCGTTCACCCGCCGGCGACCGAGTGGATCTTCACTGTAGTTGCGCGATCCGCGCGGAATTCCGCGCACGTGCATCTGCTCACACCCCTTGACAGCGAAGACCGTCCACATCGAGGCTTCATTGAACGAAACGCGCAAGAAACAGTGCGCGGATCAGTCAAGTCGAAGTGGCCCCGAAGTGCGGGGCGGGAAGTGGGCACCACGTGGCGCAGGTTCTCGTGGTCGCCGACGACCTCACCGGCAGCAATGCCACGGGCGCGCTCTTCGCGCGGCTCGGGCTCCGCACCATCACGGTCAGCGACCTCGCTCAGATCCCCCGGTACGCCGACGGCGTCGACGTCCTCGTGGTCAACACCGGCTCCCGTCACTTCCCCGCCGCCCAGAGCTATGCCGCAGTCCACGAGGTCACCTCTCTGGCGGCCGGCGAGTCCCTGGTGGTCAAGCGGGTGGACACCACCCTGCGCGGCAACCCCGGCCGTGAGCTCGACGCGGCCGTCGACGCCGTCACGGCGGACAAGCCGTCAACTCCCGTGCGCGTGCTGGCCGTTCCGGCATTCCCGGACGCCGGGCGTACGACGGTCGGCGGCATCCACCTCGTCGACGGGGTGCCTCTCACCCGTACGCCCGTCGCCCACGACCCCTTCGACTCGGTACGGCACTCGCGGATCGCCGCCGTCCTCGGGGAGCAGAGCTCACGCACCACCGCGGAGATCCCCCTCGACGTCGTCGAGGACGGGCCGGACGCCGTGCTGGACGCCCTGCGGCGGCCTGCCGGCGTCCTGGTGTGCGACGCCACCGAGAACGAACACCTGCGTACGGTCGCGGCAGCGGCAGCCCGGTTGACGGCGCAGGACGGGACGCGCTGGGTCTCCCTGGACTCCGGTCCCTTCGGCGCGGCCCTCGCGGCGGAGCTGGGCATCCGCCCCTCGGGCCCCGCGCCCGCCCCCGTACTCGCGATCGTGGGCAGCGCGACGGACGCCACTCACGAGCAACTGGCCAGGAGCGAGAAGGCACTCGGCGCGCGCTACGTCCTTCTCGACCCCGACGACGCCGCCCCCGACCCCGCCCGCATCGTCCGCGAACTGCGGGCGGCCGCCGACGCCG
>NZ_JACBXA010000022.1 GCF_013870515.1 Streptomyces albidus (ex Kaewkla and Franco 2022) | reverse complement strand
GCCTCCGGCCTCCAGCTCATGCCGCCCGGCGTTTTCGCGCCGCTGACAGCCACCACACGCGGCACCGGTGAGCTGATGCTCGCCGCCGTCGAAGCAGGCGCCCGCACCGTCGTGCTCGGCGTCGGCGGTTCCGCGACCACGGACGGTGGCGCGGGCATGCTGGAGGCGCTGGGCGCCCGCTTCCTCGACGAGGACGGCGACCAGGTCCCGCACGGCGGCGGGCCCCTCGTCGAGATGGTCTCCGCCGACCTGTCGCAGCTCGACGAGCGGCTCAAGGACGTCGACATCGTGCTGGCGAGTGACGTCGACAACCCGCTCACCGGCCCGAAGGGCGCCGCCGCCGTCTACGGCCCCCAGAAGGGCGCAGGCGAGGAGGACGTGCAGGTCCTCGACGCGGCTCTCAGCCACTTCGTGCAGGTGATGGGCGAATCCGTCGGGCCCCGCGCGGCCGAGACGGCGGAGGCGCCGGGTGCGGGCGCCGCGGGCGGCATCGGCTACGGCGCACTCGTCGGCCTCAACGCCACCTTCCGGCCCGGCATCGACGTCCTGCTGGAGGTGCTGGGCTTCGCCGCCGCTCTCGAGCGCGCCGACCTGGTGATCACGGGGGAGGGGTCGCTGGACGAGCAGACCCTTCACGGCAAGGCCCCCGCGGGCGTCGCCGCCGCCGCGCGCAAGGCGGGCAAGCCGGTGCTGGCCGTGTGCGGCCGTCTCGCTCTGGACGGCAAGGCGCTCAAGGGCGCCGGCGTCGAAGCCGCCTACGCCCTGACCGACTTGGAGAAGGACACCGCCCGATGCATGTCCGAAGCGGGGCCGCTCCTGGAGAAGCTGGCGGAACGCCTGGCGGAGGACCGTCTCTGACAGACGCCGCCTCTCACGGAGCCCGGCCCGCCGGACAGGAGCCGGAATGAGCTGTGGCCCGGGATTCCTCCCGGGCCACAGCTCTTTCGTCAGTCGTCGCCGGTTCAGCCCTGCGCGGCGGTCCTCGCCTCGCGACGGTTGTCGCGGAAGGTGTGGACCCTGCGCGCCGTCGCGAACAGCGGGATGACGGCGCCGAGCACGACCTGCAGCGCACAGCCCGTCTGCATCAGCAGCTCACCGCCGGGCGCGTCGAACGCCCAGGCCCCGAGCAGCCCCATGCTGGCGACGATCCAGGCGAGCATCGCCACGGCGAGCCTGCCCCGCGGCTTGGGGTATTCGACGCGGCTCACCATCAGCCAGGCGACGCCGATGATGGCCAGCAGCGTCGGCACGAAGGGCAGTTCGAGCAGGACGATCGAGACGACCGTCAGGGCACCGAAGGGCCCGGGCATGCCCTGGAACATCCCGTCCCGCATGGGGACGCACGAGAACCGGGCAAGCCGCAGCACCACCGCCAGCAGCACCACGACGGCCGCCACCACCGACACCTGCTGGTTCGCGTCGTTGGCGACCATGCCCCACGTGACCACGAAGTAGGCGGGGGCCAGACCGAAGCTGATGAGGTCGGAGAGGTTGTCCAGCTCCGCGCCCATCGCCGAGCTGCGCAGCTTGCGCGCCACCAGCCCGTCGAAGAGGTCGAAGACGGAGGCGAGCAGCATGAGCATCACCGCGGTCGCGGCGCTGTGCCGCGCCATGCCGCCGTCCTCGCTGCCCGTCAGATGCGGGATGAGGACGCCGGTGGTGGTGAAGTACACCGCCATGAAGCCGCAGGTGGCATTGCCCAGAGTGAGAGTGTCCGCTATCGACAGCCGCGTCGAGAGCGGCATCTCGTCGTCGTCCTCTTCCGCTTCGGCGACCCAGGCGGCTGCCTGTGTGTCGGGATCAATCACGGTCAAGGCGAGTCACCCCCGCAGTGGTGGCCTGCCCGACTTCGACGTCGGCGTCGATCCCTTCGGGGAGGTAGACGTCGACGCGTGAGCCGAAGCGGATCAGGCCGATGCGGTCGCCCTGTTCGACCTTGCAGCCCCGCGGCACGTAGGGGACGATCCGCCGCGCGACCGCGCCGGCGATCTGGATCATCTCCACGTCGCCGATCTCGGTGTCGAAGTGCCAGACGACGCGCTCGTTGTTCTCGCTCTCCTTGTTGAACGCGGGTACGTAGCCGCCGGGGATGTGCTCCACGGAGGTCACGGTGCCCGCGAGGGGAGCGCGGTTGACGTGCACGTTGAGCGGGCTCATGAAGATCGCGACGCGGGTACGTCCGTCGTGCCACGGCATGATGCTCTGCACCACGCCGTCGGCCGGGGAGATCACGCGGCCCTGCGTGATCTCACGCTCCGGGTCGCGGAAGAACCACAGCATGCCTGCCGCCAGAGCTGTGGCGGGCACGGCTACCGCGGCTGCCTTCTTGGAGCGGCGGGCCCTGAGGAGGCTGGCGGCGGCAGTGGCCACGGTCGGCAGGAGCCACGGCGACGCTCCGCGCGCGATGCGGACTCGGCCGCGGGGTGCAGAGGATGGGCTGTGGGGCATGTATGACCTTCGTAGCGGAGGGAGCCGCGGCTGCGATGGGGGACGGCGGCTTCTCGGGATGCTACCGGCTACCGGTGGCAACTGGCCAAGCCAGTACGCCAGTCCGGATCCGAAATCCCAGCGCGGGATGTCGTCCTGACCTTCAGAAAGACATCCCGAAAAGGGACATTCACCCCTGGAAGCGGTACTCCTCCAACAGGCGGCGGCCTACGATCATTTTCTGGATCTCGGCGGTTCCTTCACCGATCAAGAGCATCGGTGCCTCTCGGTAGAGGCGCTCGATCTCGTACTCCTTTGAGAAACCGTACCCGCCGTGGATGCGAAATGCGTCCTCCACGACCTCCTTGCAGTATTCGGATGCGAGGTATTTGGCCATCCCCGCCTCCAGGTCGTTGCGCTGACCGGCGTCTTTCTTGCGGGCCGCGCCGACCATCAGCGCGTGCGCCGCCTCCACCTTGGTACCCATCTCGGCCAGCTTGAACTGGATGGCCTGATGCTGCGCGATCGGCTTTCCGAAGGTGTGCCGTTGCTGTGCGTAGTCGATGCCCAACTCGAAGGCACGCTGTGCGACGCCGCAACCACGCGCGGCCACATTCACGCGCCCGACCTCGACGCCGTCCATCATCTGGTAGAAGCCCCGACCGCTCTCGCCGCCGAGTACGCGGTCCGCGGGGATGCGCAGGTCCTGCATGATGAGCTCGGTCGTGTCGACGCCCTTGTAGCCCATCTTGTCGATCTTCCCCGGGATGGTGAGCCCCGGCCGCACCTCGCCGAAGCCCGGCTCCTTCTCCACGAGGAAGGTCGTCATCGACTTGTGGGGAGCCGTGCCCTCCGGGTGCCCCTCGTCCGTACGGCAGAGCACGGCGACCAGCGTCGACGAACCGCCGTTCGTCAGCCACATCTTCTGGCCGTTGAGCACGTAGTCGTCGCCGTCGCGCACGCCCTTGGAGGAGATGGCCGAGACGTCCGAGCCGAGTGCCGGCTCCGACATCGAGAACGCGCCCCGGACCTCGCCCGCGGCCATCCTCGGCAGGAAGTGGTCCTTCTGCTCCTGCGTGCCGTGCTGCTTGAGCATGTAGGCCACGATGAAGTGCGTGTTGATGATGCCCGACACGCTCATCCAGCCCCGGGCGATCTCCTCGACGCACAGCGCGTACGTGAGAAGGGACTCACCGAGGCCGCCGTACTCCTCGGGGATCATCAGGCCGAACAGCCCGAGCTCCTTGAGTCCTTCGACGATCTCCGTCGGGTACTCGTCGCGGTGCTCCAGCTCCGTGGCGACCGGAAGGATCTCCTTGTCGACGAAGCTGCGGACCGTGGAGAGTATCTCCTGCTGGATCTCGGTGAGACCTTCGGTCTGAGCGAGCCGTCCCATCTCACTTCCCTCCCTTCGCCTGGCCGGACTCTTCGCGCAGGGCGGGGCGGCCCGGCTGCTCGCCGCCGCGCTCCTTGATGTACGCCTCGGTGGGGACCATCACCTTGCGGCGGAAGACGCACACGAGCTTGCCGTCCTGGTTGTAGCCCTTGGTCTCCACGTGCACGATCCCGCGGTCGCTCTTGGACCTGGACGGGGTCTTGTCGAGGACCGTCGTCTCGCCGTAGATCGTGTCGCCGTGGAACGTCGGCGCGACGTGCTTGAGCGACTCGATCTCCAGGTTGGCGATGGCCTTCCCCGAGACGTCCGGCACGGACATGCCGAGCAGCAGCGAGTAGATGTAGTTGCCGACCACCACGTTCTTGCCGAAGTCGGTCGTGCTCTCCGCGTAGTTGCTGTCCATGTGCAGCGGGTGGTGGTTCATGGTCAGCAGGCAGAACAGGTGGTCGTCGTACTCGGTGACCGTCTTCCCGGGCCAGTGCTTGTACACGTCCCCGACGGTGAACTCTTCGTAGGTGCGGCCGAATTGCATGTCCTCAGGCCTCCGGTGCTTCGAAGGAGGTCGTACGGGTCATGCCGGCGGCCCTGCCCTTGCCCGAGATGACCAGCGCCATCTTGCGGCTCGCCTCGTCGATCATCTCGTCGCCGAGCATCGCCGAGCCCTTCTTGCCGCCCTTCTCGGAGGTGAAGTACTCGTACGCGTCGAGGATCATCTCGGCGTGGTCGTAGTCCTTCTGCGAGGGGGAGAAGATCTCGTTCGACGCCTCGACCTGGCTCGGGTGCAGCACCCACTTGCCGTCGAAGCCGATGGCGGCCGCACGGTCGGCGACCTCGCGGAACCCGTCGACGTTCTTGATCATCAGGTACGGGCCGTCGATCGCCTGGAGGTCGTGCATGCGGGCGGCCATCAGGATCCGCATCAGGATGTAGTGGTAGGCGTCGGCCGGGTAGCCGGGCGGCTGCTCGCCGACGACCAGCGACTTCATGTTGATCGACGCCATGAAGTCGGCCGGGCCGAAGACGATCGTCTCCATCCGCGGCGAGGCGGCGGCGATGTCGTCGACGTTCACCAGACCCTTGGCGTTCTCGATCTGCGCCTCGATGCCGATGCGGCCGACCTCCAGGCCCATCGTCGTCTCGATCTGCGTGAGCAGCATGTCCAGCGCGTGGACCTGCTGGGCGTCCTGGACCTTCGGCAGCATGATGCAGTCGAGGTTCTGCCCGGCGCCCTCGACGACCGTGATGACGTCGCGGTAGGTCCAGTGCGTCGTCCAGTCGTTGACCCGGACCACCCTGGTCTTGCCGGTCCAGTCACCCTCATTGAGGAACTTCACGATGGTGTGCCGGGCGTCCGGCTTGGCCAGCGGCGCGCAGGCGTCCTCCAGGTCGAGGAAGACCTGGTCCGCGGGCAGGCCCTGCGCCTTCTCCAGGAAGCGCGGGTTGCTTCCGGGCACGGCGAGACAGGAACGCCGCGGGCGGAGACGGGAAGCCGGAGTGGCGGCCGGCGACGGGGCTGTCATGCGGGGACCTCCATGGGGTCGAGCTTGTTCGCTGTACGGATTTCGTTGACGATACGGCCGATGATCTCGGTGATCCCGAAGTCCTTCGGAGTGAAGACGGCCGCGACACCGGCCGCGCGCAGCGCCTCGGCGTCGGCGGAGGGGATGATCCCGCCCACGATCACCGGCACTTCGTGCGCTCCGGCGTCCCTCAGCCGGACCAGGACGTCCGGGACCAGCTCGGCGTGCGAGCCGGAGAGGATGGACAGGCCGACGCAGTGGACGTCCTCGGCGACGGCCGCCGAGGAGATCTGTTCGGGCGTGAGCCGGATTCCCTGGTAGATCACCTCGAAGCCCGCGTCACGGGCTCTTACGGCGATCTGCTCGGCACCGTTGCTGTGACCGTCGAGGCCGGGCTTGCCGACCAGCAGCCGCAGCTTGCCGACGCCGAGTTCCCCGGCGGTCAGCTCCACCTGGCGGCGTACGTCGGCGAGGGAGGAACCCTCCTCGGCGGGCACGGCCACGGGAGCGCTGCTCACGCCCGTCGGGGCGCGGAACTCGCCGAAGACCTCGCGCAGGGCGCCGGACCACTCGCCGGTGGTGACACCGGCGCGTGCGCATTCCAGCGTCGCCTCCATGAGGTTGGCGTCGGTGCCGGCGGCGTCCTTGAGGCGCTTGAGCGCCTCGGCCGCGGGCTCGCCCGGCCCCTCGTCGCGGGTCTCGCGCCAGCGCCGCAGCGCGGCGACGACGTTGGCCTCGGTGGCCGGGTCGACGGTGTGGATGGCCGTCTCCAGGTCCGCGGTGAGGGGGTTGGGCTCGGTCGACTCGTAGCAGTTGACGCCGACGATCTTCTCCTCGCCCGACTCGATGCGGCCCCGGCGCTCGGCGTGCGAGGCGACCAACTGCGACTTGAGATAGCCGGATTCGACGGCGGCCATCGCGCCGCCCAGCTTCTCGATGTGCTCGATCTCGGCCAGCGAGTCCTCGACCAGCTCGGAGACCTTGGCCTCGACGACGTGCGAGCCCTCGAAGATGTCGCCGTACTCCAGCAGATCGCTCTCCAGGGCGAGGACCTGCTGGATGCGCAGCGACCACTGCTGGTCCCAGGGCCGGGGCAGGCCCAGCGCCTCGTTCCAGGCGGGCAGCTGCACGGCACGCGCGCGGGCGTCCTTGGACAGCGTGACGGCGAGCATCTCCAGCACGATCCGCTGGATGTTGTTCTCCGGCTGCGCCTCCGTCAGCCCGAGGGAGTTGACCTGGACGCCGTAGCGGAAGCGGCGCTGCTTGGGGTTCTCGATGCCGTACCGCTCGCGCGTGATCCGGTCCCAGATGCGGTTGAAGGCCCGCATCTTGCACATCTCCTCGACGAAGCGGACGCCCGCGTTGACGAAGAAGGAGATCCGCGCGACCACGTCGCCCATGCGTTCCTGCGGCACCTGCCCCGAGTCGCGGACCGCGTCGAGCACGGCGACGGCCGTGCTCATCGCGTATGCGATCTCCTGGACCGGCGTGGCACCGGCCTCCTGGAGGTGGTAGCTGCAGATGTTGATCGGGTTCCACTTGGGGATGTGGCTGACCGTGTAGGCGATCATGTCCGTGGTCAGCCGCAGCGAGGGGACGGGCGGGAAGACGTGGGTACCGCGCGAGAGGTACTCCTTGACGATGTCGTTCTGCGTCGTCCCCTGGAGTTTGGAGATGTCCGCTCCGTGCTCCTCCGCGACGACCTGGTAGAGCGCCAGCAGCCACATGGCGGTGGCGTTGATGGTCATCGAGGTGTTCATCTGCTCGAGGGGGATCTCCTCGAACAGCCGCCGCATGTCACCGACATGCGAGACCGGCACGCCGACCCGGCCGACCTCGCCACGTGCCAGGACGTGGTCGGGGTCGTAGCCGGTCTGCGTCGGCAGGTCGAAGGCGACCGACAGGCCGGTCTGGCCCTTGGCGAGGTTGCGCCGGTACAGCTCGTTGGAGGCCTCGGCGGTCGAATGACCGGCGTAGGTCCGCATGAGCCACGGGCGGTCCCTCTCCCCTGATTGAGTCATGGGGAGTCACACGCCCTTGCTGTTCTTGCCGCTCTGTCCGTCGGACCGCTCGCTCTCGGCTTCGCGGAAGAGGTTGATGGCGCCGAGGTGCTTGGCCCGCTTCTCCGCGTCGCGCACGCCCAGTCCCTCGGTGGGGGCCAGCGCGAGGACGCCGACCTTGCCCTGGTGGACGTTGCGGTGCACGTCGTGGGCGGCCTGGCCCGTCTCCTCCAGGCTGTAGGTCCTGGAGAGGGTGGGGTGGATCTTGCCCTTGGCGATGAGGCGGTTGGCCTCCCAGGCCTCGCGGTAGTTGGCGAAGTGGGAGCCGACGATGCGCTTCAGCGACATCCACAGGTAGCGGTTGTCGTAGCTGTGGTCGTAGCCCGAGGTGGACGCGCAGGTGACGATGGTGCCGCCCTTGCGGGTGACGTAGACGCTCGCGCCGAAGGTCTCGCGTCCCGGGTGCTCGAAGACGATGTCGACGTCCTCACCGCCGGTGAGTTCGCGGATGCGCTTTCCGAAGCGCTTCCACTCCCGGGGGTCCTGGTTGTGCTCGTCCTTCCAGAACTTGTAGCCCTCGGCGTTGCGGTCGATGATCGCCTCGGCGCCCATCCGCCGGCAGATCTCCGCCTTCTGCTCGCTGGAGACCACACAGACCGGGTTGGCGCCGCCGGCGAGCGCGAACTGCGTCGCGTAGGAGCCGAGTCCGCCGCTGGCGCCCCAGATGAGGACGTTGTCGCCCTGCTTCATGCCGGCGCCGTTACGGGAGACGAGCTGCCGGTAGGCGGTGGAGTTGACCAGCCCCGGGGATGCGGCCTCCTCCCAGCTGAGGTGGCCCGGCTTGGGCATCAGCTGGTTGGACTTGACCAGCGCGATCTCCGCGAGGCCGCCGAAGTTGGTCTCGAAGCCCCAGATGCGCTGCTCGGGGTCGAGCATCGTGTCGTTGTGGCCGTCTGCCGATTCGAGCTCGACGGACAGGCAGTGCGCGACGACCTCGTCGCCGGGCTTCCAGGAGTTGACGCCCGCACCCGTGCGCAGCACGACGCCGGAGAGGTCGGAGCCGATGACGTGGTAGGGCAGGTCGTGCCGCTTGGTCAGCGGTGACAGACGCCCGTAGCGCTCCAGGAACGCGAACGTGGAGACGGGCTCGAAGAGCGAGGTCCACACGGAGTTGTAGTTGACGGAGGAGGCCATCACGGCCACCAGCGCCTCACCCGGGCCCAGTTCGGGCACGGGGACCTCGTCCAGGTGCAGGGACTTGCGGGGGTCCTTGTCCCGGGAGGCGAGGCCTTCGAACATCTCGGCCTCGTCCTTGTGGACGGTGACCGCGCGATACGACTCGGGCAGTTCGAGGTTGGCGAAGTCGTCGGCGGTGGTGTCTGACGCGAGGATCGCGTCGAGGATCTTGTTCACGGTAATGCCTCCGGCGAAGCGCTGAGGAAGGAGACGCTCGAGGGTCGTCGGGTGTGAGGCAGTGCCGTCGGTTCGGCGGGTGATGCTGTTGGCAGCGCTGGTGAGCGCGGGGTCGCCTGTGACGCAGGCGTCCGGGCACGCACGGGTGTTGTGCCGTTGGGACAGCGCCCGGACTCGCATCAAGGTATGACACCCAGTGCCAGTGTGCAAGACACTGCGTGCCAACAATTTCTCTCATCTGTCATCTGTGTGTGCACGCATGAGCGCCGATACGCGTCCGGCTGCCCTCCCGGGGCGGGGTGGAGGCGGTCTGCGGGCCGGCTTGACTTCGGCGGGGCCCAGGGGCGGTCCGGAGCCGAGGCGCATCACGGCGGTGGGGTGTGCGCGGCAGGGTGGCGGGCCCGGAACCCGGGCGAACTACCCGGTCACGGCGGCGAGTTGAGGAGGGGGCGTCTGCGCGCCCCGTACGCTCCGGCCGTCTCGCACCCCCGCATCGCAGGCGCGCAGGGGTGCTGTTGGTGCCTCGGCACGCGAACGCCCCCGCTGCCGGGGCGAGTTCGCCTGTGACACTCACGCCGACGTCCGAGCCGCCCGGTGCCGTACCGCAGCCCGGGCGCGGTGGTCAGTCGCGCAGGGCCCGTTCGATCGTGCGCATGATCTCGCCGATGGGGGTGTCCGTGCGGGCCACTGTGACGAGCACCTCGTCGTCCCGCGTGGTCTCGGCACCGCCGATCCGCTCGGGAGCCGCGGGCCGGTTCGCCCCGAATCCGGTGCCGAAGGTCTTCCGTACGATCGCGAAGGCGTGGTCCAACTGCGCCTCCACGTCGCCCACTCCGCCGTTGCGGAGCCACCGGCGCAGCACGTGGTTGTGGGCCGTGACCACGGCGGAGGCGGCGACCTCGGCCAGCAGCGGGTCGTCGTCGCCGTCGCGGTGCGCCGCCTCGTCGAAGTGACCCAGCAGATAGCGCGTGAAGAGCCGCTCGTAGCGTGCGACCGAGGCGATCTCGCGCTCACGCAGCGCGGGCACGTCCCTGGTCAGCTTGTACCTCTCGACGCTGCCCTTGGGGGACGCCGCGTACATCCGCATGACTTCCTTGATGCCGCGGCAGACCGTGTCCAGCGGGTTCTCGTGAGCGGGCGCGGCCTCCAGCACCGCCTGCGCACGCACCAGAGTGTCGTCGTGGTCGGGGAAGATCGCCTCTTCCTTGGCGCGGAAGTGCCGGAAGAAGGTGCGGCGGGCGACTCCGGCCGTGGCCGCGATCTCGTCGACCGTGGTGGCCTCATACCCCTTCGTCGCGAAGAGTTCCATCGCGGCAGCCGCCAACTCGCGGCGCATCCGCAGGCGCTGGGAGGATGCGGTGTGCGAACGGGACGGCTTCGCGGTGTCTGACATGTGGGGAACGTTACACGCCGTGACGGACTCGGGGGACGGGCCGCCCGAAGGCTCGAGCAGCCCGCCCCACCGGATGTCCCGGGTCACCGACGTGCGTACTCGCGGAAACCCCGTCCGGTCTTCCTGCCCAGACACCCCGCGGCCACGAGGTGCTCCAGCAGCGGTGCGGGAGCCAGCCCCGGATCGCGGAACTCCCGGTGCAGCACCTGCTCGATGGCCAGCGACACATCGAGCCCGACGACGTCCAGCAGCTCGAAGGGCCCCATCGGGTAGCCGCCGCCTAGCCGCATCGCCGCGTCGATGTCGTCGAGCGACGCGTAGTGCTCCTCGACCATCTTCACGGCGTTGTTGAGGTACGGGAACAGCAGCGCGTTCACGATGAACCCCGCGCGGTCGCCGCAGTCCACGGGGTGCTTGCGGATGGCGGTGCTCACCTCGCGGACGGTGGCGTGCGCTTCGTCACCGGTGAGCACGGTGCGGACGACCTCGACGAGCTTCATCGCCGGCGCCGGGTTGAAGAAGTGCATCCCGACCACGTCCTGCGGGCGCGAGGTCGCACGTGCGCAGGCCACCACGGGCAGCGAGGAAGTGGTCGTCGCGAGAACCGCGCCGGGCTTGCACACCTTGTCCAGCGTCTCGAAGAGCTGCTGCTTGACGGCGAGATCCTCGGCGACCGCCTCCACCGCCAGGTCGACGTCGGACAGCGCGTCCAGGGAGCCGGCGGGGGTGATGCGAGCGAGAGCCGCGTCCCGCGCCTCGTCCGTCATCCGGCCCTTCTTCACGGAGCGTTCGAAGGAGGTGGCGATGCGGTCCTTGGCCGCCGCCGCCTTCTCGTCGCTGCGTGCGGCGAGCACCGTCTCGTAGCCGGCCTTGGCGAACACCTCGGCGATGCCGCTCGCCATGGTGCCGGAGCCGGCGACGCCCACCGTGGAGACGGGGCGTCCTGGTGTGCGTGCGGCGCCGTCGTCCGGGGTCGAGGCGTCGGCCACGGTCACGGAGGAGCCGGGGGCGTCGTAGCTGTAGAAGCCCCGGCCGGCCTTCTGGCCGGTCAGACCGGCGTCGCTGAGCTGGCGCAGGATGGGCGCGGGCGCGTGCAGCCGGTCGTGGGAGTCGGCGTACATGGCGTCCAGCACCGTACGTGCGGTGTCGATCCCGATCAGGTCGAGCAGGGCGAGCGGTCCCATCGGGAGTCCCGCGCCCAGCCGCATCGCGTCGTCGATGTCCTCGCGGCTCGCGTAGCGCGACTCGTACATCGCGGCGGCCTGGTTGAGGTAGCCGAACAGCAGCCCGTCGGCGACGAATCCGGGGCGGTCGCCGACCGCGACCGGCTCCTTGCCCAGGTCGCGGGCCAGGGCCGTCACCGCGGTGACGGCCTCCGGCGAGGTGAGCACGGAGGAGACCACCTCGACGAGCTTCATGGCGGGCGCGGGGTGGAAGAAGTGCAGCCCCAGCACGCGTTCGGGCCGGTCGGAGTCGGCGGCGAGACGCGTGACGGAGAGAGCGTTGGTGCCTGTCGCGAGGATCGTGTCCGGCTTCACGACGGTGTCCAGGGCACTGAAGACCTGGCACTTGGTGTCGTAGTCCTCCGGGACGACCTCGATCACGAGGTCCGCCTCGGCGGCTGCCTGCAGGTCGGAGAAGGTACGGAAGCGGGCCAGCGCGTCCTGCCGCTCGCCCTCCGTCATGCGTTCGCGCTGTACGGCCCGCGCGGTGGAGGCTTCGAAAGCGGCGGTCGCCTGGCGGGCGGCGGCGTCGCTGATGTCGATGCCGATGACTTCGCGGCCGGCACGGGCGAGGACGTCGGCGATGCCGGTGCCCATGGTGCCGAGGCCGACCACGGCGATGGTGTGCAGGGGAGGACGGTCCATCACGGGACTCCAGAGGTGTGACGACTGACGATGAGGTTCGGCCGCGCGCACAGCCGTGGACCGGCTCGGTGCGGGCACGCGGGTGCCGCGCGGCAGGAGAGCTGCGGATGGGGTGGAGGCGGAACCAGCCCTGTCCCAGGGGCCGTTCCGTACTCAGCGGTGCTGCCCGGGAGGCGCCGCGGCGTCGTACGCCGCGGACCCGGACCCCCGCCGAACCGACTTCACTCTCGGGCGGCTGCGTCACCAGGCCGCCTGAGCGGGGGTGCCGCTCTGACGAGCACCTTAACTCGTGGGTAACCAATGCGCCAGGGGTATGGCTCTTCCAGGGCTGTGGGACGGAGCACGTGGGGGAGGGAGCGCAAGTGGCCGACGCATTCCGATCGTTGATCGATCGCGTACGGGGCGAGGCGGACCCGTCCGAGTACGAACGCCTGGTGGCACTCGCCAGAGAGGGCACACCGGCGTCGCGGGACGAACTCGCGACCGTACTCGCGGAGAGTCAACGTCCGCTGTGGGCGCGGGAGGTGGCCGCGTTCGCCCTCGGCAGCGCGGGGGACCGGCGGGCCTTCGAAACGCTGATCTTCATGCTGAACTACCGCGACCCCGTGCGCTGCGCGACCGCCGCCCACGCGCTGGCACGCCTGCGCGACCCCCGCACCGCACGCGCGGCCGCGGCCCTGGCGACGAACGAACTGCGCACCGGATACGCGCTGCACGCGGTGCGCCTCCTCACATCGTTACGGGCGCCGGAGTCCGTGCCGACTCTGATCTCCGTGCTGCAGCGGCTCCTGATGGGACCGGTGCACTACTGGCCGATCGCGGAGGCGTGCGTGCAGGGGCTGGGCGCGCTCGGCGACGGGCGGGCGATCGCGGTGCTGGGTGCGGCGGCCGAGCACCACCGGCTTTCCCCGTCGGCGAAGGCCGCCCTGGCACGCATCCCGGTGGGCCCGGGCCGACCCCGCAGCCGCTCGGTCAGGCCGCGTCGTTGAGGAGGTCTCGTGCGTAGCGGACCTCGGGCACGGGGGTGCCCTCGATGACATAGGTGTCCTCGGCGCCGTCGAAGGTGAACCCGGCCCGCTCGTAGAAGCGGCGGGCGCGGGTGTTGCCCCGGACGACCCAGAGGAGGAGGCGGGTGAAGCCTCGCTCGGCCGCCCGGTCGAGGCATGCGCTCATCAGCGCCCGGCCGGTGCCCGTGCCGATGTGCTCGGGGAGCACGTAGAGCGCGTACAGCTCGGCGCCGTCGACCGACTCGCCCTGGCCGTGCGGGCCTTCGGGGCGGTACGGGCCGAGGGCCGCCCAGCCCGTGACCGTGCCGTCGTCGCTCTCGCTGACCAAGTTGACGACGCGGGCCTCGGCGGTTGCGGCGGCCTCCTCGAACATGGTGCGCCGCCGGGCGGCGTCCTCGGCCACGGACATCGCTGCCAGGTACGAGCGCGGCATGAGGTCGGCATAGGCGGACTGCCAGCCGCGTACGCGCAGCGCGGCGACGGCGTCGACGTCCGCCGCGGTCATCTCCCGTACGTGCATGAGTGGATGGTGGCAGAGGCCCCAACGTCGTCACCAAGGGTTTTGTTCGCAGCTCAGCCGACGCCCGTCCCGGCCTGGCTCGCGAAGACGCCCGCGCGCGCGGCGGCTGCGGCTGCTTCGGCGGCCCGGCCCGCTGCGGGCTTGTCCAGGGTGGCGCCGCTGGTCAGCAGGGCGTAGTAGAGGGGGGCGGAGACCGCACGGATCACCTCGTGCGGATCCGTACCCTCCGGCAACTCGCCGCGGTCGACGGCCTGTTGCACACACGGGGCCCATTCGGCGATGCGGACGCCGTAGAAGCGGTGCAGGGCTTCGGCGGTGCGCGGATCGCATGTGGCGGCCGCGATGACGGCCTTGAACAGGGCTCCATGACGCTCGTCGGAGAGTGTCCGCTGCACCAGCCGTGCGTTGGCCTTCAGATCGCCGAGCAGTGAGCCTGTCTCGGTGCGGGGGAGCGACTCCTCGGCCATGTGCGTCAGCAGGTCGGCCACCAGGCCGGTCGTCGTCGCCCACCGGCGGTAGACCGTCGTCTTGCCGACGCCGGCCCGTCGGGCCACGTCGGCGAGATCCAGGTGGGCGAACCCCCCTTCCGCCAGTGCGTCCCCGGCTGCCCGCAGGACGGCCGCCCGCACTTGAGCTGTGCGTCCTCCGGGGCGGACTGTCCCCGGAGCCACGCTCTCCGAATCCATAACGGAACTCCAGTTTCTTTAACGTCTCGACGCTGTTAGAGTCGCACTCGGAGCTTAACGGAATTGCATACCCATTAATGCGATGAGGGGGAACTGCCGTGGAGTACAGACGTCTGGGTGCATCGGGCCTCGACGTCCCCGCACTGAGCTTCGGCGCCGGGACGTTCGGAGGCCGGGGTCCGCTCTTCGGGGCGTGGGGCGACACCGGCGCCCGGGAGGCGCGTCTCCTGGTGGACATCTGCCTGGAGGCCGGGATCACGATGTTCGACACCGCCGACGTCTACTCCGACGGCGCCTCGGAAGAGGTCCTGGGCGAAGCGGTCAAAGGGCGCCGGGAAGAGGTGCTGCTGTCGACCAAGACCAGCCTGCCGACGGGGGACGGACCCGGCGACGCCGGCTCCTCGCGGTCCCGGCTGATCAGGGCGTGCGACGCCGCGCTCAGGCGCCTCGGCACCGACCACATCGACCTCTTCCAACTGCACGCGTTCGACGCCCGTACCCCCGTCGAGGAAGTGCTGGACGCGCTCGACGGCCTCGTACGTGCGGGGAAGGTCCGCTACGTGGGGGTGTCCAACTTCTCGGGCTGGCAGGTGATGAAGTCGCTCGCGGCCGCCGAGAAGCGCGGGCACCCGCGCTACGTCGCGCATCAGGTCTACTACTCGCTCGTCGGCCGCGATTACGAGTGGGAGCTGATGCCCCTCGGGCTCGACCAGGGAGTCGGCGCGGTGGTGTGGAGCCCGCTGGGCTGGGGGCGGCTGACCGGGAAGGTCCGTCGCGGGCAGCCCCTGCCGGCCGGGAGCCGCCTGCACGAGACGGCCGACTTCGGCCCGCCGGTGGAGGACGAGCACCTCTTCCGCGTCGTCGACGTCCTCGACGGGATCGCCGAGGAGACGGGCAGGACGGTGCCGCAGATCGCGATCAACTGGCTGCTCCAGCGGCCGACGGTCTCCTCGGTCATCATCGGCGCGCGCAACGAGACCCAGCTGCGGCAGAACCTCGGCGCCGTCGGCTGGAAGCTCGACCCCGAGCACATGGACAGGCTCGACGCGGTGAGCACCAGGACTGCTCCCTACCCCTACTTCCCGTACCGGCGTCAGGAGGCCTTCGCCCGCCTGAACCCGCCGCTGGGCGTCGCCTCGCCCGGCTGAGAGCGCACTGACGCAACGACCGGAGCGCTGCTACGACGGGAGCGCTGCTACGACCGGAGCGCTGCTACGACGGGAGTAATGGGGACGGAAGATGTCGGGTATCCGCGCCACGATGAACGCATGACACACAGCTGGGCGGACTTCCGCTCCGAGGAACCCGAATTCGCAGACACCGTACGAGCACGCTTCCAGGACTTCCGGCATCACGTCCTCGGCACGCTGCGGACCGACGGCTCTCCCCGGCTGACCGGCCTGGAGGCCGACTTCCGTGACGGTCAGCTGTGGCTGGGCATGATGATCGGCTCCCGCAAGGCGCTGGACCTGCGACGCGATCCCCGCTTCTCGCTGCACGCCAACCCCGGCTCGGACAGCGAGATGGCAGGCGGCGACGTGCGCGTCTCGGGACGTGCCGTCGAAGTGGGCGCCGACGAGCTGGAGAGGTACGCGGCCGGAGCGCCGGGCGAGCAGCCGGAGCGGTTCCATCTGTTCCGGACGGAGCTTTCGGAGGTCGTACGGGTCCATGTGGAGGACCCGTACATCGTCTTCGAGGTGTGGCACCCCGGCCACGCCCTGCGCACGATCCGCCGCGAGAACGAGGACAGCACGCTGCACGAGGAGGGGGTGACCGGGCGGGGCTGACCGGCCGCTGGGCGGGGCCGCCGGCCGGTCGGGCAGGACGAACCCGCGGCCCCCGAGGGTCAGTTCCGGATGACGGCGAAGGCCTCGACCTCCAGCATCAGTTCGGGACGGATGAGGGCGGAGACCTCGACAGCCGTGCTGGCGGGCGGGCGTGTGGTGTCGATGCAGGCGTCCCGCGCCTCGCGCACCGCCGGCAGGATGCCCACGTCCGTGGTGAAGAACGTCAGCTTCACGACGTCGTCGAAGGTGGCGCCCGCCTCGTTCAGGCACCGGCGCAGGTTCTTGAACACCTGGCGCGCCTGCGCTGCCGCGTCGCCCTCGCCGACGATTTCACCGTGCTCGTCGAGAGCGATCTGCCCGGAGACTGCGACGAAGCGGCCCTCGCCGAGGACGACATGGCTGTATCCGTTGCCGGGGGCGACGCCCTGCGGGGCCTTGATGTGCGTGAGTTCGGACATGCGTGGATGGTCGTCCAGCCGGGGCGCGCACGCCACCCGGTTTCGGCAGCGGTTCCCGGAGTTCCCGCGAGCGAGTGCCTACAGCAGGGTCAGCTGGGTGCAGTCCGGTGCCTCGGGCTCCTCGGCCCTCTCCGGGCGGATCTCGATGCGGCGGTGGGTGCGGGGCGAGGTGGGCCCGATGCCGTACTCGGCGGCCAGCTCGTGCACCTGACGGGTGATCCGGCGCTGGTACCACTTGGGGGCGTAGGCGCCGTCCCCGTACATCGCCTCGTAGTGCCGCACGAGATCCGGGTGGTGCTCGGCGAGCCAGCTCATGTACCACTCGCGGGCCCCCGGCCGCAGATGCAGGGCCAGCGGGGTGACGGACGTGGCTCCGGCCGCGGCTATCGCCCGTACGGTCGACCTGAGTTGGGCGGGGGAGTCCCCCAGGAAGGGGATGACCGGAGCCATCAGCACCCCGCACGGGATGCCGTGAGCGCTGAGGGTGCGCACGACGTCCAGCCGTCGCTCGGGGGCGGGGGTGCCCGGCTCGACGGTGCGCCACAGCTCCTCGTCGATGAAGCCGACGGACACCGAGACGCCGACGTCGGTGACGGCCGCCGCCGAGCGCAGCAGGTCGAGGTCGCGGAGGATGAGCGTGCCCTTGGTGAGGATGGAGAAAGGGTTGGCGTAGTCGCGGAGTGCGGTGAGGATGCCCGGCATCAACCGGTACCGTCCCTCCGCCCTTTGATAGCAGTCGACGTTGGTGCCCATGGCGATGTGCTCGCCGTTCCAGCGGCTCGCTCCCAGCTCGCGTCGGAGCAGGTCGGGGGCGTTGACCTTCACGACGATCTGGGAGTCGAAGCCGGCTCCCGTGTCGAGGTCGAGGTAGCGGTGGGTTCCGCGGGCGAAGCAGTAGACGCATGCGTGGGAGCAGCCCCTGTACGGATTCACCGTCCATTCGAACGGCATCCGTGAGGCTCCGGGCACGCGGTTCACGATCGAGCGGGCACGCACCTCGTGGAAGGTGATCCCGCGGAACTCAGGGGTGTCGAACCTTCTCGTGACCACGTCGGTGCCGAAGAGGGCGGCGGTCTCCGCCGTCCCGTCGCCGCTCAAGTTCTCCCAGCGCATGGACCCTCCTCGTGCCGTCCTGCCGTTCGTGCCAAGAATAGAACATCTGTTCCCACTGCCTGTGTCAAGCCGATTTGGGCCCCGGGTCCATGGGTGGTTGGCTGTCGGCCGGAGTTCGTGGCGGCCCCGTTCGCGCGTACTCGGGCGCCGTTCCGGCGCAACTCACGTGCCGATGAGCAGGAGGAGCAAATGGCGCAGGTCGTCTCGACCACCCACCGGGAGATCGCCGCGAAGCCCGACGCGGTCTTCGACGCGCTCGCCGACTACAGCGGGACCCGGCCGAAGCTGCTGCCGGACCACTTCAGCGAGTACGAGGTGCGCGAGGGCGGCAAGGGCGCAGGCACCGTCGTCCACTGGAAGCTCCAGGCCACCAGCAAGCGGGTGCGCGACTGCCTGATGGACGTGAGCGAACCGGCTGCCGGCAAGCTCTCCGAGAACGACCGCAACTCCTCCATGGTCACCACCTGGACGGTCACCCCGGGTGCGGGTGACGGAGCGGCGCGGGTCGAGGTGAAGACCACTTGGGACGGCGCCGGCGGCGTCGGCGGCTTCTTCGAGAAGACCTTCGCTCCCAAGGGGCTCGCCCGCATCTACGACGAGATGCTCGCCAAGCTCGCCGCCGAACTGGAGAAGTAGGCCGGGCGGGCTCTCCCCGCCGCTCACCGGTTCGAGTGGTCTTCCTGGTCGGACGGTGCGCGGGCCGTGGTGTCCGCGCGCCGTCAAAGCCCCAGTTGAGCGCCCGACAGGCGCCCCGGGCAACGGACTTGGCGCTCTCCCGGACGCCGCGGCCCGGCAGTGTCTGACTTGCTCACCCTTGTCGCGTAATGCGAGAAATGCTGATCGAGGACGGTCGGCACAACAGGGGAGTGCAATGGGCGGGACAGCTCTGGATCACAGAGACGAGCAGTCTCCCGCCGTCGTCGAAGTGAGCCTGGAGCTCCCTGAGTACGGGCGCGAGGGTGTAGGGGGCGCACCCGGAGGCGCCTGGCAGGACCCGCCCGCGGACCCTGCGCCGCAGACGGACCGCGGCGACGGCGGGTCCGCAGGGCCGTCCGAGAAGAACGCGGGCGGTTCCGAGCAGGAAGGCGGCCCGGCCGGGCTCAGCCCCCGCCGCGTCCGTCTGGTCTTCCTCGGCCTGATGCTCGCCCTGCTGCTGGCCGCACTCGAACAGACCATCGTCGCCACGGCGTTGCCCAAGATCGTCGGCGAACTGCACGGCCTCGACCGGATGTCCTGGGCGGTGACCTCGTACCTCCTCGCCGCCACCATCGGGCTGCCGGTCTACGGCAAGCTCGGCGATCTCTTCGGCCGCAAGCGCATCTTCCTGTTCGCCATTGTCGTCTTCGTGGTCGGCTCTGCCCTGGCGGGGTGGTCACGGACGATGACCGAACTGATCGCGTACCGCGCTCTCCAGGGCGTGGGTGCGGGCGGGCTCATGATCGGCGTGCAGGCGATCATCGCCGACGTCGTGCCCCCGCGCGAACGCGGTCGCTACATGGGCCTGATCGGCGCCGCGTTCGGGCTGGCCTCCGTCGCCGGGCCCCTCCTGGGCGGCTGGTTCACCGACGAGCTCTCCTGGCGCTGGTGCTTCTACATCAACATCCCCTTCGGGCTTCTCACCCTCCTGGTGACCGCGTTCGTGCTGAAGCTGCCGCGCCCGCGCGGACGTCCGAGGCTGGACGTGGTGGGCACGCTGCTGCTCGGCGTCTTCTCCACCTGCCTTGTGCTGCTGACGAGTTGGGGCGGCACCGAGTACGACTGGGACGACCGGGTGATCCTCGGGCTGGGTGCCGGAGCCGTGCTCAGCTGTGCCCTCTTCCTCGTCGTGGAGCGCTTCGCTCCCGAACCCGTACTGCCGCTGCGCCTCTTCAAGGACTCCGTCTTCAACGTGACGGGCCTGGTCGGGGTGACCGTCGGCATCGCCCTGTTCGGCGCCGCGAGCTACCTGCCGAGCTACCTGCAGATGGTCGACGGGGTCACGGCCACCGAGTCGGGTCTGCTGATGCTGCCCATGATGGGCGGGGTCGTCCTCGCCTCCACCGTCTCGGGCCAGCTCATCTCGCGCACCGGGCGCTACAAGGTCTACCCCGTGCTGGGCTGCGCCCTTTCGACGCTGGGCATGTGGCTGCTGTCCCGGCTGGAGACGGACACGACGCGCTTCACGTACAGCGTCTGGATGGGCGTACTGGGGCTGGGCATCGGGTTCGTGCTGCCGGTGCTGGTGCTGGCCGTCCAGAACTCCGTACCCCCACGGGACCTGGGCACCGCCACCAGCGCCAACAACTACTTCCGGCAGATCGGCGGCAGCGTCGGAGCCGCCGTCTTCGGCACCCTGTTCATCCAGCGGCTCACCGACTCCCTGGCACGGGACCTGCCGCGCGACGGGACGGGGCGGCTCCCCGACGCCTCCTCGCTCACGCCGCAGACGGTGCACGCGCTGCCCGGTCCGCTGCGTGACGCATACGTGCACGCGTACGCCGACGCCATGCCGCGGATCTTCCTCTATCTGGTCCCCGTGCTCGCCCTCGGGCTGATCTTCGCCTTCTTCCTCAAGGAGAAACCCCTGGTGTCCGAGAACGCTCCCGTCCCCGAGGCGCGCAACCCCGAGACCGGCCTGGCCGAGACCAACCCGGCCGCGACCGCCGGTACTTCGGCGACCGGCACCCCTGACCCGTACACCGGCGCCTCCGACCCCTACCCCGGTGTCGCGGCTGCCGGCGTCTCCATCGGCGGGGCGGCGCAGCAGACCTCGTCCGGCGCACCGGTCTGCGGAAGCGTCCGCCATCACGACGGCAGCGGCGTCCCGCGGGCAGCCCTCACTCTCATCGACACCGGCGGCAAGCAGGTCGGGAGGGGAGCGACGGGCGCGGACGGACGGTTCGCGCTGAGCACACCCGGCAGCGGTTCCTACGTCCTCATCGCCGCGGCCGGAGGTCACCAGCCGCAGGCCGTCAGCGTCACGGTCGGCGAACGGTCCGTCGAACTGGACGTCGTGCTGGGCGGCGCGGGGCGCCTCGCGGGGAGCGTGCTCACGGCGGACGGCCATCCGGTGGCAGACGCGGCTGTCACCCTCACCGACGTGCGCGGCGACGTCGTCGCCGCCACCCGCAGCGGACGGGACGGCGCCTACGTCATCGAGGACCTGGTGGCCGGTGAGTACACCCTCGCCGCATCCGCGCCCGCACACCGTCCGGCGGCGCTCCCGGTCTCCGTGCAGGCGGCGCGCGAGACCCAGCAGGACATCGAGCTGGCGGGCGGCGCCGTGCTCCGCGGGACCGTACGGGCCACCGGCGGCAGGCCCGTCGAGGACGCCCGTGTGACGCTGCTGGACGCGGCCGGCAACGTCCAGGACACGGCCACCACGTCGGCCGACGGGGTCTTCCGCTTCGTGGACCTGTCCTCCGGCGAGTACACGGTCATCGCCTCGGGCTATCCGCCCGTGGCCACCGTCCTGCAGGTGGCCGGCGGAGGGCGCACGGAGCGCGATCTGCAACTGGGCCACAAGGACTGAGCGTTCGCCCCGTGGCGTTGAAGCCGAGCGTGTCGCGCGGCGGCACCGGACTGCCCGTCAGGTACTGAAGGCGCTGGTCAGCGGGCGATGAGGATGAACTCCAGTGGTTCAGACCACGGGAGTTATCCACAAGGGTGTCATGGCGTTTGCCCACCGCGTAACGTTCCCGGCATGAAGATCCTCATCAGCGCAGACATGGAAGGCGCGACCGGTGTCACCTGGCCCGCGGACGTGCTGCCCGGCACGCCCCAGTGGGAGCGGTGCCGCCCCATGTTCACCTCGGACGTCGACGCGGCGGTGAAGGGCTTCTTCGACGGCGGCGCCGACGAAGTGCTGATCAATGAGGCGCACTGGACGATGCGCAACCTCCTCCTGGAGCAGCTCGACTACCGCGCGCAGATGATCACCGGCCGCCACAAGTCGCTCAGCATGGTGGAGGGCGTGCAGCACGGCGACGTGGACGGCATCGCCTTCATCGGCTATCACACCGGCGCCGGCACCGAAGGCGTGCTGGCCCACACGTACTTGCCCAACTCCATCACCGGTGTGTGGGTCGACGGAGCCCGCGCGAGCGAGGGCCTGCTCAACGCCCTGGTCGTCGAGGAGTACGGCGTGCCGGTGATCCTGGTGACCGGAGACGACCGCACCGTCGAGGACGCGAAGGGATACGCACCCGACGCCCTCGGCGTGGCCGTGAAGGACTACGTCTCGCGGTATTCGGCGGTCTGCCGCACGCCCGGCCGTACCGCCGAGGACATCAGGGCCGCCGCCGGGAAGGCCGTCGCCCTGGCCGGGCGCACGGACCCGTCCCCGGTGCAGGAGCACACGGTGGAGCTGGAGTTCGACGCCGAGCACCTGGCGGGAGCCGCGAGTGTGGTCCCGGGCGTGCAGTGCACGGGTGAGCGTCGCGTGGCCTACACCTCCCCGGACATGTACGAAGGAATCCGTACGTTCAAGGCGGTCACGACGATCGTCTCGGCAGCGGTGGAGGAGCAGTATGGCTGAGCACATCGATCAGCAGGCCCTGGACGAGGCGGTGACGTACACCTCGGAGCTGATCCGGATCGACACCACCAACCGGGGCGGCGGCGACGGATCTGAGCGGGCCGCCGCGGAGTACGTGGGCGAACGCCTCTCGGATGCCGGGATCGAGCCCGTCCTGCTGGAGAAGTCCCCCGGGCGGACGAACGTGGTGGCCAGGATCGCCGGCACCGACCCGGACGCGGACGCGCTGCTCGTGCACGGCCACCTCGACGTCGTCCCCGCCGAGCCCGCCGAGTGGAGCGTGCACCCCTTCTCGGGTGAGATCCGCGACGGCGTCGTGTGGGGCCGCGGAGCCGTCGACATGAAGAACGCCGACGCGATGGTGCTGGCCACCGTCCGTGCCTGGGCCCGGGCCGGTGTCCGGCCACGCCGGGACATCGTGCTGGCCTTCACCGCGGACGAGGAGGACAGCGCGGACTACGGCTCCGGCTATCTCTCCGAGCACCACGCGGACCTCTTCGAAGGGTGCACGGAAGGCATCAGCGAGTCCGGCGCCTTCACCTTCCACGCCGGTGAAGGGATGCGTCTGTACCCGGTCGCCGCCGGTGAGCGCGGCACCGCCTGGCTCAAGCTCACCGCTCGCGGCAAGGCAGGACACGGCTCGAAGGTCAGCCGTGCGAACGCCGTGAGCAGGCTCGCCGCCGCCGTCGCCCGCATCGGTGAGTACGAATGGCCGCAGCGGATCACACCGACGGTGCGCGCCGCCCTGATGGAACTCGCCGCGGTTCGCGGCCTGGACGAGCCGGACCTGGACGCACCCGGGTTCGACGTCGACAAGCTCCTCGCCGAACTCGGCCCCGCAGCCGCGCTGATGGAGCCCACCGTGCGCAACAGCAGCAACCCCACGATGCTGAACGCCGGTTACAAGATCAACGTCATCCCGGGCAGCGCCACCGCGTTCGTGGACGGCCGGATGCTGGCCGGCGGCGAGGACGAGTTCGGAGAGACCCTCGACGAGCTCACAGGGCCGCACGTCGACTGGGAGTTCCACCACCGGGAGGTCCCGCTCCAGGCCCCGTTGGACTCCCCGACGTACGCCGCGATGCGCGAAGCGCTGGAGCACTTCGACCCGGAAGCCCACGTCGTGCCGTACTGCATGTCGGGCGGCACGGACGCCAAGCAGTTCTCGCGCCTGGGAATCGTCGGATACGGCTTCTCGCCGCTCAAGCTTCCCGAAGGCTTCGACTACCACGCCATGTTCCACGGCGTGGACGAACGCGTCCCGGTGGACGCGCTGCACTTCGGCGTCCGCGTGCTCGACCGCGCCCTCCTCGCTCTCTGAATCCCGGCCACCCTGGAGGCTGACACCACAATGGCGATCACCACCGCCCCGTACGGCAGTTGGCCGTCCCCCATCGATGCCGGGCTCGTCGCCTCCCATGACGGACGCCCCGAGTACCTCGGCGCCGTCGGTGAGGAGATGTGGTGGACGGAGCCACGCCCCGACGAGGGCGGCCGTCGTGTCCTGATGCGGCTGCCCGCCTTCGGAGGCGAGGTGGCGCAGTCGGTGCTGCCCGCCCCGTGGAACGTGCGCAACCGCGTCATCGAATACGGCGGTCTGCCCTGGGCCGGGGCGGCAAGGCAGGAGGGCGGGCCGCTGCTCGTCTTCACCCACTACGCCGACCAGCGGCTGTACGCGTACGAGCCGGACGTCCCCGGCGCGGTGCCGCGCCCCCTCACCCCGGTCTCACAGCTGAGCCCTGACGGGCTGCGATGGTGCGACCCGGTGGTGGTGCCGGACGGGCCGGCCGGGGCCGAAGTGTGGTGTGTGCTGGAGGAGTTCACGGGTGACGGCCCCACCGATGTGCGGCGGCTGCTGGCCGCCGTGCCTCTGGACGGCTCGGCGGCCGAGGACAGAAGCCGTGTCCGCGAGCTCACCGACGACTCCAACCGGTTCGTGACGGGAGCCCGTCTCTCACCGGACGGCCGCCGCGTCGCGTGGATCGCCTGGGACCATCCGGCGATGCCGTGGGACGGCACCGTCGTGAAGGTCGCGGACGTCACCGGAAAGGGCACGTTCGAGGGGGTGAGGGTCGTTGCAGGCGGTGCCGAGGAGTCGGTGTCACAGGTCGACTGGGCGCCGGACGGCGGCCTGCTTCTCGCCTCCGACGAGAGCGGCTGGTGGAACCTGCAGCGCATCGACCTCGACGGGGACGGCACCGGCGAGAAGTCGGCTCTGTGCCCCCGCGAGGAGGAGTTCGCGGCCGGTCTGTGGCGCATCGGCCACCGGTGGTTCGAACCCCTGCCGAACGGCCTGATCGCCACCCTCCACGGGCGGGGTGCCATGCGGCTCGGCATTCTCGACCCGCAGACGGGCCAACTCGCCGACGCCGGCGGGCCGTGGACCGAGTGGGCAGGGCTGGCGGTGGCCGACACGCGCGTCGTGGGCGTCGCCGCCGGGCCGCACAGCTCCTACGAGGTGGTCGAGCTCGACACGGTCACCGGGCACAGTCTGGTCGTCGCCGCGCAGCACGAGGACGCCGTCGACCCCGCCCACTATCCCCAGCCGCGCGAGCGCACGTTCACCGGTCCCGACGGCCGTGAGATCCACGCCCACGTCTACCCTCCCCACCACCCCGGATACGCCGCCCCCGAGGGCGAGTTGCCCCCGTACGTGGTGTGGGCGCACGGAGGGCCCACCAGCCGGGCGCCACTCGTACTGGACCTGGAGATCGCCTACTTCACATCGCGCGGCATAGGCGTCGTCGAGGTCAACTACGGAGGCTCGACCGGCTACGGCCGCGCGTACCGCAACCGGCTGCGGGAGCAGTGGGGCGTCGTCGACGTGGAGGACTGCGCCGCCGTGGCACGGCAGTTGGCCGCCGAAGGCGACGCCGACCCGGCGCGGCTGGCCCTGCGCGGAGGAAGCGCGGGCGGCTGGACGACCGCGGCCTCCCTCACCTCCCCGGGCACCGCCGGGCTGTACGCGTGCGGGGCCATCAGCTACCCGATCCTGGACCTGACGGGTTGGGCCACCGGCGAGACCCACGATTTCGAGTCCCAATATCTCGAGTCGCTCGTGGGCCCGTTGGAGCGCGTCCCCGAGCGCTACCGCGAACGCTCACCCCTCCAGCACGCCGAGCGGATCGACACGCCCTTCCTGCTGCTCCAGGGCCTGGACGACGTGATCTGTCCGCCCGTCCAGTGCGACCGCTTCCTGGAGAAGGTCGACCCCCGGGCGGTGCCGCACGCCTACCTCACATTCGAGGGGGAGGGGCACGGCTTCCGCCGCGCGGAGACCATCATCCGCACGGTCGAAGCCGAACTCGCCCTGTACGTACAGACCTTCGGCATCCAGCGGCGCGACGTGCCGGTCCTGGAGATGAGCCGGTGACCGGGCCGGGCGTGCGGGGAGACACGAAGGCGACCTCCGCTGGAGATGCACCCGCGACGGGTCCGCGTGCCCTGACGAGGCCGCCCCGGCTGAAGCAGGGCGACCGGGTCGGCATCGTCGCCCCCAGCGGCCCGGTCCCGCCGGAGCGGCTCGCGGCGGGGCTGGACGTCCTGCGCGAGTGGGGTCTGGAGCCCGTCGTGGGACGGCACGTGCTAAACCCCCACCCCGGTCTGCGCCATCTGGCAAGCGTCGACGAGCACCGCGTCAGCGATTTCCAGGCCGCCTGGTGCGACCCGTCACTCGCAGCGGTCGTCGCAGCGCGCGGCGGCTACGGCTCGCAGCGCGTCCTCGACCTGCTCGACTGGGAGCTGCTGCGGGGCGCGGCCCCGAAGGTCTTCGTCGGCTACAGCGATCTCACCGTGCTGCACGAGGCGTTGGCCCAGCAGCTGGGTCTCGCCACCCTGCACGGACCGATGACGGCCACGGCCTCCTTCCTCGAGGACGTGGCGACCCGTGAGCATCTGAGGCAGACGCTCTTCACCCCGGAGAAGGTCCGCGAGATCGGCCTCGGAACAGCCGCCCGCACCCTCGTCCCCGGCCGCGCCCACGGCATCACCCTCGGCGGGAACCTCTCCTTGCTGGCCGCCGAGCGCGGCACCAGGCATGCCCGCCCGTCCGCTGCGGGAGGCATCCTCCTGCTGGAGGACATAGACCAGCCGCCCTACAGCCTCGACAGGTTGCTGACCCAACTCCTGCGCTCCGGCTGGCTCGAAGGAGTCGCCGGCATCGCTCTGGGCTCCTGGACCGACTGCGGGGACCATGAGGAGGTCAGCGATGTGCTGCGGGAACGGCTGGCACCGCTCGGCGTCCCCGTCGTCGAAGAGCTCGGCTTCGGCCACGGCTCCTCGACCCCGACTGTCCCCCTGGGCGTCCCGGCCGTGCTGGACGCGGACGCCCGTACTCTCACCTACGACGAACCGGGGCTGCTGTGACCCTCACCGAACCCTCCATCCCTCCGCTGCCCCCGGGCGAGCCGGACCCGTCCGTCGCGGACCCCCACGTGCTGCTGCGCGGCTACCTCGACTACTACCGCGAGACGCTGCTGCGGAAGCTGGACGGGCTGGCCGAAGCGGAGCTGCGCGGCAGCCGGCTGCCGTCCGGCTGGTCGCCGCTGGAGCTGGTGCGGCACCTGACCTACGTCGAACGCCGTTGGCTGTGCTGGGGTTTCGAGGCCGAGCGAATCCCCGACCCGTGGGGTGACCGGGGCGGGGACGACAAATGGCGGGTGCCGGACGGGGTCTCTGTGGACGAGATCATCGCCGCCTTCAGGGCACAGTGCGACCGCTCCCGCGAGATCGTCCGCGAGGCCCGTCTGGACGCACACGCCAGGCTCGGCGGCCGCTTCCCCACCGAGGAGGAGGCGCCGTCGCTGGCGTGGATCCTCTTCCACCTGCTGCAGGAGTACGCGCGGCACGTCGGCCAGCTCGACGTGGCGCGGGAGTTGGCGGACGGCGCGACGGGGGAGTAGCCGGCGAGACGCAGAGCCCGAGCCGAGACCGGAGACCCGAGGCCCGGGCCCCCGAAACCGCGAGCGTCCCGAGGCTCGATCCCCGCGAGGGATCAGTGCCGAGAGCTGGGCGGCGGAGGGGGAGGAGCCGTCAGAGCCCGGCCACGTCCGCCAGGATCCTGGCCCGCCGCATCAGCTCCACGCTGTCTGAGAGGCCGCCGCCGCCGTCCACGGACCACAGCACGTGATCGACGTGCCGCGCGAGCGCCCAGGCGTGCAGCCTCGCCGCGTCCTCGCCGAGCGCGTCGGCGACAAGTGCCGTACGCCGTCTGAGCACCCTGTGGGGTTCCGGGTGGGCGAACGGATCGTCGATCTGCTCGATCAGCCGCCACGGATCGAAGGCCGGATCCCCGTACATGGGCTTGGCGTCGATCGCCAGCCACGGCCGGCGCTCCGCGGCGAGCAGGTTGCCCGGGTTGAAGTCGCCGTGCAGGACGGCCTCGTGCCCGGCGCTGAACGGGAGTTCACGCAGCAGCCGCGCCCCCAGCGTGAAGAGCCCGGTGTCCACCTCCGCGGGCCACTCGTGCCTTCCCGCCCGCTCGTCGGCCAGGTCGGCCCACTCCCCGGCGACGTCCGACAACCGCTCGATCCGCGAGTCCGCCGCGGGCGCGCCCTGCCCCGACGCCCACAGCTCGCGCAGCACCTCCGCTCCCAGCACCAGCCGTTCCTCGGCCGGGATGTGCCCGGCCGACCCCAGTTCGGTGCCGGGATCGCAGCGCTCCAGCAGCAGTGCGTAGCGCTGCTCGTCGTGCTCGTGCACCAGCACGGAGCCGCGTCCCGCCCACAGCCGCAGAACCTCTCCCTCGGGCCGCGCCTCCCTGTGCGGCCAGGTCACCTTCAGCACGGCGCGTGAACCGTCCCGGCGCTGCGCGGCGGCGACCCACGAGCAGCTGCCGCCGTGGTACGGGGCGGCCAGCCGCAGCTCCCAGCGGCTGCTCAACTCATCGACCAGGGACGGCAGTTCACCGAGCCATTCACGCCCGCTCGCCGTGCCGCGAACCGTCGTCATCACCGGGAGGGAGGAGGGGAAGAGGGCGTCATCGGTCACGGTACGTTCGTACCATGCCGACCACTTCCGGACCCCGGGACGCAGGACGCTACGCAGCCGTGGCCCCGCACTCGCGCAGCGCCGAGGACGCCGGCCTCGGCGCGACCGTCGACGTCCGGGTCCTGCGGGTGTCGGCCCACGCAGACGAGGCCGCCCGCGACCTGCCGTTCCTGTCCGAGGAGGAGAAGGCCCGCGCCGCCGCGTTCAGACTCCGGGCGGACCGGGACCGCTATCGCGTCGCGCACACCGCCCTGCGGCGCGAACTCGCCGCCCGGCTCGGCGGGACACCCTCAGCCGTGACCCTGGTCCGGGCCGGCTGCCCGCTCTGCGGCGGCCCGCACGGCCGCCCGTCACTTCCCGGCGATCCGCTGCACTTCTCGCTCTCCCATGCCGGCGACCTGGTGCTGCTGGCGTTCGCGTCCACTCCGGTGGGCGTGGATGTGGAGGAGCATCCAGAGCTCCGCCTCGCCACCGAGGTGGCCGGTGCCCTCCACACCCGCGAGCAAGCGGAACTGGCCGCGCTTGCGGAGCCCCGGCGTCCCGCCGCGTTCGCCCGTTGCTGGACGCGAAAGGAGGCCTATCTCAAGGGCACGGGCACCGGCCTGGGCGAGGACCCCTCGGTCACCTACGTCGGCACCGCCGGGGCCCCGGTGCCGCCTCCGGGCTGGCGGATCAGCGACATCGAGGTGCCGGCCGGATACGCCGCCGCCTCCGCGCACAAGATCGACCACCCGGACCCGCAGGACGGTTGAACACGCAGCTCACCTGGGACGGGGCGCGGCCTGTTCAAGCTGCCGTCCACCGTGTTCCATGGTCATCGGGACCCGGCGACGCCGAGGCCCGAAAGGGCGCTCCACGCCCGCGACGAGGATCGAGGTAGCCGTGCCGACGACGCTGCGCCACACCACAGTGACCCTCCCCCTCGCCCCCGTCGGCCCCGAGAATCCGCTGCCGCCATTGCTTCCGCTCGATGAGATGCACACCGTCGACGAGCGCGAACGGGCCCAGCTGCCCGCCGAGATGGCACGTCAGGTCGGCTACGCGCCGCTGCGTTCCGTGCTGCCCACCCGCATCCTGGACGGCTACACCCGCGAGCGCACCCCTGCCGCACTCGACGCGCTCGTCCTCGAGAACGACCGGCTGCGCGCGACCGTCCTGCCCGGGCTCGGCGGCCGCATCCACTCGCTGTTCCACAAGCCGACAGGCCGCGAGTTGCTCTACAGCAACCCCGTTCTGCAACCGGCCGACTTCGCCCTCAACGGTGCCTGGTTCTCCGGCGGCATCGAGTGGAACATCGGCGCGACCGGACACACCACGCTCTCCTGCGCGCCGGTGCACGCCGCGCGCGTGCCCGCCCCTGGCGGCTGGGGGCCCAACCCGGCGGCAGCTGGGGGAGACATGCTGCGCCTGTGGGAGTGGGAGCGGCTGCGCGACACCCCGTTCCAGGTCGACCTGTGGCTTCCCGAGGGTTCGGACTTCCTCTACGTCGGCGCCCGCATCCGCAACCCGCACGAGTGGACCGTGCCCGTCTACTGGTGGTCCAACATCGCGGTGCCGGAGCAGGAGCGTACCCGGGTGCTCGTCCCGGCCGAGGAGACCTGGTACTTCGCGTACGAGCGCCGGCTGCGCCGCATCCCCGTGCCCGAGTGGGACGGGGTGGACCGCTCGTATCCGCTGCGCAGCGAGTTCCCGGCCGACTACTTCTACGAGCTCCCGCAGCGCGAGCGCAGGTGGATCGCCTCCCTCGACGAGGAGGGGCGGGGGCTCGTCCAGACCTCGACGGATCTTCTGCGGGGGCGGAAGCTCTTCGTGTGGGGCCACGGACCGGGCGGCCGGAGATGGCAGGAGTGGCTGACCGAACCGGGCACCGGCGGCTACGCGGAGATCCAGGCGGGTCTCGCGCGCACCCAGCTCGAGCACGTCCCGCTCGGAGCGGGGGAGGAGTTCGCCTGGCTCGAGGCGTACGGGCCGCTCACCGCCGACCCGGACGCCGTCCACGGTGAGGACTGGGACGCCGCCCGTACGCACACCGCGGCCCGGCTGGAGGAAGCGCTTCCGCGGGCGGACGTGGACGCCGCCTACGCGGCCTGGCGGCCGTCTGCCGACGCCGAGCCGGAGGGCGAGCTGCTCGCCACCGGCTCGGGCTGGGGCGCCCTCGAAGTGGCGCGCGGCGGCTACGAGTTGCCCGGCACTCCCTTCCCCCGGGAGACGATCGGGGAGGAGCAGCGTCCGTGGCTGGAGCTGCTGACGAAGGGCGGGTTCGCCGACGACGCCCGAGCCGGCGGCCCGGAGGGCTCACCCGCGCCCGTACCCGTGCCGTCGCTGGTGTCCGACGCCTGGCGGGACCAGCTGGAGAGCGCACCCTCAGGGCCGCTGACCGACTACCACCTGGGCGTCGCGCAGTGGCACGCGGGCGACCGCGCTCAGGCCGTACGCAGCTGGGAGCGCTCGGTCGCGGCTGCGCCCACGCCCTGGTCGCTGAGGTGCCTCGCGTTCGCGGACGTACACGAAGGGGACACCCGCCTGCACCGTGACCGTGCCGCCGAACGCTATCTCGCGGCCCTCACGCAGGCCTCCGGCTGCGACTCCTCGACCCTGGCGGCACTCGTACGTGAAGCGGTGCCCGCACTGCTCGCCGCCGGGCGCACCGGAGACGCGCGGGCCGTCCTGGAGGATCTGCCGCCCGAGATGCGCTCCCGTGGACGCTTGCAACTGCTGCGGGCGCAGGTGCTGCTGGCCGAGGGGGACAGGGCGGCGGCCCGCGCGGTGTTCGAGGACGGCTTCGACGTCGACGACCTCCGCGAGGGTGACGAGGTGCTCAGCGAGACGTGGGCGGCGATCAGCGACGATCCGCTGCCCGAGCGGTACGAATTCCGGATGCGCCCCTCGTGAAGCGCCCCGTCTGAGGACGCGCGGCGATGACCGTTCGGACTTCGCTTGCAGGGGCCGCGAAACCCTTTGAACGGGGCCCGGCAGGCCCGAACGGGCGTGGAACGGGCAGTCCCCGCACGGGAACAGGCACCGCCGGTCCGGAGTGAGCCCCTCTCCTCCCTGGGCACGAGTGCCGGGCGTGACGATGAAACGGGCAGAAACGGGCGCGATCCCGTCTGCACCGTGCCTGGTCCCCGTGCTCGAGGAGCTGTACAACTCTCCACACGGGCCCGAACGGGCAGCGCGGTGACCGTACGGAGAGGGGAGTGCCGCCCATGAGTGCGGAGGACCGGCAGCGCGAGATCGTCGGAGCGGCACGCCGCAGCGGCTCCGTCGACGTGGCCGTGCTCGCCGCCGAACTGGGTGTCGCCAAGGAGACGGTCCGACGGGACCTGCGCGTTCTGGAGTCCCACGGGTTGCTTCGCCGCACGCACGGCGGTGCCTACCCGGTGGAGAGCGCGGGCTTCGAGACGACGCTCGCCTTCCGCACGACCATGCACGTACCGGAGAAGCGCCGCATCGCCGCCGCCGCGGTCGAACACCTCGGCGAGGCGGAGACGGTCTTCATCGACGAGGGCTTCACACCGCAGCTCATAGCCGAGGCCCTGCCACGCGACCGTCCGCTGACCGTGGTCACCGCCTCCCTCGCCGCAGCGGGGGCGCTCGCCTCGGCCGACGAGATCACCGTGCTGCTGCTCGGCGGCCGCGTACGGGGCGGAACCCTGGCCACCGTCGACCACTGGACGACGAAGATGCTCGCCGGATTCGTCATCGACCTGGCCTTCATCGGCGCCAACGGCATCTCCCGCGAACACGGCCTCACCACACCGGACCCGGCCGTCAGCGAGGTCAAGGCCCAGGCGATGCGCGCGGCACGGCGGCGCATCTTCGCGGGCATGCACACGAAGTTCGGCGCCGTGAGCTTCTGCCGCTTCGCCGAGGTCGGTGACCTTGAAGCGGTCATCACCTCGACCGGGCTGCCCGCCTCCGAGGCTCACAGATATTCGCTCCGCGGCCCTCAAGTGATCAGGGTCTGACCGGCCCGTCGCACCCGGATCCCACCACTGCCCACGCCGGCCCGGCCCTGCCGTGCCCGCTTCGTCCCCCTATGACCTGGAGACCGTTCATGCGCAGTCACAGCCGCCACAGGACGCGCGCAGTCATCGGTGTCGTCACAGCCAATGTGCTGCTGGCCAGCTGTGCCGGAGCCGGCAGCCTCGCCACAGGCGGCGACACCATCAACGTCCTGATGGTGAACAACCCGCAGATGGTCGAGCTGCAGAAGCTCACGGCCAAGCACTTCACGAAGAAGACCGGCATCAAGGTCAACTTCACCACGCTGCCGGAGAACGACGTCCGGGACAAGATCAGCCAGGACTTCGCCAATCAGGCGGGCCAGTACGACGTCGCCACCATCAGCAACTACGAAGCACCGATCTACGCCAAGAACGAGTGGCTCAAGCCGCTGGACGGCTATCTGAAGAAGGACCGGGCCTTCGACCAGAAAGACATCCTTCCCCCCATCCGCGAGTCGCTGAAGGGCGAGGACGGCAAGACCTACGCCGAACCCTTCTACGGCGAGTCGTCCTTCCTGATGTACCGCAAGGACGTCTTCGAGAAGAAGGGCCTGAAGATGCCCGCGAAGCCGACCTGGCCGCAGGTCGCGAAGCTGGCGGCCCGTGCGGACGGCGCGGAGAAGGGCATGAGTGGCATCTGCCTTCGCGGGCTGCCCGGCTGGGGAGAGCTGATCGCACCGCTGACCACGCTCGTCAACACCTTCGGCGGCACGTGGTTCGACAAGGACTACAAGGCCAAGCTCACCGACCCCGGCTTCACCAGGGCCGCGAAGTTCTACATAGACCTGGTGCGCAAGCACGGCGAGTCGGGTGCCACGCAGTCCGGGTTCGCGGAGTGCCTGAACAACATGACGCAGGGCAAGTCGGCGATGTGGTACGACGCCACCTCGGGAGCGGGCTCCCTCGAAGCGGCGAAGTCCCCGGTCAAGGGCAAGATCGGCTACGCGCCCGCCCCGACCGTCAAGACGAAGTCCTCGGGCTGGCTCTACAGCTGGGCCTGGGGCCTGCAGAAGGCCTCCCGCAACCAGGACAAGGCCTACAAGTTCATCTCCTGGGCCTCCAGCAAGGAGTACGAGCGGCTGGTCGGCAAGGAGTTCGGCTGGGCGAACGTACCCGCGGGCAAGCGCGCCTCCACCTATGACATCCCCGAGTACAAGAAGACCGCCGGCGCCTTCGGCGAGACCACGCGCAAGGCCATCACCGAAGCCGATCCGCGTGACCCGGGGGTGCAGCAACGCCCCACCATCGGCATCCAGTTCGTGGACATCCCCGAGTTCTCGGACCTGGGCACCAAGGTCTCCCAGGAGCTCAGCGCGGCCATCGCCGGGCGGCAGTCCGTCGAGACGGCCCTGAAGAAGTCACAGCAGCTCGCCGAAGAGGTCTCCGAGGAGTACGAGGGACGTGGCCAATGAGTAGCACACCGACCGCGACGACCACCGCGCCCGGCGCACAGGCGCCGCGAACGCGGCCTTCCGCACCACAGGCGCCCCCCGCGCGTCTGCGCGCCTGGGTCACTCGAGCCCCGCTGCTCCCCGCCCTGGTGTTCCTGATCATCGTCACGCAACTGCCCATGGTGGCAACGCTGGTGATCTCCGTCTTCGACTGGAACGCCCTGTATCCGGAGGCCCGCACCTTCGCCGGACTCGCCAACTACGGCGAGGTGCTCGGCGATCCGGAGCTGCGCAAGTCCGTCCTCACCACGATCCTGCTGACGGTCACCGTCGTGCTCGTCAGCCTCGTGCTGGGAATGCTCCTCGCCCTGCTGCTCGACCGCCGCTTCAAGGGCCGCGGAGCTGTGCGCACGATGCTGATCGCGCCGTTCCTCCTCGTACCCGTGGCAGCGGCGCTGCTGTGGAAGCACGTGCTCTACAACCCGGAGTACGGCCTCTTCAACGGCGCGCTCCACTGGATCCTCGGCGACGGGGCAGCCCAGCCCGACTGGGTCGCCGAAATGCCGCTGGGCGCCGTCGAGGCGTCGCTGGTGTGGCAGTGGACGCCGTTCATGATGCTGATCCTGCTGGCGGGGCTGCAGAGCCGTCCCTCCGAGGCCGTCGAGGCCGCGTGGATCGACGGCGCGAGCGCGTGGCAGGTCTTCCGCTACATCACGCTCCCGCACCTGCGCCGCTATCTGGAGCTGGGCGCCCTGCTGGGCACCGTCTACATCGTCCAGAACTTCGACGCGGTTTTCACGATCACCTCCGGCGGGCTCGGCACCGCCAACCTGCCGTACTCGATCTACCAGACCTTCTACCAGGGGCACGAGTACGGACTGGCCTCCGCCGCCGGCGTGCTGGTCGTGATCGGCTCCATCATCATCGCCACCCTCGCGCTGCGAGTGGTCTCGTCCCTCTTCAACGAGGAGGCCCGTTCATGAGCGCCACAGGAAGCACCGTCCGCGGCACCGAGGCGAAGGGCGGCGCGAAAGCCGCTGCGAACACCGCGCCCAAGAGCGTGCGCAGGAGGAACGCCGGACTGGGCCTGATCGCCTGGCTGGCCGGCATCCTCTTCGTGCTGCCGGTGCTGTGGATGGCCCTGACCTCGCTGCATTCGGAGACGGACGCCGCCACGAACCCGCCCTCGCTGGCCGCACCGCTCACCCTCGACGGCTACCGCGAGTTCTTCGGCGCCGGCGGAGGACCCAGTCCATGGTTCTCCCTCGCCAACTCGCTCACCGCGTCCGTGGTCTCCACCCTCTTCGTGCTGCTGCTCGCGCTGCCGGCGGCGTACGCGCTGTCCATCCGGCCCGTACGCAAGTGGACGGACGTGCTCTTCTTCTTCCTCTCCACGAAGATGCTGCCCGTCGTCGCGGGACTGCTGCCGATCTACCTCTTCGCCAAGAACACCGGCATGCTCGACAACATCTGGCTGCTCGTCATCCTCTACACCTCGATGAACCTGCCGATCGCGGTGTGGATGATGCAGTCCTTCCTCGCCGAGGTGCCCACGGCACTGATCGAGGCGGCACAGATCGACGGCGCCCGGCTGCCGGTGATCCTCACCCGGGTCGTCGCCCCGATCGCGATGCCGGGCATCGCCGCGACGTCGTTGATCTGCTTCATCTTCAGCTGGAACGAGATGCTCTTCGCCCGGGTCCTCACGGGTGTGATCGCCCAGACCGCACCCGTGTTCCTGACCGGATTCATCACCAGCCAGGGCCTGTTCCTCGCGAAGGTGTGCGCCGCGTCGCTCGTCATCTCCCTGCCGGTGCTCGCGGCAGGGTTCGCCGCCCAGGACAAGCTGGTCCAGGGCCTGTCTCTTGGAGCCGTGAAATGAAGGCAGCACTCGTCGAGTCCGTCGGCAAGGTCGGCATCACGACCGTGCCCGACCCGGCCCCCGGCCCCCGCGACGTGGTGGTCGAGGTGGCGGCGTGCGGGCTGTGCGGCACCGATCTGCACATCCTGCAGGGCGAGTTCGCCCCGTCGCTGCCGCTGGTGCCCGGCCACGAGTTCGCCGGCGAGGTCGTCGGCGTGGGCAGCGACATCAGCGAACTGACCGTCGGCGACCGGGTCGCGGTCGACCCCTCCCTGTACTGCTACGAGTGCCGCTACTGCCGTACGGGCCACAACAACCTCTGCGAGCGGTGGGCCGCCATCGGCGTCACCGCGCCGGGCGGTGCGGCCGAGTACGCTGTCGCTCCCGTCGCCAACTGCGTGAAGCTGCCCGAGCACATACGCACTCAGGACGCGGCCCTCATCGAACCGTTGTCCTGCGCGGTGCGCGGCTACGACGTGCTGAAGAGCCAACTCGGCTCCCACGTACTGATCTACGGCTCGGGCACGATGGGCCTGATGATGCTGGAGCTGGCCAAGCGCACGGGCGCGGCAAGCGTCGACGTCCTGGACCTCAACGAGGAACGGCTCGCCACCGCACGGCGGTTGGGGTGTTCGGCGGCGGCCGCCACGGCGGACGAGCTGGGCCGCCCGCAGGGCTGGGACCTCGTCGTCGACGCCACGGGCAACGCGGCGGCCATCCAGGACGGGCTGGGGCGCGTCGCCAAGGCCGGAACGTTCCTGCAGTTCGGTGTCTCCGACTACGCGACGACGGCGACGATCGAGCCGTACAAGATCTACAACCAGGAGATCACCATCACCGGCTCCATGGCCGTCCTGCACAGCTACGAGCGCGCGGCCGAACTCTTCGCGGGCGGTGTGCTGGACCCGGAGATCTTCATCTCCGACCGGATGCCGCTGGAGGAGTACCCGGGCGCCCTGGAGCGGTTCGCGGCGGGCAAGGGACGGAAGATCGTCGTCGTGCCCTGAGTCTGCGGTGGGGGAGGGGCGGGGCCCACTGAGGCCCGCCCCTCCCTTCCCGGTGACGGTCCGCGCGGCGGGCCGCAGTTGTTGGTCCGCGTCTCTCCGCGTCTTTGCAGTCTGTCGCTACTGGTCCGCACCCTGGCGGGCCGCAGTTACTGGTCGGCGCCCTGGCGATCGACGTACTCGAACACGCTGCCGTCCGGGTGGCGCGCCACCACGTTGCGGCCGATCGGGGTCTCCTTCGGCCCGGCGATGATCTGCGCGCCGACGGCTTTCAGATCAGCGACGGCCTCGTCCACGTCCTTCACGGCCAGCGTCGCAGCGATCTTCCGAAGGATCTCCAGATGCTCGGCCGGACCGCTCATCAGGAAGAACGGTCCGACGGCGGCCACCGCCACCGGTCCCTGCGCGAATCGCACCGCTTCGGCGCTCGCCAGTCGTTCGTACACCGGCACCGCGGCGTCCAGATCCTCGACGCACACGCGCAGTGAAGTCCCCAGAATGTCCATGGCCCGAGCCTAGTTGGACGACTCCGCAGACGTCAGGACCGGCAGAGGATCTCTCCGTGGGGGACACCGAACCACCCGTCCTCCTGCGCACCCCACTCCCTCCACGCGTCAGCCGCCGCGTGCAGCTGCTCCGTCGTGGCGTGACCGCCGTCGACAGCGGAGCTCGCGAAGGAGGAGGCGAGAGTGCGTTCCGCCCACAGGCCGCTCCACCACTCGCGCTCCCCGGGCGTGGCGAAGCACCACGTGCTCGATGACGCGGTGACCTCCGTCAGCCCCGACTGGCGTGCCCACGCGTGCAGTTGACGCCCCGCGTCGGGCTCGCCGCCGTTGCCGCGCGCCACGCGCCGGTACAGGTCCTGCCACTCCGTCAGGCCGTCGCTGTGCGGGTACCAGAACATCGCGCCGTAGTCGGAGTCCCGGGCGGCGACGATGCCGCCGGGCCTGCACACGCGGCGCATCTCGCGCAGCGCCTGTACGGGGTCGCCCACGTGCTGGAGCACCTGGTGGGCGTGCACGACGTCGAAGCTGTCGTCGGCGTGGTCGAGGGCGTGCACGTCGCCGGTCGTGAACGTGACGTTGTCCAGCCCGCGCTCGCCCGCCGTGGCCCGGGCCTGCTCCAGCACGCCGGAGGCCGCGTCCAGACCGGTGACGTGGCCTTCCGGCACGAGCGCGGCGAGGTCGGCGGTGATGGTGCCGGGCCCGCACCCGATGTCGAGCACCCGCATCTCCGGCTCCAGCGCACCGAGCAGGTACCCGGCGGAGTTCTCGGCGGTACGCCAGGTGTGCGAGCGCAACACGGCGGCGTGATGCCCGTGCGTGTAGGTGGCGGTCTCATGCGGCATGGGGGCAGGGTAGGCGCGGGGCCCACATGCTGGGCAGAGGCGTCTCATGAACTGGGATGAGTTCACGCGTCCGACTCGAGCTGTGCCGTCAGGGAGTTCCATGCCCCGCCCCGTTCGGCATCCGCTTCCGTGACCATGAACAACCGTATGTCACACGGCCGTTCGATCTTCAGGGATGCCCGGGGTGTTACGAGCGTCACCGCACCAGGGGCGGGCTCACATGTCCAGCGGACGGTAGACCGTCAGCGCCTCGTGCTGCTTGTCCAGGAGCAACCGCCCGGGTGCCTTGGCCACTTCGCCGTCGTACGTCAGGTGCGTCCCCGGCGGGATGTCGCTGATCACCAGACGGCGCAGGCGTGTCGTGCTGTGCAGCGGCGAGCGGTCCACGGCGCTGGTCAGCGCCGCGACGAAGAGCCGCATGCGGGCCCAGCGGCCCGCCTTGACGAGCCGGACGTCGAGCTGCCCGTCCGCCAGGTCGTGGCGCCGCACCGGCGCCATGCCGACCCGGTAGGCGCAGTTGCCGGCGAAGAGCAGCCACAACGCCCGTTCCTTGCCGCCCAGTCCGGCCTCCACCGGCCCGCTGGTGCGCAGCACGTGCAGTGCGGCCAGCACTCCCGCGGGCCACGGTCCGATGCGGTGTGCCCACCGCTCGCGCAGGCGGACGAGTTCCGGGTACGCGCCGAGGCTGAAGGTGTTGAGGAAGTATCCGGAGGTGCGGCCCTCCTCGCCCTGGTCAGCCGTGGAGCCGGGCTGCGCCCTGAAGCGCCCGAGGTCGACCGCGACGGCGTCGCCCCTCTGCACCGCCCGGCAGGTGTCGGCGAACTCCTCGATGCCCAGGTCGTATGCGAAGTGGTTGTGCGTGCCGCCGGGGAGTACCGCCAGGGGGACGTCTGCACGAACGGCGGCGGTCGCCGCCGTGTTCACGGTGCCGTCGCCGCCGCAGACGCCGAGGGCGCCTCCCAGTTGAGCCGCGCGGTCCGCCGCCTGCTCCAAGACCTCGCCGAGCTGCCCGGACCTGGGGTCACAGGTGATGATCTCCGCCTTGGGCAGCATGCTCCGCACCACGCCGAGCGTCGCCGGTTCCTCCGGCTCCGCGTCCGGATCGGGCTCGCCGTCCGGCTCCTCGACGCGGGACCCGGACGTGGAGTTCGCGACGAGCACGAGACCCAAGCCTTCCGGCATCGCCGGAGCGTCCACCAACGGGCGTCCCGGCGAGGGGAGTTGGGAGCGGGTCGGGGCGACGCCCCGTACGGCGAACGCCGAGCCGACGCCCAGGGCCGCACCGACCAGCACGTCACTGGGGTAGTGGACGCCCGTGTAGACGCGCGAGAAGGCGACCGCCGCCGCCAGCGGCGCCACTGCCGCACCCCACCGCGGCGACTCCAGGGCCACGCCTGTCGCGAACGCCGCGGCCGAGGCGGCGTGCCCCGACGGGAAGGACGTGGTGACGGGCTGGCGGTGCAACTGCCGTATCAGCGGCACCCCGTCCAGCAGCGGACGCTGACGCCGCACCGAGCGCTTGCCGAGGGTGTTGACGGTGGCGGAGGCGACAGCGAGGGACGCGAGCCCGCGGGCGGCGCACCTGCGGGCGCGAGGCGTGTTGGACAGCGCGACGGCACCGGCCACCGCGAACCACAGCCGTCCGTGATTGGCGCTCCTGCTCAGCCGGGGGAGGATCCGCTCGGGACCCGGCCAGTCACGGCTGGCCACCAGCTCGAAGACCGAACGGTCCGCGCTCGACCACGCCTTCAAGGCGGGCCAGTCCCGCCAGGAAGGGATCGTGGAGGCGCTCCGTTGCCGGGCAGACGTCGCCTTCAGTGGTGTCGCTGCGGCTCCGGTGCCGGGCCGTTGCAACAGCGCGCGCACACGCTGCACGGCCGTTGCCGGGGTCTGCTGTCGGCGGAGGCTGCGGAGCCCTTGCCCCACACGTCCGGTGATGTCTGCCATGGAGCTTCGCTTTCTCTGACCAGGATGTCCATAAACCTTCGCCTCCACGTGACCCGGCCCATGCGGGCTCCCGCAGATCCGACCCAGGGCAGCATCCGGCCCCCGCCGGGCAGGCGAGGGCCGGATGCCACTCGGACGTCAACTCGGGGGGCGCGAGCTGAGCGACCGGTCGTCGATGTGATGTGCGGGCCGCTCGTGCGGCCGGTTCACCCCTATGACTGAGGCTTCCGGCCCAGCGCGGCCATCACCTCCTGCACGTTCTGGTAGGTGCCGCCGTCCTTCGGCAGCTCCCGCACGGTCTCCACCTGCCAGTCCGGCGCGTACTGATCCATCAGCGCGCGCTTGAGGCCGTTGCGGTCCGCCGGGAAGGCATGGCGTCCCAGGTGGCGGGCGAGTTCGGAGCGCACCTCCTCGTCGTCCGCCTCCTTGCGGTCCTCGGGCGCCAAAGGCATCCCGACGGGACGCTCGGTGATCTCGGGGTCGTCGTCGGCAGACGGCTCGGCGTCGGCCCACTCCTCGGCCCGCGTGGGGTGACCGGACCTGAGCCAGCCCTCCAACTCCCGCTTGGCCTCCTCGTCCCGGTGGGCGCTCAGCTGGTCGCTACCCCGTTGCATGTTGTCCGCCACCGGCTCCACCTCCTTCAGGTGCTCCTTCGTAGGGCCACCGCAGCAACGCACCGAGACCGCCGTCGGGCAGATCCTCCGGCACGCCTTCGGGTGCGTCCTCAGGCCGTACGCGCAGAACGTCGGCGCCCGTTGCCGCCGCCGACCGCATCAGCGCGTCGTCGGCCCGCACGGAACAGGGTTCCGTCGCGCCGAGGTACTGGCCCTCGGAGCGGCGTACCGCGATCTGGTCGGGATCGTCCCCCGCCCAGACCTCGCGGTGGTTGTCGGGGCCTTCCGGACGTACCAGCAGCACACCGATCCGGTGCTCACGCGCGGCCTCGACCAGCGCCGGAACGCCTTCGGCGGCATCGAGCCGGCCGTCGTCCGTGGGCGCACGCCCGGCCTGGAAGCGCTCCAGGACCTTCGCGGAGCGCTGTCGCCCGTACGTCTCCCGTGCCTCGGTGATCTCCTCCTCCAGCAGCCGCCGCCCCTTCGAGGTGTTCGCGGCGGGGCCGTCGGGGCCGCTGTCGGCGCGTACGCCGTGCTCCGCCTGGAAGGTGCGTTCACGCAGGTCGGGCGGCAACTGGTCGTACACGGAGTTGCGCTCGCGAGCGTCCCCCGCCAGCACGAGCAGCTCCGCTCCGCACTTGTCCCAGCGGACGCGCAGCTCCTCTGCGATCTCCGCGGCGTTCTGCTCCCAGGTGTTCTCGACCGCGGCCTGGAAGTGCCCCTCGGACCAGTTGCCCGTGGGAGTGCGGCGCAACGGGTAGTCACTGCCGGTGACCCGGCCCGCACTGTAGGCGTGGACGGGGCCGCGCAGCTCGAATTCGGCTCCCTGGCGGTCGATGAAGGCGACGAGGCACGAAGGGTCGCTGTCCGCGAGTTCGAGCAGGGGGCCGGTTCGGGGGAGTGTCTGCCAGGAGGTGAGCGGCTCTCCGCCGCCGGGCGGCGGGACCGTCAGCTCCGTGTCGAGGACCACCTCACCGTGCGTGGCGAATACTGCGCGCCCGGGAAGCTGCGCTCCCCGGGGCAGTGAGACGAGGGTGTCGTACATGGCGCTGCACGTGTCGTCGTCCGCGCCCTGGCTCTTGAGGCTGTCGCAGGCCGACCGGGCGGTCAGCTTCTGTCGTGCCGCGGCGTCCTCGGAGGCCGTCGTCGTGTCGAAGTACACCGACGCCCAGGGGCCCTGGCGCTCGAAGAGCGGGCCGAGGAATCCGAGTTCCATTGATTCCCTCCTTGGATTGCCGAGACCGGGTACCCGTACGGTCGCGGGCCACACGAGAAACGGCCGGTCCGGCGTCCCGACCAGGTCGTCGCAGTGCACAGCCCCGTGCGGAGATCGGCCCGGAGCGGGCCGGGAGGGCGGAGCGGACCGGCGAGGGCCGGAGAAAGACCGGAGAAGGGCCGGAGCAGGACCGGAGAGGAACCAGAAAGGAAGATTCATGGGAATCGATCCACGTGAGTTGAGCGACGCGGACCTTCTCAAGGAGCTGGAGACCATTCACCGCACCCGCCACGACACTCTGCTGCATGCGCCGGCGGACGCGTTGGCCGCGCACAGCGTGCGCATGACCGAGCTGGAGGCCGAGTATCTGCGTCGGCACCCGGACCGGCCGATCACCCCGGGCCGTACGAGGGAGGGCGCCCGCGCTCGCGGCCGGTGACCGCCCGGGGCCCCTCTCTCCGGTGACGCGGTTCCCGAGGTTCCCCCGAACTCGCTGACGGGGGAACGGGAATCGGATCGACCCGTGCGGGTACTCGCGGCGCCGTACCGCAGGCGGTTTCGTACCGCCGCTGTGGACGACGGACCCGGCCCGGGTCAGCCCCGACCGCCCACGCCGGCCCGGGCCGTCACACCTCGCCCGCCCCGCTCTTGGAGCGGGGCGGGCGTGTGAGTCGGGCGTGTGAGCCGGGGAGGGATCAGACCTTCCCGCCCGGTGAAGGGCTGTCGCCCGGCGAGGGGCCGTCCGCACTCTGCGAGGAGCCGGTCACCTCGTCACTCCCGGCGGCCTCCGCCTTCTTCGTCCGCTCAGAGGGGTGCGGCTTGGCGCCCGGCAGGAACTCCTGGACCTTCGCCTTGATGCCCTGCTTCAGCATCCCCTTGCGGTCGGAGTCGCCCTTGATGATCGCCGCGGCCGTCGCCTCGACCTGGTCCCAGTTCGCGTGCGGCGGGATCGGGGGCACCGCCGGATCGGTCATGAACTCCACCACGGCGGGGCCGCCGGACTCCAGTGCCGCCCGCCAGGCGCCTTCGACGTCCTCCGGCTCGTCGACGCGGATGCCGGTCATCCCCAGCGAATTCGCGAAGGCCGCGTAGGAGACGTCGGGCAGCGACTGCGAAGGCACGAACTGCGGTGCCCCGCTCATGGCGCGCATCTCCCAGGTGACCTGGTTGAGGTCCCGGTTGTTCCACACCCCGATGACCAGCCGCGGATCCTCCCAGGCCAGGCGGTACTTGGCGAGGGTGATCAGCTCCGCCATGCCGTTCATCTGCATCGCGCCGTCGCCGACCAGAGCCACCACGGGCCGGTCCGGGTGGGCGAACTTGGCGCCGATCGCGTACGGAACGGCACAGCCCATCGTCGCCAGGGTCCCGGAGAGCGAGCCGCGCATGGAGCCGCGCATGGTCAGATGCCGCGCGTACCAGTTGGTGGCCGAACCGGAGTCGGCGGTGATGATCGCGTCGTCGGGCAGCAGCGGATCGAGGCAGTGCGCCACGTACTCGGGATTGACGGGGTCGGCGCTCACCTCCGCGCGGCGACGCATGACCTCCTTCCAGCGGTCCACGGAGGCCATCAACTCCTCCTGCCACTCCAGCCCTTCGTCGTTGTGAGGGAGCTTGGCCAGCAGCCGCCGAAGGGTGGTCCTGGCATCACCGACGAGATTCACCTCGTACGGGTAGCGCATCCCCACCATGTGCGGGTCCAGGTCGATCTGGACGGCGCGCGCCTTGCCGTAGGGAGGCAGGAACTGGCTGTACGGCATGCTCGAACCGATGGTCAGGAGGGTGTCGCACTCCTGCATCAACTCGTAGCTCGGCCGGGTTCCCAGCAGCCCGACGGAGCCGGTGACGTACGGAAGGGTGTCCGGCAGCACGTCCAGCCCGAGCAGTGCCTTGGCCACTCCGGCCTGCAGGGTGTCGGCGATCTGCTCGACCTCCGCCCGCGCGCCCCGCGCACCCTGCCCGACGAGGACGGCCACCTTCCTGCCGGCGCTGAGCACCTCGACGGCGTGATCGAGGGCGGCCTCGCTGGGTTCCGCCTGCCAGCCGCTGCTGCCGAGGCTGGAGGGCACCATCTTGAACTCGTGGCCGGGAGGCTCGTACACGAGGTCCTGCACATCGGCCGGGATGATGACAGCGGTCGGGGCGCGGCGTGCGTAAGCGGTACGGATCGCACGGTCCAGCACGTTGGGCAGCTGCTCGGGGACGGTGACCGTCTCCAGGAACTCCGAGGCGACGTCCTTGTAGAGGGAGTGCAGATCGATCTCCTGCTGGTAGGACCCTCCCATCGCGGAGCGCGCCGTCTGCCCGACGATCGCCACCACCGGTACGTGGTCCAGCTTGGCGTCGTAGAGCCCGTTGAGCAGATGGACGGCACCGGGGCCCGAGGTCGCCGCGCACACGCCCAGCTTGCCGCTGAACTTGGCATATCCGACTGCTTCGAGCGCCGCGGTCTCCTCGTGACGTGCCTGCACGAAACGGGGTTCGTTCTTGGCGCGTTCCCACGCGGCGAGGAGGCCGTTGATGCCGTCACCGGGGTATCCGAAGACGTGCTCGACCTCCCACTCGCGCAGCCTGCGCAGGATGTAGTCGGAAACCTTCTCGGTCATGTGCGCTCCTCTCGGGCCCCGGGGACGTCCTCGGGTTACCGGGCGGAGTTGCCGGAAACCCCCGGGGCGGCGGGGTGCAGGCACGGGTGGCGTATCGCACAAGTGGGTTGGGGGAAGCCACGTTTGCTGCCAGGGGGCACGGGCAGACGAACCATCACGTGCTTCGGCAAGAAGGCACATCCGCGGGAGCGGGACCAGTGCGTCCCCTCGGGACCGTCGAGGTCCTACCGCCTGTGCCTGTTCTCGCGGTGTTTGCTCAAATGCAGGACACCGATGGGAATGGGAAGAGGTCGACCGAAGATGACGACCGAGCGAACCGCAACGAAGCGCGCACGCCACCCTCATGACGACGCCCCCGACACCGCCGCCGATTTCCGCCGCATCGTCTCCCTTCCCGAGGGACCGGAGAAGGAAGAACTGCGTCAGGAAGTCGTTCGGGCCTGGATGCCCATGGCGGAGCGGCTCGCCCAGCGATTCCGTAACCGCGGTGAAGCACTGGAGGACCTCCAGCAGGTCGCCTCGCTCGGCCTGGTGAAGGCCGTCACCCGCTACGACCCCGACCGCGGCAGCGCCTTCGAGAGCTTCGCGGTGCCCACGATCGTGGGCGAGATCAAGCGTCACTTCCGTGACCACATGTGGGGTGTGCACGTCCCGCGTCGTGTGCAGGAACTGCGCAACCGGGTCCGCATCAGCCGCCGTGAACTGAGCCTCTCGATGAGCGGCCGCAGCCCGTCCGTCGCCGAAGTCGCCGAGCACGCCCGGATGACGGAGGAGGACGTGCTGGTGGGCATGGAGGCGCTGGAGAGCTACAGCACCCTCTCCCTGGACGCCGAGCTGCCGGGCGCGGACGACGGCTACTCACTGGCCGACACGATGGGCCGCAAGGAGCCGGGCTTCGACAACGTGATCTACCGGGAGTCGGTCAAGCCGCGGCTGCGCCGCCTGCCGGAGCGTGAGCGTCACATCCTGTACCTGCGGTTCTTCTGCGACATGACGCAGAGCAAGATCGCAGATCAGCTCGGGATCTCGCAGATGCACGTCTCGCGGCTCATCAGCCGCACCTGCGACCGCATCCACCAGGAAGTCGACGCCGAGGTCGAGGAGAAGGAGCTCGCCGCCGCGTAGTTCCTGCCGGACCGATCCGGGGCCGGCCCGCCGCGGGCGCTCTGCGCGAGCGTGTCGCGGCGGGCCG
>NZ_JACBXA010000219.1 GCF_013870515.1 Streptomyces albidus (ex Kaewkla and Franco 2022) | reverse complement strand
GGCGACACCCCGTGGGGCGTCGCCGCCGAACTGGAACGGCTGCTGCCCGGCACCGCCACCGTGACGTACGGGGCGGCGGATGCGGCCGATGCGACCGGCGGCCCGGGAGCCGGTTCATCCGGCCTGGTCGCAACTGTGCTCGCCGCTGCCGCTGACCGTAGGATCGTCGCGGTGGTACGCGACGTGCACCGACACCCCTGGATTGCCGACGCGCTGGATGCCCTGCTCGCGGCACGCCCCCGTACGGTCGTGGTCGAGATGGGCGTGCCCCAGGCGCCGCCGACCGGGGCGCTGCACATCGCCACCCACGGCGCCGCTCGCGTGTGCGGACGGGCCGCCGCGGAGGTCATCGCAGGCAAGGGCGCCGGCGGCTGACTCCGTCGCCCGCAGCTACGTCACGAGGCAACTGAACAGCTCGACTGGAGGCACACAGCATGTCCGCCACGCCGGCCTCGACACCCGAGTCGTCCCCCTCGACCGATCCGATCCGCTCCGCGCCCGGCCGGATCATGTCGGGGGAGATGGCCGAGCAGCCGGCCGTGCTGCGCCGCATCCTCGACGAGGGCGCGCCCAGGATCCGGGAGATCGCCGAACAGGTCGCCGCCCGCAACCCCCGCTTCGTACTGCTCACAGCGCGCGGTACGTCCGACAACGCGGCGCTCTACGCGAAGTACCTGCTGGAGATCCTGCTCGGCAAGCCGTGCGGTCTGACCTCCATGTCCACCACCACCGCCTACCAGGCCCGGCCGGACCTGACGGACTGTCTCGTCATCACGGTCAGCCAGTCCGGCGGCTCGCCCGACCTGGTCGCCTCGACGAAGGCGGCGCGGGAGGCGGGCGCTCTCACGCTGGCGGTGACCAACAACTCCGCCTCCGCGCTCGCGGAGGTCAGCGAGTTCCACATCGACGTGCTCGCCGGTCCCGAGGAGGCTCTTCCCGCGACCAAGACCTACACCGCCGAACTCCTCGCCCTCTACCTCTTCGTCGAGGGCATGCGCGGAGGTTCGGGTGCGGAGAAGGCCAAGGTCCTGCCGGATCTGGCCGAGTCCGTCCTGGCCCGTCAGAGCGAGGTCAAGGCGCTCGCGGGGCGCTACCGCTTCGCCGAGCGGATGGTCCTCACCTCACGCGGATACGGCTATCCGACGGCCAAGGAGGCGGCGCTGAAGCTGATGGAGACCAGCTACATCCCGGCGCTCTCCTACTCGGGTGCCGACCTGCTGCACGGCCCGCTCGCCATGGTCGACAACATCTCCCCGGTCATCGCGGTGGTGACGGAAGGCAAGGGCGGCGAGGCGCTTCAGCCCGTGCTCGACCGTCTCCGCGACCGTGGCGCCGACCTGGTCGTCATCGGCAGCAAGGCAGCCGTCGAGCGTGCCTCGGCGGGCTTCGCCCTGCCCACGGAGGGCGTCCCGGAGGAGCTGCAGCCCATCCTGGAGATCATCCCGCTGCAGATGCTCGCGTACGAGGTCACCATCGCGCGCGGCCAGGACCCGGACGCGCCCCGCGCGCTGGCGAAGGTGACGGAGACCCGCTGAAGTCTGCGTGCCGCCGTCCGGGGGCATCCTGGGCGGCGTTCGCCGGGGCCGGAAACACTTCGGGCCGCGGCGCCGGGGCGGGACCCTCAGCCCGCCCGGCACCGCAGCCCGGAGCTCGGAGACCAACGGCGCTGTCAGGGCAGACGCCGCCGCGGTCTCGCTCTGCTCTCCTGTGCGGGGAGAGCAGAAGACCCTGTTTCTTTACCCGTTCATTGTGGACTAGACCACTCGTGCCTGTCCATGCCATGGGCAAAGTTCCTCACGACGGTACTCCCGAACCTCCGGACCCGGCCGCCGGTAGGCTCGCCGTGTGCCCTCCATGAACGACCTCGTACGCCAGCACACGGCCCTCTCGGACTCCGACCTGGAGTGGCTGCACCTGCTGATCTCCGAGTGGCAGTTGCTCTCGGACCTCTCCTTCGCCGACCTCGTGCTGTGGGTGCCCACGCGTGACGGCACCCGCTACGTGTCCGTCGCGCAGATGCGCCCGAACACCGGGCCGACCTCCCACCAGAACGACATGGTCGGGCACCTGGTGCCGCGCGGCCGGCGCCCTCTTCTCGACGCCGCGCACGACGAGGGCAGGATCGTGCGCGAGGGGGACCCGGAGTGGCGCGAAGAGGTGCCGGTACGGGTCGAGTCGATCCCCGTGCGCAGAGAGGGCCGGGTCCTCGGCGTCATCGCACGCAACACCAACCTGCTCACGGTCCGTACGCCGAGCCGGCTCGAACTCACGTATCTGCAAAGCGCGTCCGACCTCGCACAGATGATCGCGGCGGGGTCCTTCCCCTTCCCGGGCCAGGACCTCGACATCGACCACATCCCGCGCGTCGGCGACGGGCTGATCCGGCTGGACGCCGACGGCATCGTCCAGTACGCGAGCCCGAACGCCCTCTCCGCCTATCACCGGCTCGGCCTGGCCACCGAGATTGTGGGCCTCCACCTGGGCCAGGTGACCGCCGAACTCGCGCCCTCCCGTGCCCCGGTGGACGAGTCGCTGGTCAAGCTCGCCAGCGGCTGGGCGCCGCGCGGCGCCGAAGTGGACGCCAACGACTGCGTCGTGCAGCTGCGCGCCATCCCGCTCAAGCCCAAGGGCACACGCATCGGTTCGCTCATCCTTCTGCGGGACATCACCGAACTGCGCCGCCGAGAGCGTGAGCTGATGACGAAGGACGCCACTATCCGGGAGATCCACCACCGTGTGAAGAACAACCTCCAGACGGTGGCGGCGCTCCTGAGGCTCCAGGCCCGTCGGATGGACTCCGACCGCGGCCGGGAGGCGCTCAACGAGGCGGTGCGACGCGTCGGTTCGATCGCCATCGTGCACGAGACCCTCTCCCAGACCCTGGACGAGAGCGTCGAGTTCGACGAGATCGCCGACCGCGTGCTGGCGATGGTGGCCGAGATCTCACCCGGTCGTGTGACGGGCCGGCGCACCGGTCACTTCGGCGTGCTGGAGGCGGAGGTTGCCACTCCTCTGTCCATGGTCCTGACAGAGGTGCTGCAGAACGCGCTGGAGCACGGCTTCGGGCCGGGCGAGCAGGGCATGATCGAGGTCGGCGCGGTACGGAGCGCCGGCGCCGGCAAGGAGGCGGGCCGGCTGCTGGTCACGGTGCAGGACGACGGGCGCGGCCTGCCCGAGGGCTTCGAGGCCAAGCAGACCGGGAATCTGGGCCTTCAGATCGTACGGACGCTGGTGGAGGGCGAGTTGGGCGGCGAGTTCGACATGATCCCGGCGCCTGTCCGCGGCACCCGCGTCGTGTTCGACATTCCGGTCGCGGAGAAGCGGGACAAGCGCGAGAAGCAGTGAGACCAGCGGTGCGCCGGGTCCTCTCGACCGTCGCGGCTGCCGGTCAATCCAATTCAGCAGGCCTGTGAAGGTCTTGCGGAATTCCCGGGGCGTCACCGGATCCGCACATCTGAAGCTCCTTACGCACAAAAGAAGTTGAGCCCCGGCTCGAATAGCCGGGGCTCAACTTCTGTGTCTACGCGGTGCACTGTTCGGGCACTGCGCGCTGCGGCTCGGGATGCAGCGAGTGGCAGGGTGTGGGCGTCAGTCTCAGGCGGTCGCGGCGTTGTTCCGCGCCCGGTTGCGAGCAGCGCGGCGCTTCATCGCGCGGCGCTCGTCCTCGCTGAGGCCACCCCAGACACCGGAGTCCTGGCCGGACTCCAGGGCCCACTGCAGGCACTGCTCCATGACGGGGCAGCGGCGGCAGACGGCCTTCGCTTCCTCGATCTGCAGCAGCGCAGGACCGGTGTTGCCGATGGGGAAGAACAGCTCGGGGTCTTCCTCGCGGCAAACGGCGTTGTGACGCCAGTCCATGGCTGCTACCTCTCCTCGTGAGTTCTGGATGCTTGTGAATGTGAACGCTTTCACGAATCCCCTCGCAAGGGAAGGTCGCCGATCAGATTGTGATACGGGTCCCAGCGGAATGAGAGGGAGGATTCGGGCGCCTGGGAGCCTCCGTGAGGGGCCGTCCCGATCGCCATGAAGAGACTCGCAAACCTCGGCCGGGGATACAACCCCCTCCGGCAAGTTTTTTTTGATTCCTTGGTGTCGCATCACTCACAGTCGTACTTCCAGAGGGTGGACCCTGGTTTAAACGTTCGAGTGGAAGGACTTTCGGGGCTTCCGCTTAAGCAATCACACGCAGTGCACGGCGTACGCCTGTGAAATTCACGCTCGTCCGCACTCCCAGGTGGTCACCGTCCATCTGAAACGGCAGTGGGACCTGCGAATGCAAGGTGAAGTCGCTCACGTCATGCAGGGTTACCGCGTGTCTACCGTGCGGTCCGCGCGTGGGGCTGGAAGTGAGCAGCTGGGTGCCGTAGCGGCCCACCGCGAGGGAGGTCAGCCGGGAGAGTCCGAGCACGTCAAGGGCGGTGTCGAAGGATGCCTCGGGGGCGGCGTACACCGGACGGTTGCCGAGAAAGGTCCACGGAGCGGTGTTGCAGACTATCGACAGCACCAGATCCTCGACCGGCGCCGCACCTTCGCGCTCCAGCCTGATCGTCCCCCCGCTCCGGTGCTGTTCCTTGAGGAACTGCCTCAACACCTGCCGCACGTACAGGGCATGGGTCGAACGCTTGCCCTTCTCCCTCTGCTGCTCCACGCGGCCCACGACCCCGGCGTCGAAGCCGAATCCGGCGCAGAAGGTGAACCAGCGCGACCGCACTCCCGCGTCGTCCGTGTCCGGCACTCCCGACGCCAGGCCGAGACCGATCGTGCGCTCCCTGCCCGTCTCGATGGCGTCCAGGAGCTGGCCGGTCGCCTCGACGGCGTGATTGGGCAGCCCGAGTGCGCGGGCGAAGACGTTGGTGGAACCGCCGGGCACGACGGCGAGGCGGGGGAGGCCCTCAGGGTCCGGCCCTTCGTGGAGCAGGCCGTTGACGACCTCGTTGACGGTGCCGTCCCCGCCGAGGGCGATCACGAGCTCCGTCTCGCCGTTCACCGCGGCCAGCCGGGCGAGCTCACGGGCGTGGCCACGGGACTCCGTGGTCGCCACGTCCAGCTTCAGGTCGCTGGCGAGAGCGTGCGTGATCACTTCACGCGTCCGCACGCTGGTGGTCGTGGCGACAGGGTTGACGACGAGGAGTGCGCGCATGGGGTGCAGCGTACCTATCACCCCCGGAAGACACAGGCTGCGTGCGTCGCCGGATCCGGGCCTTGGAGAGGGACACGCGCGACGGGCTACCCTTCCCGTGTGCCAGCCGAGAACGAGACCCAAGCTTCCGACGCCCGTCCGCGACGTCTCACCGCCGCCGCTGTGCTGACCGGGCTCGAAGGCCTGGTCGTCGCCGCGTTCGGGGTGGTGTCGCTGGTGATGCTGGTGACCGACAAGCCGGACGGAATGGTGCAGGCCGTCACGATGGCGGTGACCGTACTGGCGCTGTCCGTGTTGCCGTTGGCCGCGGCGCGCGGCCTGTGGCTGAGGCGCCGCTGGAGTCGCGGGCCGTCGATGATCGTGCAGCTGATCGCGCTGCCGGCGGGCTACCAGATGGCACAGAACGGCGGAATCTGGACGGCGGCGGGCATCGCCATGGCGCTGACCGGAGTGGCCGTGCTCGGCTGCCTGGTCAATCCGACGGCCACCGAGGCGCTGGGCATCGGTCCGCGCGACGCGTGACCCCGGAGACCCCCCAGGCCTGTGGGCCCGTGATGCCGCCCGCTCAACGGGCCGTCTGAGGCCCGCAGTTGCGGCGTCCGGCCGAATCATCCGAGGCACTGACTGGAGGGCCCTGACGCCCTGCGCGCGCCCGCCCGGGAGCGGGCGGACGCGCGCGAGTGGCGTGGTGCTGGCGGTGCGGGCTCTATTCCTCCACGAGGAGCCGGTCACGCAGCTGGGCCAGGGTGCGGGCCAGCAGGCGCGAGACGTGCATCTGGGAGATGCCGACCTCCTGCGCGATCTGCGACTGGGTCATGTTCCCGAAGAAGCGCAGCAGCAGGATCTTCTTCTCCCGCGGCGGCAGCTCCTCCAGGAGCGGCTTGAGCGATTCGCGGTACTCGACGCCCTCGAGGGCGTCGTCCTCGGCTCCCAACGTGTCGGCGACCGCCGGGGATTCGTCGTCGGTGTCGGGGACGTCGAGCGAGAGGGTGCTGTAGGCGTTGGCCGACTCCAGCCCTTCGAGGACCTCCTCCTCCGAGATCGACAGCCGCTGTGCCAGCTCGTGCACCGTGGGTGCACGGCCGTGGAGTTGGGACAGCTCAGCCGTCGCCGACGTCAGGGAGAGGCGCAGCTCCTGGAGGCGGCGAGGGACGCGGACGGCCCAGCCCTTGTCGCGGAAGTGACGCTTGATCTCGCCGACGACCGTGGGTGTCGCGTACGTGGAGAACTCCACGCCCCGTTCCGGGTCGAAGCGGTCGACCGACTTGATGAGGCCGATCGTCGCGACCTGGGTGAGGTCGTCGAGAGGTTCGCCCCGGTTGCGGAAGCGGCGTGCCAGGTGCTCCACGAGCGGGAGGTGCATGCGCACCAGGTGGTTGCGCAACTCGGCGCGCTCGGGAGAGCCGTCAGGGAGATTGCGCAGCGCGATGAACATCGCGCGGGCTCCGCTGCGGTCACGCGGGTCGAAGTGCGCGAACTGCGTTGCACGTGCTGTACGCGCACCGTGCTGGCCGGAACCGTGTCCGTGCGTCTCGTGCTGCTTCATGTCCATCGCGTCCGCCCGCTCTGCCTGGTCCGGTCGCTGACTGGTGGGGTCGGCGGGGTGCGGTCTGGCCTGCTCAGGCACGACCGGGTCGGCCGCCGCACCTGTGCGGCCTGCCCAATGTTCCCGTGCCTCGTGCTCAGTCACGGCGCTCCGGGTCCTGCACCGCGCTTCTTGTGCAGGCTGATGCTGACCGTACGGTCGTCGGACACCGTCGAGTCCACCTCGCCGGCCAGTGCGGAGAGCACCGTCCAGGCGAAGGTGTCGCGCTCGGGTGCCCTGCCGTCCGTGGTCGGGGCCGAGACCGTGACCCGGAGGGAGTCGCCGACGAGCCTGAAGACACAGCTCAACACCGAACCCGGCACGGCCTGCTGGAGGAGGATCGCGCACGCCTCGTCCACGGCGATCCGCAGATCCTCGATCTCGTCGAGGGTGAAGTCCAAGCGGGCTGCGAGTCCGGCAGTGGCCGTGCGCAGCACCGACAGATAGGCACCCGCCGCGGGCAGCCGGACCTCGACGAAGTCCTGCCCGTCCTGCCCCACGGGCTCACCTGCGATCTGGGACACCCTCACCTCCAAAGTGGCACAAGCCGGTTCGGCTCGTTCGTGTAGCGCGTGCGGCTCTCCGCCGCGCAGTTCGTGGATCTCCTCCACGGAGAACCAACGCACTGACGCCGTCGATGGTTCGCCTGCGACGCTATCGCGATCCGCGACTTGATGTCGCCCGCACGGATCTTCGGCTGCCCATCACATGAGCGTCACCCATAGTAAACATATGGGCACTGTCTGTGGCTAGGGGTCGGAGGCCCTGAATCCGGAGTGATTACGCTGCGTTGGCATCTGCCAGAGCTCGCAGCGGCTCTCCGGACATCCTGAAGACCGTCCATTCCTCCATCGGTTCGGCCCCGAGTGATCTGTAAAAACCGATAGAGGGGTCGTTCCAGTCCAATACCCACCACTCGAAGCGTTCATAACCCCGTTCGACACAGATTCCGGCAAGGGCTGAAAGCAGTGCCCTGCCGTGCCCCGCGCCGCGCGAGGAGGGGCGGACGTAGAGGTCTTCCAGATACACACCGTGAGTGCCGGTCCAGGTGGAGAAGTTCCGGAACCACAGAGCGAAACCGACCGGGTCACTCTCCGTAGCCTCTTCGGCGATCAGGGCGAAGACTGCCGGGTGATCGCCGAACAGGGCCTCGTGCAGCTGCTGTTCGGTCGCCCTCGCGTGCTCCAGGGCGCGTTCGTACTCGGCCAGCTCACGGATCATCGCGTGGACGGCCGGCACGTCGGCCGGGGTGGCGGCTCTGATCATGCCCTCAACGCTAACTCTGCCCGGTGACAACCGCGGTGACGGTGCTCCCGGGGGCGAAGGCGCCCTCCTGGGCCAGGGCCGTGAGGGCGAACAGCAGCTTGGCGACGTAGATCCGCTCCAGCGGCGGGAGGTCGTGCCGCGCGGCGAACCCGCCTGCGAAGTCGTCCAGCTCCCGGCTGCCGCGGGCGTAACCGCCGAAGTGGAAGCGGTCGTCCAGCGACCAGCTTCCACGTTCGCGGCCGAAGGTCGATCGTTGCAGGTCGGAGACGTCGGCGGTGAGGAAGCCGCCCCGGAGCACGGGGATGCCGAGCGCGCGCTGCGCGGGTGACAGGCCGGCGGCGAGACCCGCGAGGGTGCCACCCGTACCGCAGGCGACGGCGGCGACGTCGGTGTGGCCGCGAAGTTCGTGCCCGAGTGCCGTACAGCCTTGTACGGCAAGGGAGTTGCTGCCGCCCTCCGGGATGAGGAAGGTGCTGCGCCCGCCGGCGTCGCCGAGGCGGGCGTACAGCCGGCCGAGGAAGTCGGGGTCGGTGCGGCGCCGGTAGGCGGCGCGCGAGACGAAGTGCAGCCGCATGCCGTCGGCTTCGCAGTGCGCGAGTGAGGTGTTGAGCGGTCTGCCGGCCAGTTCGTCGCCGCGTACGACGCCGATGGTGGCGATGCCGAGCATGCGTCCGGCGGCGGCCGTGGCGCGCAGATGGTTCGAGTAGGCGCCGCCGAAGGTGAGGAGCGTGCGTGCCCCGCTGTCGAGTGCAGCCCTCAGATTAGGGGCGAGTTTGCGCCATTTATTGCCGGGCAAGGCCGGATGGATCAGGTCGTCGCGCTTGAGCAACAGCCGTACGCCGTGCCGCGCGAAGCGGTCGTCGTCGATCTCCTGGAGCGGGGAAGGCAGCAGCGGGGCGGGGGCGACCGCGGCGGCGAGAGCGTCCGGTGCGCTGTCGCCCGCGTTGCCACCGCCGCCCGGGGGCGGGGCGGGGGCGCTGCTGTTCACTCCTCCATTGTGGCGCCGCCCGCCCCTCTCCGTTCCTCGGGGTGCCCTACTTCAGGCGTGCCGCGATGCGTTTGCGCATCGCGTCCATCGTGAATCCGCGTGGGTCGGACTTCTGGTTCGTCCACTCCAGATGACCGATCACGGAGCGCTCGTTCCAGCCGTGGTGCCTGCACAGCGCAGCAGCGGCCCGTTCGATCGCGTCGAGCTGTTCGTCGGGCCAGGGGTCGTCGCCGTCGCCGAGGTTCTCGCACTCGAAGCCGTAGAAGGACCGGTTCCCGTCGGTGTTCATCTGGTTGGGCTTTGGCGGGTCCTTCTCGGCGATCACCGCGCGTAGCACGTCGTCGTCACCGAGCCCGGCGTGATTGGCACGGCCGTGGCCGACGAGATGAACCGTCCCGTCCTTGGTGATGGCGCCGTGCGCCAGCGGGCCGGGCAGATCGGAGCGGCCGTCGTAGATGAGGTCGACCGTCTCCTTGGCGCCGCTGGTGACCGTGTGGTGGATCATGATGCCGTGCACCGGCCCCCAAGGGCCCTTGTGGTTGCGGTTGTGGTTGCGCCAGTCGCGGACCTCCTCGACCGTCACGCCCTCTTTCTTGAGGGCTGTGATGAAGGCGCTCGCTGTGATGGGTGTGGCCATCTTCGCCCCGTACCTTCCGTGCGCTCTCGTGGTGTTCACGGGTAATGCCCCGCTGGCCGGGCACTTACTCCGGTCAGCGCCCGCCGAGCGGCAGGCCTGCTCGGGCCGACAGAGCCTGTACGCAAGGCTCTTGCGCGTACGGACGCAGCAGACGCGGCATCCGGTCGCGTGCTCCGCGTGCGCGGCCGGACCGTACGAGCGCCGAGTCCTCGAGGAAGTCCTCCCATGCGGAGCAGGCCTCCTCCAACCGCCCCCGGGAGAGCAGCAGTTCGGCCAGTTCCGCCTCGCTGATCGCTCGCGAACGGCGTTCGCCCTCGGGACGCGACCGCAGCGAGGCGCGCAACTCGCGGATGGCGCCGTCCCTGTCGCCCAGCGCGGCACGCACCTGACCTGCCTGGTAGTGCAGCGCCGCGTCCTGGTACGCGCCGACCGGTTCGCCGTCGGGGCTCTCCGGACCCGTCGTCAAGTCCGCCGGTGCGCGGGCCAG
>NZ_JACBXA010000218.1 GCF_013870515.1 Streptomyces albidus (ex Kaewkla and Franco 2022) | reverse complement strand
GGCCGCGGTCGCTGCGGAGGCCACGCAGAGCAAGGCCAACACCCCGAGGGTGGCGGTCTGTTGAGCGAGCGCCCAGCCGATCGCGGTGGCGGCCAGAGTGAGACCCGATACCAGAGCGGTGACGCCGGTCGCGACGTCCGCCACGGTGGCAGCCACGACCAGCAGGGCGATCGCCAGTGCGGCGACGACGGCCACGGTCGGACCGTACGACAGACCGAGTGCCAGTGGCGCCGTCGCACCGGCGGTCGCGCACAGCGCGGGCAGTACGGGCAGTACGGGCACAGACGATCGGGCGGCCCGCAGACGGCTCAACGCGCCCTCATCTCCGGGCTGTTGCTTGTCGCGCGCGGTTCCGCCGAGCCCTCCGGCGAGCAGCGGCACCGACAGCGCCAGCAGCAGGAGGATCAGCAGCGTGGCGGCGGAACCCGTCCATGCGTGAGTGCCGACGGCCTGACGGACCGGGCCGCGGGGCGGCCCCTCCCATGCGCGTGCCGCGAAGAACCACGGCCCGAACACCGCCTGTGCCACCGGCACCAGTGCCCACAGCAGTGCTCCGCACTGCACCACGACGGCCGCCACCACGAGCCCGGCCGACTGCGGTGCAGGTCGTTCCCGCACCACGCGCAGGACGAGCACCGCGCCCAACAGGCCCATCGCGCAAAGCAGATACACCAGCACCCGCCAGTCCCAGCCCGGCGTGCCCTCGGCCCGTACCACGGCCCACACGACTCCCCCCAGCGCCGTGATCAGCACCAGCCCGGCCGCCGTGCCCAGCGGGCCGGCCAGCCGACGGGCCTGGTGCCGCTGTCCCGCATAGAGCAGGACCGCCGCCGCCACCGCCTGCACGGCGCTCCAACGTGCGGCCGAGGCAAGGCCGTTGGGCTGCATCGACAGCGTCACGCCCATCATCAGCGCGCCCACCGGCACGGCCGCCACGGCGGCCGTCATCCGTACCGGCCGGGCGGTCGCCCGGGTGCCCTTGCCGTCCCGCTGCCCCGACACCCCCAGTGCGACGTCCGCCGCGAAGGTGAGCAGCAGCGCCACGGCGAGTGCGAAGGCCGTCTGATCCGAAGTCCCGTCCAGGGTCAGCGACCAGAGCGGCAGCGGCAGTTGGGCGACACCGACGGCGAAGGGCAGCGGCAGCCGCAGCCCCGGTGCCGGCAGCGCCAGCCCGTAACCGGCCCACAGCGCGGCGATCAGTGCCGCGCTCAGCGCCGAATAGGCGAGACCGTCCGTATACGGAAAACAGACCTCGTGGAGCGCGTACGCATCCAGCGCCAACAGCGCCAGCCCGAAACCGGCGACGGACTCGGCGGTGGCCACCAGCTTGCGGCGCAGCAGCACGAGCGGCACAGCGAGGGTTCCGAGCGTCAGCCCGCCGAGCACCGCCGCACGGCCGCCGACGCCCATTCCGCCCCAGTTCAGCAGCGTGAAGGCGAACGCGGCGACGGTGAGCAGCACACCGCCGAGCACGAGCAGGACGTTGCGTGCGGTGTACGAGGAGGTCTCGGCCTGTCCCGCGGCCCACGCCCGGGGCACTGGTCCGTGCGCCGGCACCGGTCCGAAGGCGCCTCCCGGACCCCCACCCTGGGCGACGCCCTGGGCCGGCGCGCCCTTCGCAGCACCCTGCGCCGCGGCTCGCAGCCCGGCCAGCAGGGTCTGACGGCGCCCGTACAGTGCGGCACGCCGCTGGTCCAGGCCGACCAGCTCCGTGTCGATCCGCCGCAACTCCTCGTGCTCCTCGCCGATCAACGGCAGTGCGCAGTAAGGGCAGTTGACGGGACCGTGCTCTTGCCGCTCTCCGTGCTCCATCGCCTGCCCGAGCGGTCCACGGCAGTCGGGGCAGTGTGCGAGCGGCTGGTTGTACTCCATGCCGGGCAGCCTGACGCGGCGCGCGCACCGCTGACATGAGTCGGAATACTCAGATCGGCACTTCACCGGGCCCGGCCCCGGTACGCCTGCCGCCCTCGGGCTCACGCTGCGACTCCCGCGGTCAGCGGACGAGCGGCAGCTCGAACCAGACGACCTTGCCCGACGTGAAGGACCGGGCCCCCCACTTCGCGGCGAGCTCGTTGACCAGTGTCAGGCCCCGTCCCCACTGGCCGTCGAAGGTCACGTCGGCACGATGCGGCAGGCGCTCGTCCGAGTCCGATACCTCCACCACGAGGCTGCCGCCCTTGGCCAGCTGGATCCCGATGTCGCCTCTGCCGTGCCGGAACGCGTTCGTGAACAGCTCGTTCGCCAGCAGCCGGGTCGTGTCCCGCATGCCGTCGAGGCCCCAGTCGATCAGCGTCCGGTCTATGAGCGACCGGGCCCTGGACGCCATGGCGGCCTCGGACGGGAGGCTCCAGCGGACGCTCCGGTGCCGGGGCATGGGCGTCGCCCGCGCCATGAGGAGCGCGAGGTCGTCGTCTGCCGACCAGGGAGCCAGGTCGGCGACCAAGCTGTCGCACCACTGCTGCACCGAGAGGATCGACGGTCCCGGCGCGGCCAGCGCCGACCCGAGGGCGTCGATGCCCTCGTCGATGTCCTTGCCCCGCTGTTCGATCAGACCGTCCGTGTAGAGCACCAGCGTGCCGCCTTCGGGCAGCACCAGGTCGGTGACGGGGTAGTCCGGGATTCCGAGCCCGATGCCGAGCGGCACCCCGGGCTCGACGGGGATCAGCCTGGTGGTGCTGTCCCGGTGCCGCAGCATCGGCGGCGGGTGGCCCGCGCTCGCGATGCCGCACTCCCGGGTCACGGTGTTGTAGACGGCGTACACGCAGGTGGCGTGCTGCATCGCGGGGCTGCTCTCGACGATGTTGTCCAGCCGCGTCAGCAGTTCCACGGGCTCCAGGTCGAGTCTGGCCAGGGTGTGCATCGCGGTGCGCAGCTGGCCCATGCCGGCCGCCGCGTGGATGTCGTGGCCCATCATGTCGCCGACGACCAGCGCGACGCGGTGGCCCGAGAGCGGGATGACGTCGAAGAAGTCCCCGCCGACCTCGGCGGAGCGGCTGGTGGACCAGTAGTGGTAGCCGATCTCCAGGCCCTGCCGGACGGGGATGTCCTTCTCGCCCGGCAGCATGTTGCGCTGCAGCGCGACCGCCGTCCGGCGCTCGTCGTCGTACATCCGGGCGTTGTCCAGATTCAGGGCCGTGCGCGCCGCGAGTTCCTCGGCGACCCGCCGGTCGTCCTCGTCCAGGGCGTCGCGTTCCGCGAACCGCCCGTACGTCACGAGCCCGAGGCACCGGCCGCGTGCCACCAGCGGCGCCATCACACCCGAACCCGGGCCGTACTCCTGGAGGCCCGGCAGTGCTTCTGCCGGGACGAGGACAGCGGCATTCCCTCCCCGCAGCTTCTCGGTGTGCCAGGACAGCCCCGAGCACAGGCTCCTGTGCGCGTGCGACCCCACCGGGTGGACGTATCGCCCCCCGGGGTCAGCCACCTGCACCCGGCGCGAGCGGTCGCCCGAAGGGCCGCGCCCGGCGAGCAGGACCGTGGCCGCCGGCCTGCCGGGGTCGGCGAACGCGCTGCCGTCGAGGAAGTCTGTACGCATCTCGACGGTCGCGAAGTCGGCGAAGTCCGGTACGACGAACTCTGTGAGCTCGCGCGCGGTCCGCGTCATGTCCAGAGTCGTGCCGACCTCGCTGCCGGCCTGATTCACCAGGTCGAGCCGCCGGCGCACACCTGAGGCCTCCAGCAGGGCGGTCTGCCGCTCCGTCACGTCGACGATCAGACCGCCCAGGCCCAGTACCCGGCCGTCATCGGAGGTCAGACGGAAGAACGTCACTGACCAGACCCCGTCGCGGTCACGGTGGCCCTCCGTACGGCCCGAGATCAGGACGTTGTGCAGCGGTTCGCCCGTCTCCAGGACCTTGCGCAGGTGCTTCTCGTACTCGCCCCTGTCCGCGGGCCGGACGACCTCGCTCACGCCGCGGCCGATGTGATCCTCCGCCGGGATCCCGTTGAAGCTGGCGAGCACGTCGTTGACCATGACGTAGCGCAGATCCGTGTCGAGGATCCCCATGCCGTGCGGGGAGGTCTGCACGAAGGCGTCCATGAAGGGTGTACGGAGGCCGCCCGGGGCGGACGCGCCGGCTTCCTCCGCTCCGGCTCCGCGCGGCGGCAGCTCGCTGATCTGGCACAGCAGCCCGGGGGCGCTGCTTCCCTCGGGAGGTCTCTCCGGTCCGCTGCCGCGGCCGCCTTGCGTCAGCGGCGAGCAGGTCAGCAGCACGTCCTGCCGGGCGCCGTCACCGGATGTCACCGGCACGATCCGGCAGTAGTCGTTGCCCGCCATCGCGCTGCCCCTGGCTTCGGCCAGTGCACTCAGCGCTGTCCCGGCGAAGAGCATGCCGCAGTGCCGGCCCAGCACGTCGTCGGCCGATCGGCCGAACCATGCGGCTGCAGCGGGACTCCACGAAGTCACGTGCTCCGCGTGGTCCAGGGTGAACGAGGCTGTAGGCATGTTCTTCCATGACCATGTTGAACGAATTGCCCGTTCTTGCAGTGTATGAGCGGAATCCGGCTGACGCCCGGCGGTCAGGACGACGCCGGACCCGAGCGATTGCGCATGGCCCGGCCATGGGCCCCGGAGGCCGGCCCAAGCCCTCAGCACCTCGGGCGCACGGAGCCCTTTCCGGGGGTATGGGGACGCGGACCCGTCCCACGAATGAATCCAGGGCTTGCCATTCCTATCGATAATCAATAGATTTCTATTGCTATTCGACCAAGGGAGCGACGATGGGAAAGCTGACGGTGCTTGCACTGCGCGCCGTGATGGTGGCGCTGCTCGCCGGAACGGTGCTCGTCCAGGCGGTGATGGTGGCGATGCTGACGGGCGCCATGAAGGAGAACCTTCTTGCTGACCACCGCACTCCGGCCCTCGTGATCACGGTCCTGGTCTTCGTCACGGTCCAGGTCGTCCTCTTCGGCGTATGGCGGCTGGTGACGATGGTGCGGCGTGGAACCGTCTTCTCGCACGCCGCGTTCCGCTACGTCGACCTCGTGATCGGCGCGTTCGTGGCGGCCGCACTCCTGGTGTTCGCGCTCGGGGTGGTCCTGGCACCGGGCGAGGCCGTGCCCCCGGGTGTCGTGGCCCTGCTGGGCGGGGTCTCCCTGGCGGTCTTCGGGGTCGCGCTCATCGTGCTCGTGCTGCGGATGCTGCTCGCACAGGCCCTCGCACGCGACGTCGAGGCGTCGCGGCTGGGGGCCGAGTTGGCCGAGGTGATCTGATGCCTATCGCCGTCGACATCGACGTGATGCTGGCCAAGCGGAAGATGTCCGTGGGTGAACTGGCGGACCGGGTGGGGATCACACCCGCCAACCTGGCGGTGCTGAAGAACGGCCGCGCCAAGGCGGTGCGCTTCACCACGCTCGCCGCGCTCTGCGAAGTGCTCGAGTGCCAGCCCGGGGACCTGCTGCGCTGGGAGCCCGGGAGCGCCGGGGAGCGGGACGCGGACGAGCCCGGGGAATCCGTCCCAGCCGGATCGTCGCCGTGGTGACCGCAGTCGCGGCAGCCGGCCCCTGCACACGATCCCCGGGTACGACGTCCGCCGTCGACGTCCGCACGCCTCACCCTCGCTGCCCCGGCCGTCGCACTGTCCGCAGCCGTGTGGGGCCTGCGCGCACCGGTGACGGACCCCACAAGGGACAGAGCACACCATGACGACAGCCGACTTCTCCCTCCGGCTCGGGGCCACGGACAACACCGACGTACTGGTGGTCGGAGCCGGACTGGCCGGTCTGAACACCGCCACACTCCTCGCCCGACAGGGACACGACGTGCTCCTGGTCGAACGCCGGGCCAATCTTGTCGGCGCGATCCGCACCACAGGGATCTTCGTACGGAAGACACTCGACGACTTCCCGCTGCCCCCCGACTGCCTGGGACCACCGATCCGACGCGTGGTCCTCTACCCCCCGAACCTGCGCCGCCCGGTGAGCCTCACCAGCCCCCGCGACGAATACCGGGTGGGCGACATGGCACCGCTCTACGAAGCCTCGGCCGCCGCCGCAGCCGACGCCGGCGTACGCATCGCACTGGGCACGCGCTACGCCGGCCGACAGAGCGACACCTTCCTCCTGGCCGGTCGGGACAGACCGACCGTGGTCCGGGCCCGCTTCGTCGTCGGCGCCGACGGAGCCCGCTCGAGAGTCGCCCGTGACCTCGCTCTCGACCGCAACCACCACATGATCGTCGGCGCCGAAGAGGTCTTCGAACTACCCGGAAGCGACGAGCCACCGACCTTCCACTGCGTACTCGACCCCTCGTTGGCCCCTGGATACCTGGCCTGGGTGATCAACGACGGGCAGCACGCCCATGTCGGCGTCGCAGGCTATGCCGACCGCTATCCAGACGGCCTTCGCCGGGCGGCGGAACGGTTCAGCGCCTCCGCTCCCGGACTGACCGGCGTCGAACGTCCCGAAACGGTGGAGCGACGCGCAGGCCCCATCCCCGTCGGCGGCCTGCTGCGCAGGATCAGCTGCGCCGACGGACTTCTCGTGGGGGACGCAGCAGGCGCAGTCTCCCCACTCACCGCCGGCGGCCTGGACCCGTGCCTACGGCAGTCGGAGCTCGCAGCCGAAGTGATCAACGACGCGCTGTGCACCGGGAAACCAGAGACGATGACGCACTACGACGGAGCCGCACTCCGCAGCCGATTCCGCGGACGCCTCATGCTGCGCCGGGGATTGGCCCGCGTACGGACGCCGACCACAGCAGCAGCGGCGTTCACGCTGCTACGCACACCACTCGGCCGGGCCGCGGCAAGCCGGGTCCTCTTCGGCGACAGGTCCTTCCCCGACCCCACACCCAGGTGAACTCACCACGAGCCGTTCCGATAAGCGCGGCTGCGGCTGCGTGATGTGGGGCGAATCAGCGTTGACCTGCAGGAGCACATGCTCGCCTGAGAGCCGTTACCCCGCCCCTGGTCCACCGGGTTTCGCCGTGAGTCGCCCTCCCATCCGGCACGTGGGAGCACGAAGCACGGTCCAGTCGAGTCGCCCCGGCGAGAGTGATCCCCGACTGTTTGGCCTGACGTTCCCACCAGGTCGAACCGGACTGCTGAGACGTGGAACAGGCGCGCCGTGAGCAGCTTGCTCACTGGACGGTGAGGGCTCGCGGGCTAGTGTTCCGAGCGAGGTGCTGACTGGGCGAAGCAAATGGGCTCCTCGCCGGTCCTTACTCCGGCGGGGGGCCTTGTCTGTCTGCCGAATGAGAGCTGGTGCACTTCGAAGCGGTTGTCTGTCGGGCCTTCCGCTCGGAGGACCGCATGATTCAGGGGCCGGCCCTTGCGGGCTCGGCCCCTGAATCATGAAACGAGACAGAACTCAGCGACTAGAGGATCGAGGTTCCGGTGCCGCCGGTGGCCTCACCCGCGGTGTTCTCGTTGTCGTCGTTGCCGAGGCCGCAGATCTGCTGAGTGGCGCTTGCGTCAGCGTCACCGGCGTCGCCGGTGGTCACCGGAGCGGCCGTGCCGGCAATGGTGACCGTCAGGCTGTTGCTGTCGGCGTCCTGGGTGCAGTTGACGGTCGGGAGTTCGGTGGGCTCCCCGCCGCCGGCGTAGGCGGCACCGGCACCGAGCATGCTGACGCCGGCGACCATGGCGGCCACAACGGCTGCTTCGCGAAGCTTACGCATTACTTCTCCAGTTCCATGAAGGCTAGATCGCGATCAGCAACGACCGCGTAGGCATACCCGAAGCTATTCAAGAGAGAAGTCGCATCCGACCCGCAACACGCCACTTGACCTGATTGGCCGTCATATTCGTTGATGACACTGACGCTTCCGCATTTCGCGCCGTGTGTTCACATGCTTCAGGGACCGAGCCAGTGGGCTCGGTCCCTGAAATGCGTACTTTCGCGAGGCTTCGCTATTACGCGAGGAGCTCGGTGCCGGTGCCGCCTGTGGCGGTGCCGCCGGTGTTCTCGTTGTCGTCGTTGCCGATGCCGCAGATCTGCTGGGTGGCGCTTGCGTCAGCGTCGCCGCCCTGGCCGGTGATGACCGGGACGAGGGTGCCCGCGATGGTGAAGTTCACGGTGTTGCTGCTGGCGTCCTGCTCGCAGTTGACGGTCGGAAGCTCCTCGTGCTCCCATCCGCCGGCGTTGGCGACACCGGCGCCGAGCATGCTGACACTGCCGATCATGGCGGCCACAACGGCTGCTTCGCGAAGCTTGCGCATTTGCTTCTCCACTCCTGAGGGGCTGGGTCGCGATCCGCAAAGATCGCGCACAGGTGCCTCAGAAGCTATTGGTAGAAAACATCCACTAAGTACGCAACACGCCGCTTTACCCGATTCAGAGGCCCGGTCTGCGTATCGCGATCAGACCTTGGGCAACGCTGAGCCAAACGCTGCGATCGGCCTCGTGCAAGGCGCAATCGGTTCATCTGAGAGATCCGGCCGGTGGCTGGGCACGGTTGGACGTCCAACACTGACGGCGTCTCGCCCATCGATCGACCGACGGAGGCACGCCGTGAGCAGCGTGTTCACATGACCGTGAAGGCTCGCGGGATAGGGTCCTGACTGAGGAATTGCTTCGCGAAGCAAGTGGGCCCTCGCCGGACATTGCTCCGGCGGGGGGCCCTGCGTGTCTACCTCACTGAGAGCTTGGTGCATGCCGGGGGCTGTCGAACCGACAGTCTGCCCTGAGAACGGCATGATTCAGGGGCCGAGCCTTGGAGGCTCGGCCCCTGAATCAGCATCGACAGGGCCGGTCGTCGCGACTACGGGGTGACGACCGGGGCGCCGCCGAGCACTGAAGTGCCGAAGCCACCGGCAGAGTCACCAGCGGTGTTCTCGTTGTCGTCGTTGCCGATGCCGCAGATCTGCTGAGTGGCGCTGGAGTCGGCGTCGCCCGCAGCGCCGGTCGTCACCGGAGCCAGGGTGCCGGCGAGGGTGAAGTCCACGCTGTCACTGCTGGCGTCCTGCTCGCAGTTGACCGTCGGGAGCTCCTGGGCGCTGGCCATACCGGCACCGAGCATGCTGACGCTTCCGACCATGGCGGCCACAACAACTGCTTCGCGAAGCTTGCGCATTACATCTCCACTTCCATGAGGCTGCGCGACAACAAAGATCGCGCACAGATACACAGAAGCTATTGGTAGAAAACATCCGCTAAGTAACACAACACGCCGCCTTGCCTGATTCAGCGTCTCCCCCTGCCCGTGATCGGCAGAGTCACCGTCGGCCATCCGCACGGTCAGGGGTGGCCGGTGATCGTCCGCGCCCAGCCAAGAAGTGGCAGGGATAGGCTGCGCCCCTCCCGGGCAGACTCGGGGTGCCTTCAGCGCGCAGAAGAGCGAGGACCGTCGTGAACGATGACCCGCAGGATGTGCGAATGGCGATCGAGCACTTGCGTCTCTCGCTGGAGAGACGGCCTGTCATCGATCACGCCCGGGGCGTACTCATGGCTGCGCACAGCCTCACTTCAGAGGACGCGTGGAAGGTCCTGGTGAGCGTCTCCCAGCACAGCCATGTCAAGCTCCGCACCGTGGCCGTGGACATCGTGGCGAACGCCGCGGGAGGCGACATACACGGGTCCTTCCCCCGGTCGATCGAGAACGCCTTGAAAGAGCTGCGCCCCGACTAGAAGCGGTCGGGACGGCAGCCCGCCAGCACCGGCTCGACGGCACCGTCGACCAGCTCCCGCGCGACCAGGCGGCCCACGGCCGGGGCGAGCGTGACCGCGGAGTGCAGCACCGCCACGTAGAGGCCGGGCACCTCAGCGACCGGGCCGACGATCGGCTCGCCGTCGGCCGGCATGGGGCGTACGCCGACCCGGGTGCTGAGCAGCTCGACGTTCGCGGCGCCGCGGAAGGTGGACCGGACGGCGGCGAGAGTCAGTTCGGGCGAGTCTGCGGCGGCGAGCAGCCGGTCCGCGGCGACCTGCCGGAGATCGAAGTCCCGGTTGTTGACCACGGTGCGGACCAGACCGGCCGGAGCACGGAACTGGAAGAGCGTCGCCGGCGACGGGTCGACCGGGATGCGTATGCCGAGCAGCGCGCCCAGTGCGGCCGTGGCCACCCCTGCCGCGAGCACCACGGTCGCACCGGAGACGGGCCCTGCGGCCGTCTCGACCCCGACAACCCGACCCGCGGCGTCTCCCGCGTCCGAGCCGGTTCCGCCC
>NZ_JACBXA010000217.1 GCF_013870515.1 Streptomyces albidus (ex Kaewkla and Franco 2022) | reverse complement strand
CGCGGCAGCCGGCCCATCGAGTAGTGCGCCATGGGGCGGCGCCTGCCCTCGTAGTGGTGGTGCATGAACTCGGCCTTGTACGTGGCCATGTCGACGCCCACCGGGCAGTCGCTGCGGCAGCCCTTGCAGGACAGGCACAGGTCGAGTGCTTCGCGTACCTCCTCCGACCGCCAGCCGTCGGTGACCACCTCACCGGCGAGCATCTCGTGCAGCAGCCGCGCACGTCCGCGCGTGGAGTGCTGCTCCTCGCCGGTCGCACGGAACGACGGGCACATCACCCCCGAACCGGCGTCGGTGTTACGGCACTTGGCGACCCCGACGCAGCGGCGCACCGCGGCCGAGAAGTCACCGCCGTCGTGCGGGTATCCGAACTCCACGTCGACGGGCTCGCGCGGCAGAGGAGCGAAACGGAGGTTCTCGTCGATGCGTGCAGGCCGCACGAGCATCCCGGGGTTGAGCCCGCCCGCGGGGTCCCACAGGTCCTTGAACTCCCCGAAGAGCCCGACCATCTCCTCCCCGTACATCCTCGGCAGCAGCTCCGCCCGCGCCTGCCCGTCACCGTGCTCGCCGGAGAGCGAACCGCCGTGCGCGACGACGACGTCCGCCAGGTCCGAGGAGAAGTCACGGAAGCGCTGGATGCCCGCCGCGCCCATCAGGTCGAAGTCGATGCGCACGTGGATGCAGCCGTCGCCGAAGTGTCCGTACGGCAGCCCCCGCAGCCCGTGCTGGCGCAGCAGCGACCGGAAGTCCCGCAGATACGCGCCGAGTCGGGCGGGCGGCACGGCGCAGTCCTCCCAGCCCGGCCACGCCTCACTGCCGTCGTCCATCCGCGTCGCCGTGCCGGACGCGTCCTCGCGGATGCGCCACAGGGCGCGTTGGGCTGCCGGAGCCACGACGAGCTTGTGATCGGTCGTGCCGTCCGCCTCGGCGGCGCGGCACAGTTCACCGGCGTGCGCACGTGCCGCGGCCTCGTCGTCCCCGCCGACCTCGACGAACAACCACGCGCCGCCGCGCGGGAGATCCGTCCTGGCGGCGTCGGAGACCAGGTCGTTCGCCATGCCCTCGACGGTCAGCGGACCGAACTGCAGGAGACCTGCCGCCGCCTCGGCCGCCGCGGTCTCGTCGGCGTAACCCAGCACGGCGAGCACGCGCGCACCCGGAGTCGGCACGAGCCGCACCTTCGCGCGCGTCATCACGCCGAGCGTGCCCTCGCTCCCGGTGAACACCCTCGCCCAGTCCTCGCCCTTCTCGGGCAGCAGCTCGTCGAGGGCGTAACCGGAGATGCGGCGCGGGAGTTCGGGAAAGCCGGTGCGCAGACGCGACATCTCCCGGCTGACCAACTCCCTCGCGCTGTCCCGCAGTCGCTCCGGAACACTGTCGCCGCCGCGGCCGAGGAGCATCCTCTCGCCGCCGTAACCGAGCACGTCCAGTTCGTGCACGTTGTCGGCGGTCGTGCCCCAGGCCACCGAGTGGGAGCCGCAGGAGTTGTTGCCGATCATTCCGCCCATGGTGCAGCGGCTGTGCGTGGACGGGTCGGGGCCGAAGGTGAGGCCGTGGGACGCGGCAGCACCCCTCAGGTCGTCCAGGATCACGCCGGGCTGTACGAGGGCCGTACGCGTCCCGGGGTCGATGGACTCGATCCGGTCCATGTGACGGGTGAAGTCGAGCACGACACCGGTTCCGGTGGCCTGGCCCGCGATCGACGTGCCGGCGCCGCGCGCGAGCACGGGGACTCCGCTGTCCCGGCAGACGGAGAGCACCGCGGCGACCTCGTCGGCGTCCCTCGGCGCGACGATGCCCAGGGGCACCCTCCTGTAGTTCGAGGCGTCCATGGTGAACAGCGCGCGCGAGCCGGTGTCGAACTCGATCTCGCCGCCCGGGACGGCTTTCCGCAACGCTCTCTCCACGTCACGTGCCTGAGCCGCCGCCTGCCCCTGGTCCTCGTTCCGGTCCAGCGTCCCGTCCGTACGCGCCGGAGTGTCCCGCGCTGCATTGCGTGCCTGTGCCATGGGTCCAGCGTGCACGCTCACCGCCCCCGGACGGCACCCCCCACGTGGGCGAGCCGCGGACGCCCGGACGGCGTCTTCACACGAACGCGCTGAACGCCCGTCCCGCTGAGGGGAGTTGGCCGCACCCCGATACCCCGGTGCCCGCTGTCCGAGGCGCGATCCGGCCGATCGGAGCAGGAATGTACACTCGCTGTATGGATTGCACACGTTCAGTGAGTGGGCGCCTGCCGGTGGCCTCTCACGGACTGTGCACCGCCGACGCCGCTCACGGCCCGGACAATGCGGCCGATGCCAACGCCCAGGCGCCGAAGAACGGCTGCCGGGCGCTGCGCGGCCACGGCTAGCGATTCCCAACAGCCCCTGTACGGGGCGACGCCCGCCCCTGGATCTCGGTCCCCGTGGGCACCCGCACTTTCCCTGACGGCCTTTGACGCCGTCGGTCGCTGTGCCGCGCGGCCTGTCCGCTCGTCCGCTCGAAGACCCGGACACACACCGTCACCAGCTGCCCCCGAACCACCCGTTTTGACACAGATCATCCGGCTCCGGCCCGGCCGTCGCGCTGAGCGGCGCCCGCCGGCGACCGGCCACGCGCACCGAACCCCGAGAGGGCCTCCGTGAATCTGAGCGAACTGCTGTCCGGCCATGACCACGAGGTGCTGCGGGGCGACGCGGAGACGCAGATCACCGCCGGTGTGCACTTCGACGCCCACCGGGTCTCTCCCGGTTCGCTGTTCATCGCGGTGGCCGGGCATGCCGAGGGAGGCCCGGAGTCCGTCGGCCCGGCGCTCGCACGTGGGGCGGTGGCGGTCCTCGTCGACGACGCGGGGGGAGACGTCCCGTCCCCGACCCAGCCTTCGTTCGACGGCGCCTGCGTCGTGCGGGTGCCCAACGCCCGTACCGCCGCATCGGTCGTCACCTCCCGCTACTACGGGGAGCCGGGCCGGGAGATGGACATGGTGGCGATCACCGGGACCAACGGCAAGACGTCCGTGTCCTGCATGGTCGAGTCCGTGCTCCGGATCGCCGAGGGCGCCAGGACGGGCGTCATCGGCACAGCGGGAAGCAGGATCGGCGACGAGCTGATCCCGATGCCGAGGTCCGTGCTGAGCACGCCTGAGTCGCCGGACTTCCAGTATCTGCTGGGCTGCATGCGCGACCGGGGCGTCGGCAGCGTCGTGCTGGAGGCCACATCGATGGGCCTGCTGACGCACCGCGTCGATCACGCCTTCGTCGACGTCGGGGTCTTCACCAACCTGACCCAGGACCACCTCGACGACCACGGCACGATGGAGAACTACCGTGACGCCAAGCTCCGCCTGTTCCAGGGGCTCTGCCGCCACGCGGTCGTCAACGCGGACGACCCGGTCGGTGCCACGATTCCGGCGATGATGCCCGGCGCCACGACGACGTACGCCCTCGACGCCGAGGCCGACTACCGCGCGACCGACCTCGTCATGGACGCCTACGGCACCCGGTTCACACTGCACCACGCGGGCCACAAGTACCCGGCGGCGATCCCCGTCCCCGGCCGCTTCTCGGTGGCCAACGCGCTGGCCGCCGTCGCGGCATGCCACGTGCTGGGGCATGAACTCGACGGGCTGATCGGTGCGCTGGACCGGATCCCACCGGTCCCGGGACGGTTCGAACGCTTCGAGACGCCCCGCGGCATCTCCGTGATCGTGGACTACGCGCACTCTCCGGACTCGCTGGACAAGGTGCTGACCGCCATCCGCGGCTTCGCCCCGGCCCGTGTCATCACCGTGTTCGGCTGCGGCGGGGACCGGGACGTCACCAAGCGCGCACAGATGGGTGAGATCGCCGGAGCGCACTCCGATCTGTGCGTGCTCACCTCGGACAACCCCCGCACCGAGGACCCGGAGGGGATCCTGGACCAGATCGCCCCGGGGCTCACCGGGACCGGCACCCCGTTCGAACGTCACGCGGACCGGCGGCAGGCGATCTCCCGGGCGCTGTCCGTCGCCGACCGGGGCGATGTCGTCCTCGTCGCCGGCAGGGGCAGCGAGACGCACCAGGACGTGGGCGGGAAGCTGCTCCCCTTCGACGACATGACGACGGTGCGTGAACTGGCCGGCATGTGACCGCCGGCGCCTCGGCCGCCGGATCAGCGGCCCGGCGAGTCGCGGCAGAGCTCCTCCGGGATGCCGCGCGTCTCGATGAGGACGCCTCCCGCCACTCGCCCGCCCGCGATGGCGGCGGCCCTGAGGCAGAAGTGCACCCACATGTTGAACTGGATCTCCTTGGCCACCCGCAGACGGCTGTAGAGCAGGTCCGCCCACCGGTCCCCCGCACGCGACCAGGCCTCGGTCTCGAACTCGAGTGACCCGTCCGCGGCGCGCGCCGCGAACTGGATCTGGCCGGCCTCCAGATGGCCCTGCAGCGTGTGGAGCCTGAGCGAGGTCGCGTCGCGGTGGACCACGCGTACGGGCCCGTCCCAGGGGCCGGGCATCTGCACCCGGTACTCGTCGCCGACGCACGGCATGCCGTCCTCGCCGAGGGTCTTGTGGAAGACGGCGACGCTCGGGGCCGCCCGGTTCGGGTTCGCCAGGACGGCGTGGATCAGCTCGCCGGGGCTCATCGCGGATCCGTGGATCCGTACCCGGAAGCGGCGGTGGAACATCGGCCCCACACCGTCGTGGAGGAGCTTGCTGCGCTCGTCGACGAGCTCCGCCGGCAGCTGCGGCGGCAGGTCACTCGCGTCGCCCCGCGTCTCGCTGCGATGCAGTGCCGTGACGCGCCAGAAGTACTGCCAGGACACCAGCAGGATCCCGGCAGGGAGGCGCAGCAGGACCCCCGCCCGCCGCTTCAGTGTCGGCCCCTGTGGACGTGCTGTGCGCGATACAGCCATGACCGCTATGACACCATATGAGGAATTTGGTCATGGGATACGCCTGCCCGACAGGCGGAGCGGAGGTCGGACGTGTCACTGGGAGAGATGGTTCGGACACTCGGCCTGCGCAGCTGGCATTTCCAGTCCGCCGCACTGGGATCGGTGGCTCTGTGCACCATCCTGTGGATGCGAGCCGCAGGCCTCGACCAGGAGGAGCGCGGCAACGCCGAGCGCCGCGCGATCTTCGTCGGCCTGTGGGTCCCCACCCTGTGGCAGATCGGCGAGTCGCTGCGGGACGTCGAGTAGCGGCGACGGGGAGTGCGGAAGGAGCCCGGAACGCGGGCCGGCCGACGTCGCCGGGAGGCGTGAATGATCCGTGAGCAGCGACTGCTGAGCGACAGCGCCCTCTCAGCCCTGCGAGCCCTGGGCCGCCTGGACGTCAACTACCCCACCCGTACGGGCCGCGCCCCCACGGCCGAGGAGGGCTGGCACATCGACACCCTCCTGCGCCCGCTGCCGCCCGAGCCCGCGGGAGAACCCGTCCCCGGGGGCTCATGGGAGATCGCGTGCCGCCTGGTGCGCGACTACCAGTTCGCGGAGCCCCGCATCCTGCGCAGCATCTACGACGTCCACGAGCCGATGCCGGGACGGAACATGCTCCTCGAAGGCCGCTTCTGCGGGCTGCGCTTCGACATGGGGGTGCGGGTCACCTCCGTGATCGACGACACCCACGGCTCCGGCGAGACCGCGCGCCGCGTGTGGGGCTGGGGCTATCAGACCCTCAAGGGCCACCTCGAGGAGGGCGAGCTCACCTACGAGGTGGTCAAGCATCTGCACACCGGCGAAGTGAACTTCGTCATCACGGGCTACTCGCGGCGGGCACCCATCGCGAGCCCGCTGATCAGGTTCGGATTCCAGCTCTTCGGGCGCCTGACACAGCGGCGCTTCTACCGCAGGAGCGCACTCCGGCTGCACCGGCTGCTGGTCACCGAGCTCCGGGGCGGAGCCCCGCCCGCGACGCGCTTCCACCCGGGCGACGACAGCGTCGTGCTCGCGCCCAGCAGCTGAAGGCCGTTGCCCCCTGCCCCCTCCGGCGCACAGGGCATCAGAGCCCACAGTGGTTTAACACGCGGTGAACGGAGACTCGAACCGATGCATCCTGCAGCGCTGCTACGGATGAAGGCGGCGGCAGTTGGGAGAACAGCTCCGCCGCCGCCCCCCTCCGCGCGAGTACATGCCTCTCGCGGAGGGGGACGCCGAGGCCCCGGGGACCTGGGACGGGGCCCGCCACGTCTCACCGGGTGGACCTCACCCCGTTCCGTGTAAAGGGACGCACTAGGCTTCACCTGTGGCTGATCTCCAGATTCCCGCTGACATCAAGCCCGCCGACGGTCGATTCGGCTCGGGCCCCTCCAAGGTGCGTACGGAGGCGCTGAACGCCCTGGCTGCCACCGGTACGTCACTCCTCGGCACCTCGCACCGCCAGGCCCCGGTCAAGAACCTGGTCGGCAGCGTGCGCGAAGGCGTCAAGGAGCTGTTCCAGCTGCCGGAGGGCTACGAAGTCGTCCTCGGCAACGGCGGGTCCACCGCCTTCTGGGACATCGCGACGCACGGGCTGATCGAGTCCAGGTCCCAGCACCTCTCCTTCGGCGAGTTCTCAAGCAAGTTCGCGAAGGCCTCCAAGCAGGCGCCGTGGCTGAGTGCCCCGACGGTGATCGAGTCGACGCCGGGCACCCACCCCGAGCCCCTGGCCGAGGCGGGCACCGACGTGTACGCCTTGACCCACAACGAGACCTCGACCGGCGTGTCCATGCCCATCCAGCGCGTCGCCGGAGCCGACGACGGCGCGCTCGTGCTGGTCGACGCCACCTCGGGTGCGGGCGGTCTCCCCGTCGACGTACGTGAGAGCGACGTCTACTACTTCGCCCCGCAGAAGTCCTTCGCCTCCGACGGCGGGCTGTGGATCGGCGTCTTCTCCCCGGCCGCCATCGAGCGTGCCGAGCGCATCGCCGCCTCCGACCGGCACATCCCGGCGTTCTTCGACCTGGCGACGGCGATCGACAACTCCCGCAAGAACCAGACCTACAACACCCCGGCCCTCTCCGCGCTGTTCCTCCTCAACGACCAGCTGGAGTGGATCAACGGGCAGGGCGGGCTCGACTGGGCGGTGCGCCGTACGGCCACCTCCTCGCGCACCCTGTACGGGTGGGCGGAGGACGCCAAGTTCGCGACCCCCTTCGTGGCCGACCCGAAGCAGCGCTCCCAGGTCGTCGGCACCATCGACTTCAACGAGGACATCGACGCCGCGGCAGTCGCCAAGGTGCTGCGCGCCAACGGCATCGTGGACACCGAGCCGTACCGCAAGCTCGGGCGCAACCAGCTGCGCGTCGCGATGTTCCCGGCGGTCGAGCCTTCGGACGTCGAGGCGCTGACACGCTGCGTGGACTACGTCATCGAGAACCTGTAACCCTCGCACGGCACGTACGCACGAAGCGGGCCCGGATGCACGGCATCCGGGCCCGCTTCGTTGCGTCCCGCCGGGGGCCGCCCTCCGGCTCCATCAGCCGCGGCGACGGAAGATCCGCCGCAGCCCCATCCACAGGACGACGGCCGCGGCGAAGGTCGCTCCGCCCACCACGACGTTCCTGTCGTCGAGCTTGCCGTCGGCCCCGCCGGCCTCACCGCCGCCCTGCTTGCCGTCGCCGCCCGCGCCGTCCCCCGCCTCGACCGTCTCGGGCAGCAGCTCTCCGTCCAGCTCCAGCGGATCGACGGAGCTCGACTTGCCCTCCGAGCCGCACATCAGCGTGCGGCCGTCCGTCGTGAAGGTCACCGACTCGCCCTGCCCGGCCATGGGCACGCTCACCGGACGGTCGAGCGGCTCAGGCTTGCCGTCCCGCCACCTGAACATCTCCCCGCCGAAGTAGCCGCGCAGCACCAGGCGGGTGCCGTCGGGCGAGAAGGCGCCGTCGGTCGCCCAGACCTCCGTACGGGCGATGCGCCGGAAGGTGTTCACGCCCGAAGGTGACAGCTGCTCCGGGCCCGCGTAGATGCCGCCCTTCTTCTCCTGGCTCTTGCTGGCGATGTAGACCCGTCCGCTCTTCGGATGCACCATCAGCGACTCGGCATCACGCGGCCCGTCGGCGTAGCGCACGGTGTAGCGGGTGGGCGTGACCGTCACGTCGCGCAACCGGTCCGGCTCCTTGAAGCGGTAGATCCACACCTCGCTCCAGCCGCCGCCGAGGTTGTCGCCGATGTCGCCGACGTACACGTCGCCGCCCGGGCCGATCGAGATCCCCTCCACGTCCCGGGGGTCGATGCCCTGGAGGGTGACTGTCGCGACGGTCTTGCCGGTGGCCGAGTCCACGGCGTAGACGTACGGCCCGTCGTCGGAGTCGTTGTGCGTCCAGTAGACCCCCTTGTGCGTACGGCTCGCCGCGAGCCCGCTGGACTCGGTGATGCGGGGACTCTCGATACGGAAGGACTCGGGCCCCTCGTCGTCGGAGGCGGCGACGGCGCCGGGAGCGCCCGTCAGAGACCCGAGCGCGACAAGACCCACGACTCCCACAGCCGCGACGCCGCGGCGAACAGGCACAGACATGGCCCCAGTCTCCCGCACCCCGCCCCGGGGCCTTGCTTCGAGCCCACTCCAACGGCTTGGCTGCCGGACATGGAGTACACGAAGCTTGGCCGCACCGGCCTCAAGGTCAGCCGGATCGTCCTCGGGACGATGAACTTCGGGCCGCAGACCGACGAGGCCGGCAGCCACTCGATAATGGACACCGCACACGCCGCGGGCATCAACTTCTTCGACACCGCCAACGTGTACGGCTGGGGCGAGAACAAGGGCCGCACCGAGGAGATCCTCGGAAGCTGGTTCGCCCAGGGCGGCGGCCGGCGCGAGAGGACCGTACTGGCCACCAAGGTCTTCGGGAACATGGGCTCCGAGGGCGAGCGCTGGCCCAACCAGGACCGGCTCTCCGCGCTGAACATCCGCCGCGCCGTCGACGCCAGCCTCAAGCGGCTGCAGACGGACTACATCGACCTCTACCAGTTCCACCACGTCGACCGGGGCACGCCGTGGGACGAGATCTGGCAGGCGATCGACGTCCTCGTCCAGCAGGGCAAGATCCTTTACGTCGGCTCCTCCAACCACGCCGGCTGGCACATCGCGCAGGCCAACGAGAAGGCGGCGCAGCGCGGCACGTACGGCCTGGTCAGCGAGCAGTGCCTCTACAACCTCGCCGAACGCCGCGCCGAGATGGACGTGATCCCCGCCGCTCAGGACTACGGCCTGGGCGTCATCCCCTGGTCACCGCTGCACGGCGGGCTGCTGGGCGGCGCGATCCGCAAGGAGACGGAGGGCGGCGCCGGGCGCAGCGCGTCCGGACGGTCCGCGGACGCTCTGAAGAACACGAAGGTGCGCGATCAGATCCAGCGGTACGAGGACCTGCTCGGCAAGCACGGCCTGGAGCCGGGCGAGGTGGCCCTCGCATGGCTGCTCACACGGCCGGGAGTGACCGGCCCGATCGTCGGGCCGCGCACCTCGGAGCAGCTCGAGTCGGCGCTGCGCGCGGTGGAACTCAAGCTCGGAGACGAGCTGTTGGAGTCCCTCGACGAGATCTTCCCCGGGCCCGGGCCGACTCCTGAGGCGTTCGCCTGGTAGCCGGACCGGTCTCGGAACCAGTCACGGGCGCGGCCTGGGCCGCACCGGCCCAGGCCGCGCCCGGGGCCTGAACGAGGGCCCCAGGGGGCGTCCGTGTGCCCTAGGGGGTGTCCGCAAAGTAGCGTCGTCCGCCTTCCAGGCGGGGGGCGCGGGGTCTGGTGCGTGCGATCGCAAGGCGGAGGAGGAGAGCGCAGCGGGCTGCGCAGACGATCGACAACGCTGGGAGCGTGCGTGCCAGGCCCCGCGCCCCAGGCGGGACTTTGCGGACACCCCCTAGGCGCCGAGTGCGGCCGCGACGGCCACCACGATGAGCATCAGCACGAGCACACCGCTGACGATGCGGGTCCTTGTCTTGGTATTCACCCCTCCACCGTAACGGGGTCCTTCACCCGCCCAGCGGCCAGGCCGCGATCTGCTCGTAGCGGGGCTGCTCGCCGGGCACGCCCCCCTCGGGAAGGTTGCTGCGTACGAGCGCGAGTTCGCCGGCGGTCCACGGCTCGCCCCTGAAGGGGCCGAGAGCCTCGACGTACGGGCGCAGGTCGACGGTCTCCTCGGCGGATCGACGGGCGCGGGCGACGGTCAGGTGGGCCTGGAAGCGGCGGGGGTCGTCGAG
>NZ_JACBXA010000216.1 GCF_013870515.1 Streptomyces albidus (ex Kaewkla and Franco 2022) | reverse complement strand
CCGCAACTCCTTCTGCATGGGGCGCCATACGCCCAGCCACGCACCGCCCGCCCGCGCCCCCGTCGTCTGCCCGTGCAGTGCCACGGCGCAGCTCTCCGGAATCAGCATCTGCCCCGGCTGCACGGCGAAGGGCGTGAGCAGGGCGTTGTCGGGATGCAGGGATTCCGGGAAGCGGATCGGGCGGTGGCTGCCGAGCACGCCCCAGCCCAGCCGCATCTCTCCGGGTGCGTTCGACCGCACGATCAGCAGGCCGCTGTCGGCGTCCGCCAGCAGCAGCCGGTCGTCGCTCTCGTCGGTGATCTGGAGGAGAGGGGTGACCTCGCCCTGCCGCGCGAAGTCGATCACGACGCTCTTCGTGCGGCCCGTACCGCCCGTGTCCGTGCGGTCCACCGCGAGCAGCCTGCCCTCACGGTCCAGCCAGGCGCCGCCCGAGCAGTGCCCCGAGACCTCCGCGACCAGCTGAGGGCCTTCGCTGCCGCCCGCCACCAGCCATACGCCCGTGCTGTGTTCACCGTGGGTCAGCGCGTACGCGCGCCGTCCGCAGGGTGCGGGGGGCAGCAGCGTGAGCCGCTCGGACTCCACGGCGCCCAGGCGGAGTTCGCCCGTGCTCGGCCCCGTCGGATAGAGGAGCGCGAGCTGGTGGCTCCCCGCTTCGAGGCGGGCGATCAGGACTCTTCCGTCGGCCAGCGGCAGCACCTGGCTGCCCACGTCCTCAGGCCGGGCGCCGGGCAGCGGGACCGCGTACGGCTCCGGCCCGTCCAGCGTCCAGCGCTCGGGAAACCAGCCGCCCTCCGCGGACGCGTTGAGCCGTGCCGCGTAGGCGCCGTCGGCCGCGATCGTGAACGTGGAGTGCCTTGCCGTGCGGCCGTCCTTCACCGTGGTCTCCGTGGCACAGGCAGTCATGGGTCGATCACCTCCAGTGAGGAACCTAGGCGTCGCACTGCCGCCCGAACAATGCGAGTTCGGACGCTTCACGCGGAAGGGTGGCGGATGTGCGAATTGCCTGCGCGAGACCGAGGGCCTGTGCCTCGGGGCGTGCGCGGGGGCGGCGGCCGGGGGGTGTACGGCGCCCCGGACAGCCGGGCCGGGCCGGAAGGTAGCCTTTCACCCGTGCCCGAACTCTCCGAAGTCATCGCCGCGCTCGACGCCCTCTGGCCGCCCGGCCGGGCCGAGCAGTGGGACGCCGTCGGCACGGTCTGCGGGGACGTCGGCAACCCGGACGCCGAGGTGCGGCGGGTCCTCTTCGCCGTCGATCCCGTCCAGGAGATCGCGGACGAGGCCGTGGAGCTCGGTGCCCAACTGCTGGTCACCCACCACCCGCTGTACCTGCGCGGGACGACGAGCGTCGCGGCCGACACCTTCAAGGGACGGGTCGTGCACACGCTGATCCGGCACGGTGTCGCCCTCCACGTCGCCCACACCAACGCCGACACCGCGGATCCCGGAGTCTCGGACGCCCTCGCAGGCGCCCTCGACCTGAGGGTCCTCGGCCCGCTGGTGCCCGATCCGTCCGACAGCGAGGGGCGCCGCGGTCTCGGCCGCGTCTGCGAACTGCCCCGCCCGATGCGGCTCTCGGAGCTGACGGAGTGGGCCGCGCAGCGGCTGCCGGTGACGGCGCAGGGGATCCGCGCCGCCGGTGATCCAGACCGGCTGATCCGGAGCATCGCCGTCAGCGGCGGCTCCGGTGACGGGCTCTTCGCGGAGGTGCGCGCGGCCGGCGTGGACGCGTATCTGACGGCCGACCTCCGCCACCACCCCGCCTCCGAGGCCCGCGAGCACTCCGGGCTGGCGCTGCTGGACGCCGCCCACTTCGCCACCGAGTGGCCCTGGTGCGAGCAGGCCGCCGCCCAGCTGGACGAGATCTCCGACCGGCACGGCTGGGGCCTGCGCACCCACGTCTCGCGTACGGTCACCGACCCCTGGACCGCACACGCGGCTTCCTACTCCTCTCCGTCTGCCCCGTCGGGCCCGAACTCCGGCACCGACAGCAGCGACTCCAACGAACTCACCTCGGGAGCCCCCAACTGAAAGCCGCGCCCGCCGACCAGATCCGACTGCTCGACGTCCAGGCACTGGACACGCGCCTGACGCAGCTCGCACACAAGCGCAAGAACCTGCCGGAGCACGAGGAGATCCAGTCCCTGGAGGCCGATCTCGCCCAGCTCCGCGATTTTCTCGTCGCCTCCCGCACGGAGGAGAGCGACACCTCCCGCGAGCAGACCAAGGCCGAGTCGGACGTCGACCAGGTGCGTCAGCGCGCCGCCCGCGACCAGAAGCGGCTGGACTCCGGCCAGGTCACCAACCCCAAGGACCTGGAGAGCCTGCAGAGCGAGATCGCCTCGCTCGCCAAGCGGCAGGGAGACCTGGAGGACGTCGTCCTGGAGGTCATGGAGCGCCACGAGGCCGCCCAGGAACGCGCGGCCGAGCTGGCGCAGCGCGTCGAGTCCGTGCAGGCGAAGGTCCAGGACGCGACGGCACGTCGTGACGTGGCGATGGACGGCTTCGAGAGCGAGGCGGAGACCGTACGCAAGGAGCGCGAGGCGGTGGCCGGTTCGGTGCCGACGGACCTGCTGAAGCTGTACGAGAAGATCCGTGAGCAGCAGGGCGGTGTGGGCGCGGCCAAGCTCTATCAACGGCGTTGCGAGGGCTGCCGGTTGGAGCTGAACATCACCGAGGTCAACGACGTGCGCGCGGCCCCGGAGGACGAGGTGCTGCGGTGTGAGAACTGCCGCCGCGTCCTGGTCCGTACGCCCGAGTCCGGACTCTGACGGGGGTGGGGGGCGTGGGCGGCGGACGCAGGCTCGTCATCGAGGCGGACGGCGGTTCCAGGGGAAATCCGGGACCGGCCGGTTACGGCGCGGTCGTACTGGACGCGCGGTCCGGTGAAGTCCTGCGCGAGACGGCCGAGTTCATCGGAGTCGCGACCAACAACGTGGCCGAGTACCGGGGGTTGGTCGCCGGGCTGCGGATGGCGTACGAGCTGGACCCGGACGCCTCGGTGCGGGTGCGGATGGACTCCAAGCTGGTCGTCGAGCAGATGTCGGGCCGCTGGAAGATCAAGCACCCCGACATGCGGCCGCTCGCCGCCGAGGCGAAGGAGATCTTCCCCGTGGAGGCGGTCACCTACGAGTGGATGCCCCGCGCCCGGAACAAGCACGCGGACCGGCTCGCCAACGAGGCGATGGACGCGGGCAAACGCGGTGAACCGTGGTCGCCCGGCGCCTCTACAGCGGAGCTGGACGCGGCGGAAGAGGCGGCCCGTGAGGCGGCCGAGGACGCGGCTGAAGACGGGGACGAGCCCGAGGCCTCCGGCGAGGAGGCCGCCGCGCACAGCGGCTGGGGCCCCGACGTCGGTCCGCCCACCACGTTCGTGCTGCTGCGGCACGGCGAGACCCCGCTGACACCGGAGAAGCGCTTCTCGGGCAGCGGCGGCACCGACCCCGAGCTCTCCGCGGCCGGGCGCCGCCAGGCGCGCGCCGTGGCGCAGGCGCTGGCAGCGCGCGGAACCGTCCAGGCAGTCGTCAGCTCTCCGCTGCGCCGCTGCCGGGAGACGGCGGCTGCCGTCGCCGACCGCATCGGCCTCGACGTGCGCATCGAGGAGAACCTGCGCGAGACGGACTTCGGCGCCTGGGAAGGGCTGACCTTCGCAGAGGTGCGCGAACGCCACCCCGACGACCTGGACGCATGGATGGCCTCCACGGAGGTGCGGCCCACCGGCGGAGGCGAGAGCTTCGAGACGGTGGCGCAGCGCGTCGCCCTTGCGCGGGACAAGATCCTCGCCCGGTACCCGGGGAAGACGGTGCTCGTCGTCTCGCACGTCACCCCGGTCAAGAGCCTGGTGACACAGGCGCTGGGCGCGCCTTCCGCGTCGTTGTTCCGGATGGAGCTGTCAGCGGCCTCGCTGACGGCCGTCGCCTACTACGTGGACGGCAACGCTTCGTTGCGCCTGTTCAACGACACGGCTCACCTGCGCTGAGCCGGTCCGGCACTCCGACACCGCCCCGACAGAGTTGAGTTGCCGGGTGCGGGGCTCACGGTGGCGCGCTGCCACCGGGCCCCGCACCCGGCAACTTCCGTATGCGCCGGTGCGCCGGACTTCCTCCGTCGACCGGATGCCGCGCGGTGCCCCTCGCCTGCCTTCACCCGCCGTCGCACGCCGGCGGATCGCCCCCTGCGCCGGACCGGCCACTCAGCGAGAGATCCGTGCACCGCCTGTTGACCACCTACCGTCTGGTCGGTACGTTCTCCCGGAATTGCGGCGCCTCAGCCCCCGTCCCCCTCTCCCCGCGTCCCACAAACCGGAGCGTGAAGCAATGGATACGGCCTCACCCGACTCCTCGACCCCGCGGCAGAACAACCGGCGCAAAGTCGCCGCAGCCGCGGCGGCGGCCTCGGCAGTGGAGTGGTACGACTACTTCATCTTCGGCATCGCGGCCGCGCTCGTGCTCGGCGGCAAGTTCTTCCCCTCGAGCAGCCCCGTCGCCGAAGTCCTCTCCTCCTTCGCGACGTTCGCGGTCGGCTTCCTCGCCCGCCCCATCGGCGGCATCATCGCAGGGCAGCTCGGCGACAAGCGCGGCAGGAAGCCCATGCTCGTGCTGGCGCTGACCACCATGGGTCTCGCCACCACAGCGATCGGACTGCTCCCCGGATACGACCAGATAGGTGTGGCCGCCCCGATCGCCCTGGTCACTCTGCGCGTCGTGCAGGGCCTGGCCGTCGGCGCACAGTGGGGCGGCGCGATGCTGATGGCCACCGAGTACGCACCGGAGGGCAAGCGGGGGCTGTACGGCAGCCTCGTTCAGATGGGCGTCCCCATCGGCGTCGTGACCGCCAACGTGGCCTTCCTCCTCACCGAGAGCATCACCGACGAGGCCTCGTTCAGCTCGTGGGGATGGCGGGTGCCGTTCGCGATCGGCATCCTCGTGCTCCTGCTCGCCTGGTACATCCACACCCGGGTCGAGGAGACACCGGAGTTCCGCGAGGCGGAGCGCGCGCTCGCCGAGCGTGAGCGCGAGGCGAACGCCGGCAAGACGCCTGAGAAGGGCGGGGATTCGGCCCATTCGCCGCTGCGCACCGTCCTGCGGCACCACCTGGGCACCGTCTTCCTCGCCGGCGGCTCCTTCGCCGTCAACACGGCCACGTTCTACATCATCATCACCGGCGTCCTCGACTACACGACGCGTGACCTGCACATGGAGCGGGGCTCGGTGCTGATGGTCTCGCTGCTGGTCAGCCTCACCCAACTCGTGCTGATCCCAGGCGCGGCGGCCGTCTCCGACCGCTTCGGCAGGTTGCCCGTCTACACGGTCGGGGCCGTCGGCATCATGCTGTGGGCCGTGCCGATGTTCATGCTCATCGACACCAAGTCGCTGTGGCTGCTGGGGCTCGGCACCTTCGTCACCAGTTGCTTCCTCAGCATCATGTACGGACCTCAAGCCGCCCTGTTCGCCGAGCTGTTCACGGCCGAGATGCGCTACACCGGCGCCTCGCTGGGCTACCAGATCGCGGCTGTCGTCGGCGGCGGTCTGGCTCCGTTCATGATGGTGCTGCTGCTGGAGGTGAGCGGGACGTCGATGGCGGTCTCGGGCTACATCATCCTGTTGTCGGTGATCGCGCTGGGTTCCATCGCCGTGCTGGCCAAGCGGGCCAAGGCGCGGAAGGACTCAGCGGCTCCCGGTGCGCGGCCCGAGACGGAGGCCGAGCCGGCCTGACACCGGTCTGGACCACCTCTGCCCGTCACCGGCGTTCGCGCGTCGGTGACGGGCAGTCGGGCGACCTGGAGTCGATGATCGGCAGTGGCGACCGGGCAGTTGGCGACCGGTCGGGATCGCCCGGCTGCGCCCCTCAGTGGCGCAGCGCGGCGGCCCCCTCGGCCAGGCGCTGGACGCGTGGCCAGTCCCTCGCGGCCAGCGCCTCGCCTGGGAGCATCCAAGTGCCGCCCACGCAACCGACGTTGGGCAGGGCGAGGTATCCGGCTGCCCTGGCCTCGTCGATGCCTCCAGTGGGGCAGAAACGTGCTCGGGGCAGAGGCGAGGCGAGCGACTTGAGATAGGCGGTGCCGCCTGCGGCCTCCGCCGGGAAGAACTTCATCTCCGTCACCCCCCGTTCCAGCAGAGCGACCACCTCGGACGTGGTCGAGACGCCCGGCAGCACCGGCACTCCGTGCCCGCGCATCGCGTCCAGCAGCCGGTCCGTCCAGCCGGGACTGACCAGGAAGCGCGCACCTGCCCGCACCGCCTCGTCCGCCTGCTCGGGGGTGAGCACCGTGCCCGCGCCGACGACCGCCTCGGGCACGCGCTCGGCGATCGCCCGAATCGCATCCAACGCCGCCGCCGTCCGCAGCGTCACCTCGATCACGGGCAGGCCGCCGGCGACGAGAGCGAGGGCCAGCGGTACCGCGTCCTCGGCGTCCTCCAGGACGACCACGGGGATGACGGGTGCGAGATCGAGAAGGGAGGTCGGGGCGTCGGCATCGGAGGAGCTCATAGCGCCATGCTCCCCTCGCACGACCGTCGCACGCAACGCCCGTTGCAAAGAGTGCAATACCGTCGCGAAGAGCCCTACAGCTCCGACACCACCACGTCCAGGGCCAGCGGCTTCCCGGACCGCGCTCCGGCCGCCTCCTCCACGGCGTAGCCGAGCCCGCTCACTGCCTCCGCCAGAGCCGCCGGCGTGGTGGGCCGGGCGTCCGACTCCAGCAGCGCACGTACGATCCGGCCCTTCGTCGCCTTGTTGAAGTGGCTGACCACGGAACGCTTCTCGACGCCGTCCACGACGGTGGACTGGAGCACCCGTACCGTCACGGTGCGCTCGGCCAGCTCGCCCTTCGGCTTCCACATCTGCGCGTAGGCGCTCGAGCGCAGATCCAGCACGGGGCCGCTCCCGGCGGCCTCCGGCAGCACCGCGGCCAGCGGCCCTCGCCAGTACGCTCCCAGCGCGCCCAGGCCCGGCAGCCGGACGTTGCCCGAGCAGCGGTACGAGGGAATGCGGTCCTTGATCCCCACGGCTCCCCACAGTCCCGAGAAGACCAGCAGCGACCGTGCCGCCCGCCGCTTCGCGGCCGGGCTCAGCGTCGCCAGGCCCAGCGCGTCGTAGAGCACCCCGGTGTAGATCTCTCCGGCCGGCCGCGCGGGGGCCGTACGCAGCCCGGCGTTCTTGGCGACCTCGCCACGCAGCCCCTCGCTCAGCCCCAGCACCTCGCGGGCCTTCTCCTCGTCCGCGCCGCACAGCGCGACGAGCTCGTCCAGCACCGTCTCGCGGGCGCCGGCCAGCCCCGGCAGCGACATCGCCTCCAGGTCGAGGGGACGCCCTCTTCCTCCGGCGGCCTTGCCCTCGGACGGCGGCAGCAGCACGAGCACGGCGGGTCTCCTTCGTACGCAGAACACTTGCCGCCCAGCAGCGTATGGGCTCCCCGGGAGGGCGGACGCCACGGGGAGGGCGTGACGCGGGGTGCTCGCGCCCCGGCCCGCACGGCGGATGCCGGAGGCTAGGCGGGGCCGTCCCGTCGTTCCACGCGGGCGACGATCTCGCGCAGCTGCGCCGGTGACCAGCCGGTCAGTTCGGCGACGGTGCGCTCGCCTTCCGCTCCGCCCTCGCGCAAGGCCTGAACGGCCACGATCTCCAGGTCGGTCCGTGCCGCCGCCAGTGCGTCGGCGGCCTCCCGGTGACGCTGCGCGGCGAGTTCGAGTGCTGGTGTGTCCATGCGGGACATGGTGGCACGCAGCGGGACGGCGAGGCCTGCACGGCGACGGGCCACAGGCTCACTCGGAGGTGAACTCCCGCAGAAGCCCCACCAGTTGACCGGGCTGGTCGACGGGGATGAGCGTGTAGCTGTCAGATCCCGCCGGATCTCCGGCCGGGTGTGCGCGGGTTCGAACCAGGCGTCCAGCTCGTCCGGCACGGGACGCTTGCTCATCCAGCCCCAGCCACCCACCGTCGGGCATGGGGCTCCTCGCCTCGCACACGGGACCGGTCGTTGCCCTGGCCGTTCTCCCAGTGGGGCGTCGACCGGCCGTCCCGCTGACCGCGCGGGTCGTGCCGCCGGTCCCGGTGGGAGCTAATTCCCCGCTTCGCCCGGAGAGGGTGCCTTTCGTCCGCGAAATACTTGCGGGGGTTGTTCGGGCTGCGGGAGTATGCCGTCCCGTGAGGGTGGGGATCCGGCTTTCCACTCGCGTACCGCGAAAGGGACCTGATGAGCAATCCATTCGACGACGAGCACGGCACCTTTTATGTAATCGTCAACGATGAGAAGCAGAATTCTCTGTGGCCGGCGTTCGCCGATGTTCCAGAGGGCTGGACCATTGTTCACGGCGAGGACAGCCGACAGGCGTGTCTCGACCACATCGAGGAGAACTGGACCGACATGCGTCCTGCCAGTCTCGTGAACGAGGCGGGCTAGCGGGGGCGCGCCTCCACCCTGCACGGCATCGCCGCCCTCCGCCGCGACGGCGGGTGAACTGAGCGTCCCCACCGGATCGTTCCAGTTCACCCGCCGTTCTGCTGTCCGCACATGGCTGCCCCGCTCCGGGGCGGGGGAATGACCGGAAGTGCTGGTGCACCGGCCGGTCGAGGCGTGACCGGCGGTGAGACCGGGGTTTTCCGGAACCAAGGATTCCAGAACGAACGTGAAACCTGAGTGGCGCATTCCGCTTATGTCGGCCGGTACGGATCCGACCCCGGGTGACCTCTCCGGCAAAACGTCCAGAACGATCCACTCCAGCGTCCCCGCCGATACCCGGGTAAATCGACAACTCGATGTTCGGGACACCTTTCCCGGTGGTTCCGGTTTCCAATTCTGGTCTCTTCTCCTCCTCAAGTCGGCGTTGTAGCATCCGGTTTCTGACCAGAATTGGGGGAGGATGCGTGACGCCTCAAGTCGCGGAGAACGGGGCCTTTCCTGTCGCCGTGCGCAGTGCCGGCTGGTGCCTGCCCGAGCGGTCCGTTCCGGTGTCGGAACTGCCCGAACTGGCCTCGCTCGGGGAGAGCGAGCGGCGCACGTGCCTGGCGCTGGGAGTGGAGTCCGTACGGGCGGACGAGGGGATGAGCTCGGCCGATCTCGGCGAGCGTGCCGCGCGGGAAGCCCTGGACAGGGCAGGCGCGTCCGCGCGTGATCTCGGCGCCCTCATCGTCGTGGAGTCCAGGGCACCGGAGACGCTTCTCAGCTCGGAGGCGACCCGACTGCAGCACCTGCTCGGCGCCGACAGAGCCGTCACGTTCTCGGTCGGCGGCCTGGGGTGCGTCTCGATCACCCCCGCACTGCTGGCGGCACGTGGACTGATGTGCGCCGACCGGGACTTGGGCGACGTGCTCGTCGTCCACGGCAGCAAGCCGGCGGCCGCCGGACGCTACAGGCATCCGGTGACCGTGAACGGGGACGGCGGTCAGGCGCTGCTGCTCTCCCGCCGAGGGCCGGTCCGGCTCCTCGACATCGTCCAGGAGACCAACGGCGCCCACTGGGACCTCTTCCACGTCAAGTACCGCGACCGTCCCGCCGATCAGTGGCGCGAGGAGTGCAAGGACCCCTCCACGTACGCCTTCAGTCTCGCGATGGAGTCGCGCGGCCGGCTGTCGGCCCTGCTGAGCGGGTTGATGGAGCGCAACGGGATCGAGCAGGCGGACATCCGCGGACACCTCAGCCAGAACCTGTCGATGGCCGGGTTCACCTTCACCGAGGAGTCCCTCGGGATCGAGATCATGCCGGTGTGCCGGGAGAACCTCCAGCAGTACGGGCACCTGGGTCCCAACGACGTCTTCCACAACCTCTACACGGCAATCGAGCGCAAGGAACTCCAAGAGGGTGACCGCGCCGTGCTCATCAACGTGAGTCCAGTGGCGGCGTGGAGCGTGCTGCTGGTCGAGATCGGACCCCAGGAGCCGACGACGTGAACGAGATCACCAGCGAGATCACCGAGTTCCTCACCGCGGCTCTCCGCAAGCCCGTCGGGCCCGACGACGACTACTTCGAACTGGGCCTCGCGGACTCGTTGTTCGCCCTGGAGCTGGTCACGTTCGTCGAGGGCCGGTTCGATCTGACGGTGGAGGTGGAGGACCTCGATCTGGAGAGCTTCCGCACCGCCAACCGCATCACCCGGTTCGTGCAGCGCAAGACGGGTGCCCCCGAGTTCACCGAGACTCAGTGAACGCCCTCCCGGCCGAGGACGAGCCCTCGGCCGTG
>NZ_JACBXA010000215.1 GCF_013870515.1 Streptomyces albidus (ex Kaewkla and Franco 2022) | reverse complement strand
GACCACGCGGTCCCGGCCCTGCGCCGGGACGGCGACCACGGCCCGCTCCTCGTCGTCGGCGCGGTCTACCTGGGCTGCGCACTGGCGTCCGGCCGGCTCCAGTTCCAGTTCGTCATCGCGGCCGCCCGCATCAACCAGCGGGTCCTGATGGAGCTGCGCGGGCGGATCTACCGCCACGCGCAGGCGATCGACGTCGACTTCCACGACCGCTACACCTCCGGCCGCCTCATCTCCCGCTCCACGACCGACGTCGAATCGCTGCGCGAACTCCTCGACGAGGGGCTGCAGGAGCTGCTCGCGGTCGTCCTGTCCGTGGTCTACATCCTGGTCATGCTGTTCTGGCTCGACCTGGGGCTCGGAGCGGCGGCGCTGGCCAGCTTCGTGCCGCTCGCCCTGCTCGTACGGGAATTCCAGCGCCGCTCCATGCGCGTGTACCGCATCCGGTCGACGGCGATCGCGGCCGTCATCGTGAAGTTCGCGGAGACCGTGGGCGGCATCCGGCCCGTGCAGACGTTCCGCCGTGAGCGGGCGAACGACGCGGCCTTCGCCGAACTCAACAGGCGTCACCGGAAGGTCAACGGCGACTCGCTCCTGGAGATGGCGCGCTACGTCGTCCTCTCCCGGTTCACCGCGAACGTGGCGGTCGCGGTCATCGTGCTCTGGGGCGCCTACCGCGTGGCCGGGCAGGAGCTGGCGCTCGGCGTGCTCGCTGCCGCGGCGCTCTATCTGCGCAGGCTCTACGACCCGATCGACCGGCTCGGGATGTTCCTCAACTCCTATCAGTCGGCGGCGGCTTCGCTGGAGAAGATCGCCGGGCTGCTGGCCCAGCAGCCCTCCGTGCCCGAACCGCTCGCGCCCCGCGAGCTGCCCTCCCCCGCGGCGAGCGGGGAGAGCGGCCCCACGGGCGCGGGCCCGCAGGGGCGCGAAGTCGTCTTCGACCGCGTCTCCTTCAGCTACCGGACAGGCGGCGAGGTGCTCCCCGCGTTCGACCTGACGCTGCCCGCCGGGCAGACCGTCGCGGTGGTCGGTTCGACCGGCGCGGGCAAGTCGACCCTGGCCAAGCTGCTCGCCCGCTTCTACGACCCCACCTCCGGACGCGTGCTCCTCGACGGGGTCGACCTGCGCGACCTGGAGAGCGCTCAACTGCGCCGCGGCGTCGTCATGGTGACCCAGGAGGCGTTCCTCTTCTCGGGCACGGTCGCGGAGAACATCGCGATCGGGCGGCCCGACGCCACCCGCGAGGAGATCGCAAACGCCGCGAAGGCCCTGGGCGCCCACGACTTCATCACCGCCCTGCCGGACGGATACGACACGGACGTACGCAAGAGGGGCGGACGGATCTCCGCCGGTCAGCGGCAGTTGGTGGCCTTCGCCCGTGCCCTGCTCGCCGACCCGGCCGTGCTGATCCTGGACGAGGCGACGTCGTCGCTCGACGTCCCCGGTGAACGGGCCGTGCAGCAGGCGATGCTGACTGTGCTGCGCGGGCGTACGGCCGTGGTCATCGCTCACCGGCTCTCGACCGTGGAGATCGCGGACAGGGTGCTCGTGATGGAGGGAGGCCGGATCGTCGAGGACGGCTCTCCGGCCCGACTCGTGGCCGGAAGCGGCCGGTTCGCGGGTCTGCACCAGGCGTGGCGCGAAAGCATCGTCGAAGGTCTGCCAGGCCGGACTGCCAGCGGTCCAGACCACTGAGTCGCCCTGTGACCTGGGGAGGTGTCAACTCCTCGGTGAGCGGCGTCCGTTATCCGGTGCATCCGTGTCGGACCAACGGACAAAGATCTGGTCAAGCTGTGAGCACTCTCTGCCTGAAACGGTGACATGCACACCTGCGCGATGGCAGGGTGAGCTTTGTTACTCGTGCGTTCGGATGGGGTACATCCTTTCGCATCGCAGTTCTGCCCGGACGGTGCCACAGGTCGTCGTCCGGCCCCCACGGCAGAAGGAGCCACCTAGTGAGATCGTTCAGCAGGAAGCAGCGGATATCCGCTTTCGCAGCCACCGCCGCGCTCGTCGTGGCAGGCATCACCGCGGGTACGGCCACGGCCGGCCCGACCGAGCAGGACTCCGGCATGAAGGCTGGCGCCACAGCCGCGAAGCTGACTGCTTCCCAGAAGACCAGCCTCATCAAGCAGGCTGACTCCAAGACCGCGAAGGCCGCGGACGCCAAGGCCCTCGGCCTCGGCTCCAAGGAGAACCTCGAGGTCAAGGACGTCGTCAAGAACAAGGACGGCGCCACCCACGTCCGCTACGCGCGTACCTTCGACGGTATGCCGGTCCTCGGCGGCGACATGGTCGTGCACAAGTCCAAGTCGGGCAAGCAGACCGGTGTCACCAAGTCCACGAAGGCCGAGATCAAGGTCTCCACCCAGGGCGTCAGCGCCGCCGCGAAGCCGGCGACGCCCAAGGCCGAGGGCAGCAAGGCCCCGCGCAAGGTCGTCTTCGCGATGACCGGCAAGCCCGTGCTGGCCTGGGAGACCGTCAAGGGCGGCCTCCAGAAGTCCGGTGCGCCGAGCCAGCTGCACGTCATCACCGACGCCAAGTCCGGCAAGAAGCTCATGCAGTACCAGGGCATCCACGAGGCGGACGGCACCGGCGCCAGCATGTACAGCGGTGAGGTCAAGCTCACCACCGGTGGCTCCGACGGCAAGTTCACGCTGAGCGACGAGACCCGTGGTGGCAGCAAGACCACGAACCTCGAGAACAGCGAGAGCGGTGACGGCAAGGACTTCACCGACGAGGACAACAAGTGGGGCACCGGCAAGGCCGACGACCCCCAGACCGCGGCTGTGGACGCGCACTACGGCGCCCAGCAGACCTGGGACTTCTACAAGGACGTCTTCAAGCGCGAGGGCATCGCCGGTGACGGCAAGGGTGCGCCCAGCCGCGTCCACTACGGCGACAACTACGTCAACGCCTTCTGGGACGACAGCTGCTTCTGCATGACCTACGGCGACGGTGAGGGCAACAAGGCCCCGCTCACCTCGCTCGACGTCGCGGCCCACGAGATGTCGCACGGCGTCACCTCCACGACCGCGGGTCTGGTCTACGCGGGCGAGTCCGGCGGTCTGAACGAGGCCACCTCCGACATCTTCGCGGCGGCGACCGAGTTCCACGCCCCGGAGAACAAGGAGGACGTGGGCGACTTCCTCGTCGGCGAGGAGATCGACATCAACGGTGACGGCACGCCGCTCCGTTACATGGACAAGCCCAGCCAGGACGGCAACTCCCTCGACGAGTGGAGCGCCAACGCCGGTGACGTGGACGTGCACTACTCGTCCGGCATCGCCAACCACTGGTTCTTCCTGATGTCCATGGGCAGCGGCAAGTCCGAGCTGAACGGCGTCTCGTACGACTCGCCGACCTCCGACGGCTCCACGATCAAGGGCATCGGCATCACCAAGGCCCAGGAGATCTGGTTCAAGGCGCTGACCGAGAACATGACCGAGAACACGGACTACAAGGCGGCCCGTGAGGCGACCGTCAAGGCGTCCAACGACCTCTTCGGTGCCGACAGCGCCGAGACCAAGGCAGTCGAGGCTGCCTGGACGGCCGTCGCGGTCAAGTGACCTCGAACAGGTGGTTGACGGGGCTCCCGTAGTCCCACTGCTCACCTGACTCACGTTGAACGCCGACGGGGCGGGCATCGCGCGCGATCCAGCGCCGCGACACCCGCCCCGTCGTCGCGTGCACAGCCCTGTGCGTTGTCGAGGCCCAGCGGGGGCAGCCGGTGCTCCGTCGCCGAAGCACCGGGCGGACGGGCCGAGTTCGCACCGCGGGCCGCGGGGCCGCGCGGACACGAGGCCGAACTCCCGTCCTCACGGGCCCGGTTCACGCAGCCGGCCTGGAGGAATGACGAACGGCCCCGACCTCGCCCCACCGAAGGGTGCGTACCGCGCATTGGGGAGGAGCTCCGCCCCACCTGCCACATCCCTCACCTGTCCGGCACATCCGGCGCCGGGCGCGCCCGGTGCGGAACGGCATGTGAAAGCGTCTGCTCCGACCCTCGACCCGTTCGTCATCTGCTCCTAAGCTTCTGGCTCCCGGGGCAGGGGGGAAGACCGTCCACACGTCTCCTCGCACCGACGCGTGCAGGCCGGCGTAGTGGCATGCAGCGAACGCGGAGGTGAGCGAAGAGCAACGGTGCGGGCCTTCCCGGGCCCAGGGCGCGCTCGCCCCCTGCGGGGTGATGCGTGGCGACGCACATCGCGATGGGTTTCTGACCAGCTCCCGTACGCCGGCGTCGCTGGAACCGTGCTCCGGTCACGTCGTTCCAGTCCCGCACACGCAAGCGGTCACGATCCACGAAGGAAGGTTGCGTCGTGACGGCGTATCAAGACGTCCCCGGCACGGGGATCGCCCCGCCGCCGGAATGCCCCGCACACGCCGGTGACGCCGTGCCGCTGAGCGGCCCCCGGTTCGAGACCGCACCCATGGAGCTGTACCGCGAGATGCGGCGTGACCACGGTTCGGTCGTGCCGGTGCTGCTCCCGGCGGACATACCGGCCTGGCTCGTCATCGGCTACCAGGAGATGTACCAGGTCACCAACGACTCCGCGTGCTTCCCACGGGACTCGGGGCTGTGGAACCAGTGGGACAACCTCCCGCAGGACTGGCCGCTCCGGCCGATGATCGGCCAGCGGCAGCCGTCCATCTACTACACGGTGGGCGCGGAACACCGGCGGCACCTTCAGATGGTGCAGAGCGCTCTGGACAACGTCAGCCCTCTCGAACTGAACAAGCACTGCGAAGAGTTGGCCGACCAGCTGCTCGACACCTTCTGCGCGAGCGCCGAGGCGGACATCATCGCCGACTACGCCAAGCCGCTGCCCATCCTGGTCCTCGCCCGCATCCTCGGCTTCCCCGACTCCGAGACGCCCGCTCTGAGCAAGGCGATGAGCGACATGGCCGACGGCGGTGCGGACGCCCTGGAGGGCTTCGGGCAGTTCGCCGCGATGATGCACCAACTGGTGGCCGTCAAGCGGGTCTCGCCCGGCCCCGACGTCACCTCCTGGATGATGGCCTACCCCGACGGGTTCACCGACGAGGAGTACGCGCTGGACCTGATGGCCATCACGGCCGCGGGCCACCTGCCCACCTCGGACTGGATCGGCAACTCGGTGCGTCTGATGCTGACCGACGACCGGTTCGCCGCCTCTCTCACGGGAGGCCGGCGCAGCGTCCCCGAGGCGATGAACGAGGTGCTGTGGGAGGAGACTCCCACCCAGATACTCGCCGGGCGCTGGGCCGCCTGGGACACCTGGCTCGGCGGCCAGCGCATCCGCGCCGGCGACCTGCTGCTGCTCGGCCTGGCCGGCGCCAACGCCGACCCCAAGGTGCACGTGACCACGGCCGGGGCCGAGACCGGTCTGAGGGGCGGCAACAGCGCCCACTTCGCCTTCAGCCACGGCGAGTTCCAGTGCCCGTTCCAGGCGCAGGAGATCGCCGAGACGATCGTCAGGGTCGGTATCGAGGTCCTCCTCGACCGGCTTCCCGAGATCGAACTGTCCGTGCCCGCCGAGACGCTGACCCGGCGGCCGTCCGCGATCCAGCAGGGGGTGACCGCTCTGCCCGTACGGTTCTCCCCCTCTCCTCCCATCAAAGGCACACAATGAACCACTCCGCCTCCGGCCCGTCCGCGCATCACGAGCAGATGTCCGCCGCACCCACCGGTGATGCGGCGGGCGGATGCCCGATCGTGCTCGATCCCATGGTGCGGAACCTGAACGAGGAGACTCGGCGGCTGCGCGAGACCGGCACTCTCGCGCGCATCGAACTGCTCGGTGTGCCCGCCTGGTCGGTCACCCGGCACGCGGAGGCACGACGGCTGCTGACGGACCAGCGGCTGGTGAAGGACATCAACCGGTGGACCCTGTGGCGCACGGGCGAGGTCACGGACGAGTGGCCGCTGATCGGCATGATCGACGCCGGGCGCTCCATGTTCACCGTGGACGGCGCGGAGCACCGGCGGCTCCGTACGAAGACGGCACAGGCGATCACGCCACGGCGCCTGGAGGAGATGCGGCCGGTGATCGAGAGCATCACCGGCCGGCTGCTGGACGATCTCGCCGCGCAGGGCGCGGACGGCGCGGTGGACCTGAAGTCCGTCTTCGCGCTGCCGCTGCCGATGTCGGTGATCAGCGTGCTGATGGGTGTGGACCCGGCGCTGCATCCGCGGCTCCACACCCTCTACAAGGCGTTCTTCTCGATGCTGACGCCGCAGGACGAGCGCCTGGCCGTCATCGCTGAACTCGACGCGATCTTCACGGAGATGACCAGGGCTCGTACGGCCGATCCGACGGATGATCTGACAAGTGCTCTGATTCTTGCGGACGAAGGCGGCGACCCGCTCACCGAGGAAGAGGTCGTCGGCAACCTCAAGGCGATGGTCGCAGCAGGGCACGAGACGACGATCGGCCTGATCCTCAACGCCGTGCGCGCGCTGCTCACCCACCCCGGCCAGCTGGACATGGTGCTGGACGGCAAGATCGGCTGGGACGCGGTGATCGAGGAGACGCTTCGCTGGGACACCCCCTCGACACACCTGCTGATGCGTTTCGCCACCGAGGACATCGAGGTGGACGGCGGCGTCATACGCGAGGGCGAAGGCGTGGTGCTCTCCTACCGCGCCATCGGCCGGGACCGCGATCAACACGGGCCCGACGCCGACGAGTTCGACATCACCCGCCCCACCCCCATCAAGCACATGGCCTTCGGCCACGGCCCGCACATCTGCCCGGGAGCGGCCCTGTCGCGGCTGGAGGCGAGCATCGCCCTTCCGGCGCTCTTCGCCCGCTTCCCGGATCTCCAGTTGGCCGTACCGGTCGAGGAGATCGTGAACCAGCCGGTGCTGACGCAGAACGACCTTCAGTCCTTCCCGGTCCGCCTGCACGCCGTTTGAGGGCGTGCTCCAGGCGGGGAGCCGTGCGCCGGGGTCACCTCGGGCTCTCGGGACCTCCACGGCCGGCCCCGGGTGAAGCCCACGTGCCGGCATGTGCCGGGGCACGAACAGGGCCTTGCGGCAACAGAATCCGGAGAGGTCCTCGACGGCCGCCGATGCGACCCTCTTATGTGACCGGGCCCGGACCGGCACCTGAGACGTGGTCGCGGAGGACCGAATCCGCGCCCCGGAAGCGCTCAGTTCATCCCGCCCGGCCCCACCGGCCGTCGCACCGCGCGCACATCGGCGCGAGTGGGCCCGCCCTGCCTTCGCGGCCTCCGGCCGGGTGAACGCGCGGGGGCCCCGGCGCCTTCACGACAGGGAAGCACCGGACAGAGCGGATACAACAGGCATAAAGCCCGTGAGCCGCACTCCATCCCAGGTGAAGACATGATCGGTCGCATCCCCGTCCTCGACGTCCAGCCGCACATCGACTGCGGACGTCATCCGGCGAAGGCAGTTCCGGGCGAGACGTTCCTCGTCTCGGCGACGGTGTTCCGCGAGGGACCCGACGCGCTCGGCGCCAACGTCGTGCTCCGTGACTCGACGGGCCGCTGCGGCCCGTGGACGCCCATGCGCGAACTGGCGCCCGGAACGGACCGGTGGGGAGCGGAGATCACCCCGGACAGCGAGGGGAGATGGACCTACGCCGTGGAGGCGTGGTCCGACCCGGTCGCCACCTGGCGGCGCAAGGCGAGGATCAGGATCCCCGCCGGCATCGACACCGAACTCACCCTGGAGGAGGGCGCCGTCCTGCACGAGCGTGCCGCCGCCCAGGTGCCCAGGAGCGGGGGCAGGGAGGACATCCTGGCTGCGGCGGAGGCCCTGCGCGCACGGACCCGGCCCGTCGCCGCCCGCCTGTCGGCCGCCCTGACGCCACGGGTGCTTGCCGTGCTGGATGCGCACCCGCTGCGGGAGCTGGTCAGCGCGACGCGTCCGCTTCCGCTCCAAGTGGAGCGCGGTCGGGCCCTGTTCGGGGCTTGGTACGAGATGTTCCCGCGCTCCGAGGGCGCGGTGCTCACCGAAGGGGAGCCGCCCGTCCCGGGTACGTTCCGCACCGCAGCGGAGCGCCTGGACGCCGTCGCCGCCATGGGTTTCGACGTCGTCTGCCTGCCTCCCGTGCACCCCATCGGCGACACGGCCCGCAAGGGTCCCAACAACGCGCTGTCCGCCGGCCCGCACGACGTCGGCTCCCCCTGGTCGGTGGGTTCCGGCGCCGGAGGCCATGAGGCGCTGCACCCGGACCTGGGGACGCTCGAGGACTTCGAGCACTTCGTGGGACGTGCCCGGTCGCTGGGGATGGAGGTGGCTCTCGAATTCGCCCTTCAGTGCTCCCCGGACCACCCATGGATCAAGGAGCATCCGGAGTGGTTCCCGCACCGTCAGGACGGCACGGTCGCCCTCGCCGAGACCTCCCCGCACGCGCAGGCGCAGACGCAGACGCAGACACATCAAGACGTCCATCCGCTCGCCTTCGACCAGGACCCGGACGCCTACCGTGCCCTGGTCCACGAGACGCTCGGTCTGCTGCGCCTGTGGATGTCACGCGGGGTGCGGATCTTCCGGATCGACACCCCGCACACGAAGCCGGTCGGCTTCTGGGAGAAGGTCATCGGTGAGATCAACCGCTCCGACGCCGATGTGCTCTTCCTCGCCGACGCGTTCACCCGCCCCGCGATGACGCACACGCTCGCCAAGGTCGGATTCCAGCAGTCCTGCACCGACTTCACGTGGCGCGACACCAAGCAGGAGCTGACGGCGCATCTGACGGAGCTCTCCGGTCCGGCCGCCTCCTACCTACGCCCGAATTTCCACGTCAACACCCCGGACGTCCTGCCCACTGCTCTCCAGGAGGGCGGCCGCCCCGCCTTCGAGACGCGCGCCGTGCTGGCGGCCACGCTTTCGCCGGCCTGGAGCGTGTACGCGGGCTACGAGCTGTGCGAGGCCACACCGCTGCGCCCCGGCAGCGAGGAGTACCTGGACTCCGAGAAGTACCAGCTGCGCCCGCACGACTGGGAGGCCGCCGAGCGCTCGGGCGCCTCGATCGCCCCGCTCATCGGGAACCTCAACCGGATCCGACGCAGCCGTCCCGCCCTGCGCCAGCTCCGCTCCATCACCTTCCACCATTGCGACAACGAGCAGGTCATCGCCTTCTCCAAGCACTGCGACATCCCGGATGAGGACCCCGGCACGGACGCGGGCACCGACGCCGTCGTCGTGGTGGTCAGCCTCGACCCGCGCAACGTCCAGGAGGGAAAGGTGACTTTGCGCGAGGAGACCCTCGGGAGATTCGGTCTCACGGCTGCGCAGAGCAGCGGAGCCGAGACGTTCCCCGTACGCGACGAGCTCACCGGCCGCACCCACCGCTGGGGCAAGGAGAACCACGTACGCCTGGAGCCGGGGGGCGAGCACCCCGCAGCGCACATCTTCACGATCCGGCCCGACCGGGCCGACCCGGAGAACAGCCACCCATGAGCGTCGACGATCCCGTCCACGAGAGGTTCGAGGGCGCGCCCGCCGAGGGCCGCCATCCGGAGTGGTTCGGGCGAGCCGTCTGAACCTCCTCTCCCGCCGGCCGACCTCAACTTCGAGGACCCGTCGCGCTCGCACGAGTCCGCAAGCGAGTTCCCCACGCGGGTGCGCGTTCCTCGATCGGTGCGCGACGAAGCCGATCAGTCGGCGGACAACGCCGTCGACTGCTTCGGCGACAGGCCCGGCTCCCCTCGGACGGGGCACGGCTCCCGGAGCGGCCGGGCCCCGTGCCCTGGGGTGAAGATCGCCGACACGGCTCGTACAGCCGGACATGGAACGGCACGATTCGGGACAATCTGCGTGCTTTCCATCTACCCGGGAGAGGACGCCAGACGTCATGTCGGAATGTTCCTTGTCCCTCAGAGCCCTTCGGACGAGTGACGGTCCGCAGGCCGCCGCAGTCCCCGGCGCCTCAGGGTGGTGCGCTCCCCTCGCGAGCCCGACTCCCCCGCGTTCTCAGGGTCGTTGTCGTCCTCCCCGGCCCTCCCGGCGCTCCGGACCCCCGGTCTCCATCGCAGGCGGTACGTCGCCGGTGCCTGCTCCGTCAACCGTCGACGTCGTCTTCAGGAGGTACCGACCGTGACCGCGCCTCAGCCGCCCGACTCCACGGGGCGGGTTCAGCCGCACGTGCCCGCCACTTTCCTCTCCGGACGTGCCGGCAGCAGCACTGACAAGAGACGTCAGGGATGGGCGCTGGCCGCCCTGACCGGGCCGTCGGCCGCTCCGCCCGGCAATGCGCCCGATTGGACGG
>NZ_JACBXA010000214.1 GCF_013870515.1 Streptomyces albidus (ex Kaewkla and Franco 2022) | reverse complement strand
ATGAGTGTTCTACGGCGCTGTACGGGCGCGGTGCTCGACATCGGCTGCGGGCCCGGCCGGCTGGTGGCCGCGCTGGCCGCCCTGGGCACGCCCGTGCTGGGCGTCGACACCTCACCGGCGGCCATCACCCGTACGCGACGGACCGGCGGCGCGGCACTGCAACGGTCCGTCTTCGACCCGCTTCCCGGTGAACGGCGCTGGCAGAGCGCCCTGTTGCTGGACGGCAACATCGGCATCGGCGGCGACCCCTCCGCACTCCTCGCCCGGGTACGCGAACTCCTCGCCCCGGACGGGCTGTTGTTCGTGGAGGCGGCGCCGGCAGAGGTGGAGGAGCGGATAGAGGTCCGCCTGGACGACGGAACCGGCGGGCACGGCCCCGCCTTCCCGTGGGCGCGGCTCGGCAGCGAGGCGCTGCGTGAGCTCTCGGTGAGCGCCGGATGGAGCGTCGCGGAGGAATGGCGGTCCTACGAACGGCCGTTCCTCGCCCTGCGGCCCGCCCACCCGGCCCGCAGCGCACGCACCAGCAGCACGCACACCGTTCCGAGGACGGTGGCCGCCAGACTCAGCGCCCAGTTCGACGGATAGTCCAGCGGCAGCAGCGACGGCTTGCCGGCAGAGCTGCCACGCAGCATCAGCGGCAGCGCCAGCAGCGTGAGCGCACCTGCGGTCAGCAGGGCGCCCCGCCACACCGTACGGGCAGGTGCCCGAAGCAGCGCCAGTCCGGCCAGCAGCACCACCGGGACGAGCAGGAAGTCGTGCAGCGCGACGCTCCCCGCGAGCCACAGCACCACCTGCGGCACCGTCCCGTCCCGGGTGTCGAACACCAGCAGCCAGGCGCCCACGGCGATCAGCGCCACTCCTGTCACGCCCAGCACCGCGCGTACGGTCCTCACCCCAGCACCTCGATCTGTCGTACCCACTTGGTCTGCAGCACTCCGGGACGGCCCGGCGCGATGATGCGCGCCGGGTAGCCGTGGTCGAGGTTCAGCACCTCGCCGTTGAGACCGAGGGCGAGCAGGGTGAGCGGATCCTGCGCGTACTGCGCCCCCATCTCCGTGACGGCGAACGCACCCTCGCGTTGAAGCGATTCGACGCGCAGGGACGCGCCTTGGGGAATCTCCGCTCTCTCCAGCAGGTCGCGCAGCCGCACGCCCGTCCAGCGGGCCGACTTGCTCCACCCCTCCACGCATGCGATGGGCAACTCCACTCGGTGCTGCGGAAGTTCACGCAGTTCGGCGAGGGAGAGCGTGTAGGGGCGCGGCCCTCGTACCGACAGCCGCCAGTCGCGTAGCTGCGAGCGGGAGATGCGTGCGGCGGCGGCCGTTCTGTTGACCGGCAGACCCTGGGAGCCGTGGTCCATGTGGCGCGGTGCGAGCAGTGTGAGCTGACGAAGGGGTGGGAAGCTCTGTCCGGCCGAGACCACGGTGAGCGCGCCCACCGCCGAACCGAGCCCCAGCAGCAGCGATCTGCGATCGGGGTCGCTCTCCTGCGGGAGTTGCAGCGTCTGCGGGGAGCGGCGGCGCCAATGGGCGCTTATGAGCGGCGCCTTGACCGCGATGTGCAGCAGCAGCGACCCGGCGAGCACCCAGGCGAGCGCCCAGTGCACCTGCCGGAAGGAGAACGGCCACACGTACCACTGCAAGGTGTTGAGCAGCCCCATGAACACCTCCAGCAGCGCGGCGGCCACCAGAACGGCCACCGATATTCGCTCCAGGGCATGCCGGACACCTCGCACCGGGGGCCACTCGAAGAGACGCGGGTAGACCGTCCACAATTTCGCGAGCAGCAAAGGGATCGCCGCGATGCCGGTCGCCACGTGGAGCCCCTGCGTCAGGCGGAAGACCCACACCGGCCGTGCAGGGGTTCGCGTGGCAAGCCATCCGGGCGGCTCCTGGAGCACGTGACTGAACAGCCCGGTGACGAAACAGACCAGCACCGCCACCCCCAGGAGCCTGCCGATGACTGTCGCGGTACGCGGGTCGTGCAGCCCGCCGCGGAACCGCACCGCACGCGGAGAGGACCGAGTCCGAGGAGCCCGAAGGGCCGGCTTTCGCATGTCCATCCCTCTCACCAGCCGGTGAACAGCACATGGTTGACGGTCAGGGCGAGCGCGGCCTGTGCTGAGAGCCACCAGCGCGCCGACCGTTCGGGAAGCAGCGCTGTCGCGGGCAGCAGCCACAGCGTGAAGGGCAGCCAGATGCGTTCCGTCTCGCCCTTGCTCATCCCGGACAGGTCGGCGGCAAGGACACAGCACAGCCCCGCGGCCACGAGCAGAGTGAGCGCACCACGTCGCACCGTGAGCTCTCCATCCCGCGCGCCGCCACGAAGGGCGCCCGCCCTGCGCAGCGCGGCGATGACGGCGGGGCCGACGACGGCGGCCTGCGCGGCCAGGTTGGCCCACACGAAGTAGGCGTACGGCCGGACTCTTGCCGCACCCTGGTAGTAGCGCTCGACGAGCGTGAAGTAGCCGTCGAACCACCAGAATCCGGCTGCGGTGAAGAGGGCGAACCACGGCGCCATGCCCAGCAGCACGAGGGGGACGGGTCGCAGAGTACGGGCGGCGATGAGGACCCCCGTTGCGACGATCCCGATCAGCACCAGCCCGTACGACAGATAGCACGTCAGCCCGAACAGCAGGCCGGAGCACACTGCTGCTGTGCGCGGCGCCCGAACGGTGCGCGTCGCGGACAGGGCGAGCAGCGCGAGCGCCCAGGCACTGACCGCGGCGAAGTAGCCGTCCGCGGAGACACCCATCCACACGGCGGCCGGAGCCAGCACGACGAACGGCGCAGCTCTGCGGGCCGCTTCTTCGGTGACCAGCGCGCGCACCGTCACCAGTACCGCCGCCGCGGCCGAGGAGCCCACCGTGATGACGAAGGCCGCTGCCCAGCCGCCTCCGCCCAGCCCCAAGCGGTCGAGCCCGACGAAGGTGAGCAGAGCGCCGGGCGGGTGACCGGCCACATGCGGAGGCCAGTTGTCCGGTGCGTCCATGAGGATGCGGCCGGTGAAGGCGCGCAGCGTGGCGCCGACGTCGTGGACCTCGCCGACCGACTGCAGATACTCGTACTTCGACGCCAGGCGCCTGGCGACGCCCCTGTGCCACCCGTCGACCAGCGCCAGCGACCAGCTCCACGCCATCGCTGCCGACCAGCAGGCCGGCATCAGGGTGCGCCACGGAAGCGCACGTGCCGCGGCAGGTCCGTAGGCGATCACGAGCACGGCGAGGGCGGGGGCGACGAAGGTGCCGGGACCCCAGTGCGGCAGCCAGTAGCCGGACAGAGGCGGCCACCGCAGTCGCAGCGTCTCCGAGCTGTTCTCGTAGGAGCGGCCCACCACCACTGCCGCGATGAACAGCGCGACCACTGCTGCGACGGCGGCGAGATCGAGGAGGGAGCGGCGGCGTCCAGGGTGGCCCGCATCGGCCACAGGGTTGGAGGGGCCCGGGTGGTCGGCCGGATCGCCGGCGTCGTCTCCGGGCGCGCGGGTGGAAGTGCTCACCTGCTCACGGTAGGGCGCTGACCAGCGCTCTCCCGGGTGTGCAGGGCAGACGTCACGGAGTCGTCAGATCTCGGTGCGGGCCGCAGGGGTGGGAGGGCGAGTGCGGTTCGAGTGGAACGCATCGCGATGCCTGCGCGTCAGGAGGGGTGTTCGCTTCCGTGCCCGGCCTCCGCCCGTACGGGCGGCAAGAACTCCCGCACCAGAGTGCGGTGCCACCAGTCGCCCGTCTCGCGCCGCTCCTGCCATGTCGTGAAGCGATACCTGTACAGCAGCGCGCGCACGTGCGTGGGCGGCGCGTCGGGGAACGGGTTGTGCCGCAGCAGCCGCAACGTGTCGCGGTCGCCCTCCAGCAGGCGTGCGATGAACCCTTCGAACCAGCCGCTCGCATAGCCGGGGGAGAGAGCGGCGAACCACATCTGCCAGTCCAGGCGGAGGTGGTACGGAGCGAACTGGCGGGGCATACGGCGCACATCCCCGGGCTTGCCCCGGAACTCGTACTCCCGCCAGACGGTCTCCCCGGTGAGCTGATCGTCGGCCGTGCCCTCGATGACGATCTCGTGCCGAAGGCGGGTGACGCTGCCGAACGCACCGTAGGTGTTGACCAGATGAAGGGAGTTGAAGGAGGCGTTCATCTGCTGGCCCCGGCTGATCATGTTGCGGGCCGGCCAGTAGCTGAGGACCAGCACCAGCGCGGTCACGGCGCAGACCAGTACCACGTACCACAAGGGAGCCGCTCCGAATGACGGCGCCTGGGCGACGGCTGAACTGTCCACGGCGGCAAGGGCGATGACGATCGTCAGCCAGTTGAGCCAGGAGAAGTTGCCCGACATCACCAGCCACAGCTGGGTGACGATGACGATCCCCGCGGCGATCGTGGCGACGGGTTGGGGCAGCAGCAGCCCGAAGGGGACCACGAGTTGAGCGACATGGTTGGCGGCCACCTCCACGCGGTGCAGCCGTTTGGGGAGCCGGTGGAAGAACCAGCTGAGCGGTCCGGGCATCGGCTGGGTCTCGTGGTGGTAGTCGAGGCAGGTCAGCTCCCGCCAGCAGCGGTCACCCCGCCACTTGATCAGCCCCGCTCCGAACTCCACCCGGAAGACCAGCCATCGCAGCAGCCACAGCACCAGCACCGGGGGAGCGGTCGTCTCGTTGCCTAGGAAGATCGCCAGAAAGCCGGTCTCCAGCAGCAGCGACTCCCAGCCGAAGCTGTACCAGACCTGCCCCACGTTGACGATCGAGAGATACGCCAGCCACAGCACCGCCCACATCAGCATCGCCGCCCACAGAGGTACGGCGTCCGCGGCCCCGGCGATCACCGCGGCCGCCAGCGCGGCGCCGGCCCAGCAGCAGACGGCGAAGAGCCGGTCGGAGAAGCGCCACTGGAACAGGCTCGGTGAGGCCCGGAACGGCACACGCCGGACGAACTGCGGGACAGGCGTCAGGCCCCGCTCACCGATCAGTGCTCGGAACTGCAGTGCCGCCGAGGTGAAGGCGATCAGGTACACACCGGCCAGCGCGCGCTGCAGCACGAGCCGGCTCAGCCAGTAGTCGGGTGCCGCGAACCAGTCCATGAAGCACGGATACCACTCTGGGGAGCAGTCATGAGTGAGGGGAGGAGTGAAGAAGTGTGCCCGGGGCACCGTGCGATGCTGTGGCTGCTGCCGGACGCCCGTACACCTGCTGAGCTGCACACCAGCCGGCCTGCACATCTATGGACGGGCAGGCCCGCCGCACCACCGGACGGCAGCACCCGCCCGACCCGCCCCACCGGTAGGGCCCGCACGAGGGGAGAGACATGCCGCTGACCGACATGCCGCTGGGGGAACTGCGCGCCTACCGGCCCGAGGTCGCCGAGCCCGAGGACTTCGACGACTTCTGGAGCAGCACTCTCGCCGCCGCTCGCGAAGCGGGCCGGAGCGCGCCCCCGGCGGACTTCAGGCGACTGACCGACTCGCCCCTGCGCACCGTCGACGTCCACGACGTCCGCTTCCCGGGATGGGACGGTCAGCCCGTAGCGGCCTGGCTGCTGCTGCCGCGCGGCGCGGACGGACCGCTGCCCGCCGTCGTCAACTACATCGGGTACAGCGGCGGACGAGGCCTGCACACCGAGAACCTGCTGTGGAGCGCTGCGGGCTACGCCCATCTCGTCGTCGACAGCCGGGGACAGGGGCACGACACCCCGGACCCCGACCCGGTGCCCGGGCCGCAGTACGTTGCCGGCTTCATGACCCGCGGTATCGACGGCCCCGAGCACCACTACTACCGGCGTCTGATCACCGACAGCGTCCGCGCTGTCGAGGTGGTGCGGGCGCACCCCGCCGTCGATCCCTCCCGCGTCACCGTCACGGGCCACAGCCAGGGCGGCGGCCTCGCGCTGGCAGTGGCGGGCCTCCTCGGAGCGGACGTGGCGGCCGCGCTGATGGACCTGCCCTTCCTGTCTCACATCAGGCGCGGCGCCGAACTGGCCTCGGCCGGCCCGTACCCGGAGATCGCGCACTACCTCGGCGTCCACATGCGCGTGAACCCGGACAAGGTCTTCGGCACCCTCAACTACTTCGACGGGCTGCACTTCGCCCGCCGGGCCACGGCGCCCGCCCTGTTCAGCGTCGCGCTCATGGACCCCGTGTGCCCGCCGTCCACCGGCTTCGCCGCGTACAACCACTATGCGAGTCCCGACAAGGACGTCGTCGTATGGCAGTTCGGCGACCACGGCGGTGGCCGCGGGTCGCAGACGCCGGAACAGCTGCGCTGGCTGGACGCGCACGGGCTCGGGCCCGGCGGCGAGAGGTGACACTCGTCCGGCGCTCAGCTGTCGGCGCGCTCCAGCTTGTCCGAGGCGCCCCCGACCGCAAGGCCAAGGATGAGAAGAGTGACCGCCGCGAAGACCTCGTAGCCGTCGAGGAATCCGACGCGGTGCACCAGACCCCACCCCTCGAACCAGCCGAAGAAGTGGTGCACGATCCCGCCGACGCCCTGAGCGATCAGGATGAAGCTGATGAACCCGAGGATTTTCTTCATGATCAGAGGCTATGAACGCCGGCGGGGACCGGCAGTCGGCCGAAGGTATCCGTCCCTGCGACTTCGGTATCGGCGGCCCGCCGCGGCGCGGACTGCCCGTCGCCGGACGGCAGTTCGGCCGGCGGACGCGGGAGACGGGTCCGGCCGGCGCGGCGGCCGGGTCAGGCTTCGTGCGGCTGCGGAGGCTCCGGTGCTGCCAGGTCACGCTTGATGATCTTCCCCATGTCGTTGCGGGGCATCGCGTCCAGACGGTGCACGGTCCTGGGCCGTTTGTACGGTGAGAGCTGCCCTGCCACGAAGTCGGCCAGCTGCTGGTCGGTCGGGGGATCGTTGGGGTCTGTGGGCACGATCCACGCGACGACATGTTCGCCCAGGTCCGGATCGGGTGCGCCGGTGACGGCCGCCTCGGCGACCGCGGGGTGCTCCAGCAGCACGTTCTCGATCTCGCCGGCGCCGATCTTGTAGCCGCCGCTCTTGATGAGGTCGGTGGCCTTGCGTCCGACCAGCCGCACGTAGCCGTCCGCGTCCCGCGTAGCCATGTCGCCCGTACGGAACCATCCCCCGTCGAAGGCCTCGACGGTGGCATCGGGGCGGTTCAGGTACTCGGTGAACAGGTTTGGCCCGCGCACCTGGACCTCGCCCACCACGTCGCTGGTGTCCGCGCCGTCCGCGCCGATGCGCTTGCCCGAGTCGTCGACGAGACGCAGGTCGACGTCGGGGAGCGGGATCCCGACCGTGCCGGGGCGCGGCTCGCCGTCGGCGCGCACGCTGGTGTTCATCAGCGTCTCCGACATCCCGTACCGCTCGATGACGTGGCGGCCGGTCGCGGCGGCGATGCGCTGATGGTCGGTCATCGGCAGCGGGGCCGACCCCGAGACGAGCAGCCTGGCACCGGACAGCGCCGGCACCAGCTCCGGCTCCGCGGCCAGCGCCTCCGCCAGCCGGTGGTACATCGTCGGCACCCCGAAGAGCATCGTCCCACCGCCCGACAGAGCGCTCGCGACGCCCTGCGTCGAGAACCGCTCCAGATGGTGAAGGGTGCCGCCGCGGCGCAGCGGGCCCAGGACACCGAGGATCAGACCGTGGACGTGGAACAGCGGCAGTCCGTGCACCAGCACGTCGTCCTCGGTCCACTGCCAGGCGTCCTCGAGGTTGTCCAAGGTGCTTGCGATGGCGCGACGGGAGAGGACGACGCCCTTCGGCGGCCCGGTGGTGCCGGAGGTGTAGACGATGAGAGCCGGGGCTTCAGGACCCGGCTCGGGGGCGAGCGCCCACGCGGAGACGTCGGCTTCCGCGGCCACGGCGATGTCCAGGCGAGTCAGCCCGCCGAGCATCTCGGGCAGCTCGGCGGACGGCTCGGCCATCACCAGCGCGGGTGCGCTGTCGGCGACGATGTGCGCCAGCTCCTGCTCACCGCTGCGCGGGTTGACCGGCACGACGGGGATACCGGCCTGCAGCGCGGCCACGACCGCGACGCTGGTCTCCAGGCTGGGTGTCGCCCAGATGAGGGCCCGGTTCGCGTCACCCATCCGGGTCGCCATCTCGCCTGCGGCTGCGGCAAGTTGCCGGTAGCTGAGCGCACGGTCACCGAAGCGCAGCGCCGTGCGGTCGGGCATGGTGTGCAGCGCGGGGAAGAGCACGGGCACCCGGTTCCCTCCTTCGTGATCCGGACTCGGGAACCGTCAGCATCTCATCCACCTGCGGTTTTGCCACCAGTTGTGCGCAGGGGAGGCGTCCGGCGGAGCCGTCAGCCTCCGGTGGCCCGGGGGAAGAGCGAGGTGAACGCGTCCATGGGGTCCGACAGGCCTCGTGAGAAGGGCGAGTCGAACCGCCACACCAGGAAGAGCAGGAACGCGATGAGAGCCGTGAACAGGCCCGCCAGAAGCAGCTCCCTGGCCGAACGCTGGATCTGCAGGGTGAAGAGCATCCCCACCGCCACCACCGCCCCCGCGAACAGGCCGACCCAGACCACCCCGGGCAGCGTGGGTTCGGTGCTTCCCGCCCGGTCGGTACGTGCGGCGTCCACGGCGGCGACACGGTCGGCCATCGCCGCGTAGGCCTGCTCCTCTCGCGTGCTGTCCGGCTGGAAGTCCAGTACGTCCTCGCGCAGCTTCGTGAGCAACTCACCGCCGCGAGCTGTGAGTTCGCCGCGCGCCTTCATGTGCGGCCATTCCGTCTCGACGGTGTGGTGCACGTAGGCGTCGACGTCCGACCTGATGCGGTCGCGATCGGCGGGCGGAAGGACCTGTGCCCGCTCGTACACCTCGTGCAGCGCCTGGGCTTCGCTGCCGACGACCTCGTCGGCGACGTTGCGGGCCTCCCAGACACCGGCGATGGCCAGCCCGAGGACGATCGCGTACACCACGCCGATCATCATCGTCATGTACTCGATCACGTCCGGAGTCTCGGACGGATCGCCGGTGGTGGAGCGCCGTTGCCGCAGGACGACGACGCTCACCACGACGGCACAGGCCGCGATGATGCCGAGGATGAGGAACAGCCAGTCGGGCATGGGGTTCTCCCGTGTGGTGTCGGAGTGCGCTACGTGAGCTGAGGCGTTCGGACAGGGCGGATCAGCGGTCCGGCCGGAGCCCCCGGATCAGCCTGAGAAGGGTCACGAGCCGGAGCCGGTGCTGTTGCCGGCGGAGGAACTCGAGCGGCCGCTGCGGGATCGGAGCGCGGCAGCCGCCAGCACAGCCGGAGCCACGATCAGCAGCGTGCGGGTGACCAGCGGCAGCCTGCCGTCGGAGTGCCGTTGGATCGGTGTGAGCCGCGCGGGCACCGCCAGGTGGGACTTCGACGGGGACGGCGACGGCTGAGGCTTCGCCTCCGGCTTGGGGTCGCGAGCCGGGGGAGGGCTGGGCTGCGGCTTCGGTGGCGCGGCCGGGTGGTGGACCACGGGAGTGGGCGCAGCCGGTGCGGCGCTCGGGGGCGTCGGCTCGGACGTCGGCGTCGGTGGTGGCGTGGTGGGCGGTGGCGGCGGGGGAGTAGGCGGTACGGGCTTCGGCGGGGGAGTGGGCCGCGGAGCTTCCGGGGCGCACGGGTGGTGGCCGATCACCAGCCATACCCGCACACCGCCGGCGACGATGACGAGCCTGAGCCAGCGACAGACCCCGTGACGAGACGTCAACTCGACGCGGACGTCGTTCGCTTGAACGGAGAGATGCGAACCGCCGGGTGAGACGTGTCCGTGCACGTCCACGCCGGAGGGACGCGGGTCGGGCGTCTCGTGCGGAGCGGGAGCGCTGCGGTGGGGACCGGGCGAGGGTATGCCGGTGGCGCTCGCTTCGGGCGTCGGCCGGGACCAGGCCGCGGCCGGTGCGACGCAGCTCAGAGCAAGTGCCGTACCGGACAGGGCCGTTGCAGCCGCGCCGTGCCATCTGTGCCATTGGTGCCGTCGTGTCACACGGTCGAGCATGTGTGTACGCGCAGTCACTTGGTGCCGGCATCCGCCCGCTTTAGCCCGAAGTGCTGAATTCCACGGCGTGGTTGATTAGCTGCCGCCTCGGTGTGCGTTGCGCTCAGCGGGCGACGGCGTACGCCAGCGGGTCGTTGAGCACCGTTCGTACGACGGAATGCGCCGCACCGAGGGACGGGCCCTCGCTTCCGATCGCGGAGACGGCCAGTTCTGGCACCGCGCCCGGAGCCGCGGTGCGCCGTCGCAACTCCGCCTCGAGCGTGGGCAGCAGCCACGGCGCGAACGCGGCGAGTGCGCCGCCGAGCAGCACCGCACG
>NZ_JACBXA010000213.1 GCF_013870515.1 Streptomyces albidus (ex Kaewkla and Franco 2022) | reverse complement strand
CTCGAAGTCGTACAGCGGACGGATCTCCGGACCCCGCTTGATGTTGTCCTGGATGACTCCCGTTCGGCGCCGAACGCTCTCCGTGTCCGGAAGTGCAGGCGGCGGCCGCCCTTGCGTACCCGCGGGCGCCGAGGTGTCTCCCGGCGGAGCCCGAATGCGGCCCGTACAGCCCGGCACAGACCGGCACAGGCGCATGAAAAAGGGCCCCCGACGGCGCGTTCCCGCACCTCGGAGGCCCTTTCGCGAGTGGAGCCTAGGGGAGTCGAACCCCTGACATCTGCCATGCAAAGACAGCGCTCTACCAACTGAGCTAAGGCCCCGCTGCGCACAAGGGTACCGGCTCCCCGTAGCGAATTCCGACCGGGTATCGCCCCTCGTCGGCCACCCTCCGTAGGATGCACCGCAAGTTCGCGTCAGCGAAGCGCCAGGGCAGTCCAGGGGAGACGTGATGGACGCAGCACAGCAGGAATCCACCGCGAAAGCGCGTGAGCTGCAGAGTCAGTGGTACGGGGAGCCGCTGGGAACGCTGTTTCGGCGGCTCATCGACGACCTCGGCCTGAACCAGGCCCGGCTCGCCACTGTGCTGGGGCTCTCCGCGCCCATGCTGTCGCAGCTGATGAGCGGCCAGCGTGCGAAGATCGGCAACCCCGCCGTCGTGCAGCGGGTGCAGGCGCTGCAGGAGCTGGCGGGCGAGGTCGCACGCGGCGAGGTCAGCGCCGCCGACGCCACCCAGCGGATGGACGAGGTCCGGCGCACCGCGGGCGGCAGCGTCCTCAACAGCACGGCGCAGACGGCCTCTTCGGGCAGCGCGTCCCAGACGCCGGTCAAGCGGGTGGTCCGGGAGATCCAGGCGCTGCTGCGTTCCGTCTCCGACGCAGCCGACATCCTGGACGCCTCCTCCGCCCTCGCCTCCACCCACCCGGAACTGGCAGAGTTCCTCCGGGTCTACGGGGCAGGCCGTACCGCGGACGCCGTCAAGCACTACGAGTCTCATCAGAACTGATCACGGGGCAGGGGCACAGCGTCATGGGTGAGGTCTTCGCCGGCCGGTACGAGTTGGCCGACCCGATCGGACGCGGAGGGGTCGGCGCGGTGTGGCGCGCCTGGGACCGTCGCCGCAAGCGTTACGTGGCCGCGAAGGTTCTCCAGCAGAGCGATGCGCATTCGCTGCTGCGGTTCGTACGCGAACAGGCCCTGCGCATCGATCATCCGCACGTGCTCGCCCCGGCGAGCTGGGCTGCCGACGACGACAAGGTCCTCTTCACCATGGACCTCGTCAGCGGCGGGTCGCTCGCCCATCTCATCGGCGACTACGGCCCGTTGCCGCCCACGTTCGTGTGCACGCTGCTGGACCAGCTCCTCGCCGGTCTCACGGCAGTGCACGCCGAGGACGTGGTGCACCGTGACATCAAGCCCGCCAACATCCTTCTGGAGCCCACCGGCAAGGGGCGCCCGCACCTGAGGCTCTCTGACTTCGGCATCTCCATGCGCAAGGGCGAGCCGCGCCTGACCGAGACCAACTACGTGGTGGGGACTCCCGGTTACTTCGCCCCCGAGCAGCTGATGGGCGCCGAGCCGGACTTCACCGCCGACCTGTTCGCGGTGGGCCTCGTCGGGCTGTACCTGCTCACCGGGCAGAAGCCCGACTCGATGGAGATGCTGGCCCGCTACGAACACGGCATTCCGCCGGCTCCTGAGCGTGTGCCCGAACCGCTGTGGCAGGTCCTCGGCCAGCTTCTCCAGCCCGACCCGGAGCAGCGCTTCCGTACGGCGACCGGCGCCCGCAAGGCACTGGCGGCCGCCGCGGAGATGCTGGCCACCGACGGGACGGCGGAGCAGGAAGTCGTCGAGGTCTTCGACCACATCGGGCCGCTGCCCCAGGGATTCGGCCCGAACGGGCCGGTGAACGGTGGCGGCTCGGCGGCTTCCGCGCAGTCGCCGTCGGCCACCGGCAGTTTTCATCTCCCGCCGCCGCAGGGCACGTTCGGAGCGCCGGAGGCGCCCAGCACGCCTCCCACGCCGACGCCCACACCCTCTGCCGCGTACGGGCAGGCGCTCGCTCAGCCTTCACAGCCCGCGCACCCGCCCGCGCAACAGGGCCAGTACGGGACGGCGGCCGCGGCCACCAGTCCGTACACGGCGCCCCAGCAGCCCGCCCCGGCACAGCAGCAGACGGTCTCGCAGTACGGGCAACAGCCGGTCCGCGCACGGAAACCGGGACCGCCCCCGAAGGTCGCGGTCCCGGTCCTGATCGTTGCGTTGATCTGTCTGGCTGTCGGTTTCTGGGCGCTGACCGCCGCCTGAGGGGATGCGCCGACACGGCGGCTGGGCCGCGCGGCGCACCTACTGCCAGTTGTGAGGCGGTCCTTGGCCCGGGCCTTGGTGCTGGTGCTGCCCCTGACCATGGCTCTGGCCGTGCTGCTGCTGCGGCCACAGCGGAACCGTCCCGGACTGGACCGGTCCGTTGCCCGGCTGGGATCCGGTCACCGCTCCCGGACCGGCTGCGGGCGCAGCGCTTCCCGCCGACGCGCCCCGCCGTGCGGTCAGCGTCCACAGTCCCAACGCGAGGATCAGCACTGCTCCGGCGCCGATACCCGAGTACGCGACCAACTGCAGGGTGTCGCTGCGCTCCGCCTCCGCCGCCGTCTGCCCCTTCTCCGCCTGTTCCCGGTCCTCCGCGCTGACTCCGAACCCGGCGGCCGCCGCGTCCCCCGAGTAGTCGGGCCCCGGCTTCGCCTTGCCCTTCACATCCACGCGGAGGGTGAGCGGCGCGGTGGACTTGAAGAACTGGGCCGTCTTCGGGGAGACCGTCACCGCGAGGTAGTACCAGCCCGAGACGGGCGCGTCGTAGCCCGCGTCGGCGAACCGGTTGCCGTAGTCCACCACCGGTGTGTAGGCGAGGGCCTGCGCCGACTGGTCGGGGCTGTACTGGACGAACTGGTCCTCGTCGAACCGGCCGCGCGCGGGGTTGTACATCGTGACCCCCAGCCCGTCGTAGACCGTCGGCGGGTACTCTCCGGGCGACTTGGCGCTGCCCAACTCCACGGCTGCGTTCAGCTGTTGGCCCCATTCGACCGGCACCCGGTAGAAGCGGGTCTCACCTGGCCGGATGCGGTCCTTCCACACACCGCGGGAGACGGCGCCGGCGTCGTTGAAGCCGGTGCCGCCGTGCGCCCGCTTCTTCGCACTGCCGCTCACGGGCGTGGGCGGCTCCTCCTCCGCACGGTTGTCGGAAGGCGCGGAGGGAAGCGAACCCTTCAGGCCCGGCTCCGACATGAACCGGATCTCCAGCGGCCAGCGCCCGGGGTCGGAGGTCTCCGATCCCTTTCGCTGCACCGAGAAGAGATACGGGCCCGCCTTCTGGCACTCGTCCTCCGCGCCGATGATCCGCGTGGCGTAGTCCGCGATCGGATAGGCCGCACCGTCGGAGCCGAAGTCCACCTGGGTCCCCCCGTCGCAGGCGTTCCCGTCGACCGTCTCCAGGGAGATCTCCAGGCCCTCGCCCACGGTCTGCACCTTCGCGCCCGGCTCGGGTGCGGCGGCCGCGGAGATGAAGGCGCTGGACTTCGCGTCCAGGCTGACGCTGTAGTACTTCTTCTCGCCCCGCCCGATGGAGTCGGTGTAGAGGCCGGGCCCGATGTCGGGCCCCTCGCCGCTGCTGGCAGCACCCTTGATCTTCTTCGCGCTCTCGGCCGGTTCGTACGTGGGCACGTCAGGACCGTCCTCCGCGGCGGCACCGCTGAAGCCCGCTCCCAGCGCCTGCCCAGGCATCCCCGCCACCAGGCACAGTGCCGCCGCCGCTGCGGCCACCCCCGCGGCTGCTCGTCTTCTCGTGCGCCGCATCACCACGCGCCACCCCTCATCGCTTCCGAACCGCCGTCTCCACTGCCGCCATCGCCGCGCCGCGCCCGTACGAACCACCACGCGAGCCCGGCCAGCAGCAGAACGCCCACGCCTCCCGCGACCGCCGCGACCATCGGGCGGCTCCATCCTGCACCGTCCCCCGCTGCACCGCCCGCCCGGCTCTCCCCTGAGCCGGACGAGGCCTTCGCGTCCGAACCCGCCTGTGCCGCCGGGGCGTTGTGCTCGGGGCCCGACTTGGCCTGTCCCTTCACATCGACGCGGAGGGTGATGCCGATGTCGGGATTCTCCGCGATGCGGGCGGCGTTGGCACCGAGGGTGACCGCGATGTAGTAATCGCCGTCGGCGTGGACGGGGAAGACGTTCTGAGCGCTCTCCCAGCGGTTGGTCCAGGAGACCGGCACCGTACCGCCGGAGACCTTGCCCGGGTCGCCGTTGTAGGAGTTCCGGGCACTCAGGCCGCCCAGGCCGCCGCCCGAGACCGGCCGCCGGTGGGGCGCGTAGGTGTCGGTGCGGCTGAAGGTGAACTCCGAGTTGAACTCCTCCGCCGTGGGCTCGTTGCTGAACTCCACGTCGTAGCGGAGCTGCTGGCCCCAGCCCAGCGGCACCCGGTACCAGAGTGTCTGCGAAGGCAGGATCTTGTCCCGCCACACGCCCTTGCCGATCCCGGTGGCGTCGTTGAAGCCGGTGCCGCCCGCGACCTTCTTCGGACGCCCCTGCGGCAGGGTCGCCTCGGGTCCTCCGGCGCCGAGTTCGGGCTGCGACTGCGCGGGGGTGATCCCCTTCCCCAAGGGCTTCTCCACGCCGTAGGTCAGCTCCAGCGGCCAGCGCGCCGCGTCGGAGGCCTTCTCGTCCGTGCCCCCGGTGCTGTCGGCTGCGCTCACTCGCTCGACCGCCAGCAGGTGACGTCCGGCTCCCTGATCGCACCTGCCGATCGCGCCCGTGCCGGTGCCCGCTGGGATGCGGTCGACGCCCGAGACGAGCGGCACCCCGCCCTCGTCCTGTCCGAAGTGCTCGGTGCTCGAGGCGCACGGGCTCGTCTGCTCCGGCGCTGTCAACTCCGTCCGCAGCCCGTCGAGTTGATCGACGGACGAGCCCGGCTTCGGCACGGCCGTGGCGGAGAACCCGGCAGTCGAGGCCTTGTCCATCCGCACCGCGTACCAGCGCTTCTCACCCGGCCCGATGGTGTCCAGGTACTGTCCGGGACCGCTGCTGAGCGTCGCGGCGTCCCCCGACTCCTCACCGCCGGTGATCTTCTTGCCCTTGAAGCGGTAGCCGTTCGCCGAGAGTTGGCCGGCGCGCTGGAGCTGGCGCGCGAGGGCGTCGGCGTCCGGTGCGTCGTAGTACGCGCCGTTGCCCTGGCGGGCCACGCATTCCAACTGCTTGCGCGCCTTGCCGCGCACCTGGAAGCCGATCGCGTCGATCCTCAGGTCGATGCCTCGCTCGGCCAACTCCCCGGCGACCTCGCACGGTTCGGGGTCCCCGCAGTTGTCCTCGCCGTCGGAGACCAGCAGGATCGTGCGCTGCCCGATCGCGCCCTCGGGGACCTCGGGCAGGTCCTTCGCCGCCTGGCGCAGCGAATAGCCGATCGGGGTGTCGCCCTTGGGCCGCACCTTCGCCACGGCGTCCTTGATCCCGGCCCGGTCCAGCGGACGTACGGGCTTGGCGAGCCGGGTGTCGGTGCAGCCCCGCTGCTTCTGCGAACCGTAGAGGCGCAGACCGGTCGGATAGCCGTCCGGCAGGCTGTCGACGACGGTGCCGACGGCCTTGCGGGCGGAGGCGATGCGCGTGCTGCCGGAGCCGTCCTTGTCCGCCATCGAGCCCGACGAATCAAGGACCATCACCATCGCGCCGTTGCCGTCTGCAACGGCTCGGGGAACTGCCGTCGCGGGTGCCGCAGGTGCCAGCGCGAGCAGCATTCCGGCCGCGAGCAATCCCGCCGCTGCGCGCTTCCTCTGACTTCGCAGTGGTCCCATGTGCACCCGTCCCCCTCGCACGTGAATGTGCCCGGTGTGTCTTTGCGCGAGACTCTAGGACTTTGCTCTCGCACACTACAAGGGGGCTCCCGTCACGGAACAGCAACAGCACCTCGGGCCCTTTCGGTGGCGCCTCGGGGCCGGAACGCCGGGCGACGCGGGCGCTCGCACAGCAAGAGGCCCCGACCGCCGAGCGGCCAGGGCCTCACTTTGCAAGCCTGTTGGAGTCACACACTCGAACCCGCGGGCACGGAGTCGGTCGCCTCCGTCCACAGATCCTGCTCGGCGCGGTCCGCCTGGATCTGGCGGTACACGAGGAGCCCGCCGATGGCGGCCAGTGCGACCAGGAGAAGCTTCTTCACCGCGCTACCTCGTCCTTCTGAGAGACGTTGGGACCATCTGGCGCCCGATGATACCCAACCAGCTCTCGGCAGAAGGAGGTCCGCCCCGTCGCACGACGATCTTTCTCACCGGCGGCCCCGCGCCATCCGTGAGTCGGGCCCGCGAGGCGAATACGACGATTGCATGACCCGGGCGCACGGCCCCGCCGCCGTCACTCCCACACGTCGGCCCTGCCGCCGCGCCATTCGATCAATACCGGGTCGTCCAGGCGCACCTGGTCCGGGTCGAGTCCCGCACTACGCAGGATCTCCACGAGGTCGGCTATTCCACGGGCGAAGCCGAGTTCGTCTCCATCGGCTCTGTCAGCAGTGATGCGGCGCCCGCCCATCGGAGCGGGCGGATGCACGACGATCGAGGCAGTCATACGAAAAAGAGTGCGACGGTTCTCCATCCACCGCATCCGGAGCGTACGTTGCGTCACTAGACGAATGCGGAGAGTGTTTGCGACGATCGCATCGCACCCGTGACACGGGCCTGCGCTCCGCCTCGATGACCGGCACGGCGCCCTACGTTGAGAGCGCACCCTCGAGAGGACGCCCGCCCCGTGACCGACTTCCCCGCCCGCCGGCTGCTCATCGGCACGCGCAGCTCACCGATGGCCCTCGCGCAGACCGCCCGTGTGGCCGACCTGCTCCACGCCCTCGCCCCCTCCCTGCGCATCGAGACCGTGGCGACCACGACCGCGGGCGACACCTGGCCCGGGGATCTCTCCCAAGTCGGCGGCAAGGGGCTGTTCGTGAAGGCCATCGACCTTCAACTGCAGCGCGGCGAGGTAGACATGGCCGTCCACTGCCTCAAGGACGTACCCGGCGACCAGCCCCTGCCCCAAGGGCTGACCTTCGCAGCGATGCTGCCGCGCGACGACGTGCGCGACGTGCTGGTCGTGCCCGGGAGTTCGCCCGTCACGTCTTTCGCTGATCTGCCCCCGGGCTCCGCGGTGGCCACGAGCGCCGTACGCCGCAGGGCACAGCTGCTGTCCCTACGGCCGGACCTGCGCGTCCTGGACGTGCGCGGCGCTGTCGGCACCAGGCTCCAGAAGCTGGACGAGCCCGGAAGCGAGCTCGAGGCGGACGCTCTGGTCCTGGCCACATCAGGGCTGAGACGGCTCGGCCTGACGGGACGGATCCGTCAGATCTTCAGCTGTGAGGAAGTGCTGCCGGCGGTCGGCGCGGGAGTCCTCGCGCTGGAGTGCCGCGTGGACGACGAAGCCGTCCGGGCGCTGCTCGAACGTCTCAACGACCCGCGCACGCAGGCCGAATCGCGGGCAGAGCGAGCAATGCTGAGAGGGCTGCGCGGCCACTGCAACTCCCCGATCGCCGGCCACTGCGTCACCCTGCCGGACGGCCGTCTCTCCCTGCGCGGCATGGTGTTCACGGCCGACGGCTCCCGGTTCGTACGCACGCAGCTGCAAACCGACTCCGCCGCCGACGCCGCGTCACTCGGCTCCCGCGTCTGCGCCGAACTGATGCGGCAGGGCGCCCGCTCCCTCATCGACGCCTGAGCGGACGCCACGGCTCCCGCCGAAGACCAGGCCACGCAGCGCCGACTGCTCCGTCTCGTAGCGACCCTCGACGGCGAATCCTGGCCCGTGGCAATGCGGATGCGCCCGGGAGGCCGGAGACTTGGCATCCGGGAATCACACTCTGGGGGCATCACTGTGAACGACGTCGAGCTGAAGCACCTGCGCCGCTGCGTGGAACTGGCCGCCGAGGCACTGGAAGCGGGCGACGAACCGTTCGGCTCCGTGCTCGTCGCGGCGGACGGGACGGCGCTGGCCGAGGACCGCAACCGCGTGGCCTTCGGCGACCGGACGCGCCACCCCGAGTTCGAGCTGGCGCGCTGGGCCGCCGCGAACATGACCCCTGAGGAGCGAGCAGCGGCGACCGTCTTCACGTCGGGTGAGCACTGCCCGATGTGCGCCGCCGCGCACGGATGGGTCGGGCTGGGCCGCATCGTCTACGCGAGCTCTTCCGAGCAACTGGCGGCCTGGCTGGCCGAGATGGGGGTACCGGCGCCTCCCGTGCGGACGCTTCCCATCCGGGAGGTCGCCCCCGGCGTCGTGGTGGAAGGCCCGGTGCCCGAACTCGCGGAGCAGGTGCATGCCCTGCACCGCCGCCTCCACGACGCGTCCTGACAGACGAGAACACCCCGCGTCGTCGCGACCGGCCAGCATGAACAGGGCGTCTGCCATACACACGCTGTGGACGACGACCGGCGACGCGGATGGATCTCCCCTCCGCTCCTGGCTGAAGAGGGTTGGCGTCCGGCCGGCGCCGCACCAGCTCCCCCCGGAGGCCTCACGTTCTCGCGTGCCCCGAATGTCGGGCGCAGGCTCCCTACTCGCCGAGCGCGGCCCGCTGGCGGGAAAGCTCCGTCGGACCCAGCCCAAATCTTGACCCTGACTGGCCCGATGGTCGACGGTTGTCGTTCGCTAACTGACTTCGGTTCGTCCGGCGAGGGGTGATCCAACTGTGAGCACTGAAGAAGCGCGCACGGAGCTGGAGCAGCTGCGCAGAGCGCTGAGCGAGAACGAGACCATCGGCCAAGCCCAGGGCGTCCTCATGGCGGTCTACGCCTGCGATGCTGAGCAAGCGAGACGGATCCTGGTGAAGGTCTCTCAGAACACCAACACCAAGCTTCAGGCGGTGGCAGAGCAGGTCGTTGCTACAGGTCACAACGGCCCCGTGGCTCCCGCATTCACCAGAGCTTTGAGGGCTGCGGTGCTGAGCCTCCAGTCGAGCTGAGTCCTCGACCTGATCGATCTCTGACCAGCCGCTCATGGCCTGCCCTCCCACAAGGTGGGGAGGCAGTCAGTTCTTCTGAAAGTGGCCCTGCGAGTCGCCACCTGCGCCTCCTCCTCAGCGCATCGGCTTTACCTGGACCCTCTTGATAGGTGAGGCATTCGAAAGGCCGGGCTTCGACCGGAAGAGCTGCGGGAGAGATTTGCGTGGCGGTGCCGTGCTGCCCAGGAAGGCAGCCATGGACGAAGAAGAAGCAGGCAAGCTGTTCGACGAGATCGACACTGACGGCGATGGCATGATCACGTTCCCGGAGTGGAATCAGCACCCCGAGTCCTTCAAGGGGAAGTGCAGTCCACTGGGCGACTTCTTGCAAATGGACATGAACTGGGACAGGGAAATCGGCCGGGAGGAGTTCATCCGACACCGCGCCTACCGCCACTATTCCTGAGGGAACGCAGCGGTCGGCTCCGTGCGCTGCCGTTGCTGCGTCAAGCAGGCCTCATCAGGCGGTGTAGCGGCTTTGGGCTGGAGCTGCCATGGGGCGAGAGATCGGGGCCGTAAGCTTCCCGCGACTCGGGCAGCTCCTAGCCTGCCCGCAATAGACAAGGCTCCGGAACGTCGGCGCCCTTGGTCGACCTTCCGCACGATGTCGAGCCTGCGCAGATCTCTGCACGCCCGTCGTCGGCCGTGGCAAGCCGGAGGCCGCTGATGCTCGCTGAGCCGCTCGAAGACCCACTCATCGGCTGATCTCGCCGTCGGTGTCAGCCGATGAGCAAAAGACCCCCAACCGTGATCGGTTGGGGGTCTCAACGCTGGTGGGGCTAGGAGGACTTGAACCTCCGGCCTCATCCTTATCAGGGATGCGCTCTAACCATCTGAGCTATAGCCCCGCGCCGCTCCGAAAGATTAGCGCACTTCCACCGCGCCCCCCAAATCGGTTCCGGGGGCCTCGTTCCAGGCGCTACTCGTCCTCCGCCAGCGTGACCTCGACGCCGCCGACGAACCCGGCGGACAGGTTGTAGATGAACGCGCCCAGCGTCGCCAGGGCCGTCGCCAGCACCACGTCGATCGCGGCGATCACGCCTGTGAACAGCAGAACCCGGGGCAGCGACAGGAACGACTCCAGGTCGAAGCCGCCGTCGCCGGACTCCGTGGCCTGGCTGACCGTGCCGCTGATGGCCGTGAAGACGCCCATGGCGTTCATGACCATCCACAGCACCGCCACCGCCACGACCGTGCACACGCCCAGCGCTATCGACAGCAGGAAGCTGACCTTCATCACCGACCACGGGTCGGCCTTGGCCACACGCAGCCGCGCCTTGCGCGTACGCGGCACCGTGCTCCAGCTATCAGTAA
>NZ_JACBXA010000212.1 GCF_013870515.1 Streptomyces albidus (ex Kaewkla and Franco 2022) | reverse complement strand
GGACACCGCCGACGTGGCTGTGCGCTCCGGGGCCGGCACCCCACCAGTCGGCGCCCGTCCAGTACAGCTCGTTGTGACGGCAGCGGGCTGCGGCGTCGCCCGTCGTGGCCCAGTTGGAGACCTCGTACCAGCTCATTCCGGCGGCGGTGAGCGTCTCCTCCGCGAGGAGGTAGCGGTCCGCGTGCACGTCGTCGTCCGTCATCGGAACCTCGCCGCGCCGGATGCGGCGGGCGAGCTGTGTGCCCTCCTCGACGATCAGTGCGTACGCGGAGATGTGGTCGGGCCGCTCCGTCAGCGCGGACTCCAGGGAAGCGCGCCAGTCGTCGTCGGTCTCGCCGGGTGTTCCGTAGATGAGATCGAGGTTGACGTGCGTGAAGCCGGCGGCGCGGGCCTCGCCCACGCACTTCTCGGGCCGCCCGGGAGTGTGGGTGCGGTCCAGGATCTGCAGCACGTGGGGGCGTGCGCTCTGCATGCCGAAGGAGATCCGGTTGAAGCCCGCCTCGCGCAGCTGCGTGAGATAGCCGGGGTCGACGGACTCGGGGTTGGCCTCGGTGGTCACCTCGGCGTCCGGCGTCAGCCCGAACTCGTCACGTACCGCGGCGAGCATGCGGCCGAGGTCGGCGGCGGGCAGCAACGTGGGAGTGCCCCCGCCGACGAAGACCGTCTCGACCCTGCGCGGGTCGTCGGCGAGGACCTTGCGCGCGAGCCGGATCTCGTCGACGACGGTGTCCGCGTAGTTCTCGCGTGAGGCGAGCACCCCCTCGGACGTGCGCAGCTCGGAGGCGGTGTAGGTGTTGAAGTCGCAGTAGCCGCAGCGGGTCGCGCAGAAGGGCACATGCAGGTAGAAGCCGAGAGGGCTGGACTCGCGGCCGTCGAGGGCGGACGGCGGGAGCGAACCGCTCTCGGGCACGGGCTCGCCGTCGGGCAGTGCGGAGGGCATGCCCACCATTGTCCGCGATCGCGCGGGGCACTCCCGTCCCGGTCACCGCCCGGCCGTGCGCTCCCGCCGCCGCTCAGCAGCGGGGACGGGCCGGCCGCCTGCGGGCGGGGTGGTACGGCTCACAGTCGTGGACGTCAGGAGAAGCCGACGGTCACGTGGTCGATGAGCTGCTCGACTCTTCCCAGCAGTGCCGGTTCGAGGTCCCGGTAGTCGTGGACGCATCCGAGGATCCGCTGCCAGGCGGCACCCGTGTTCGCCGGCCAGCCCAGCGCCGTGCAGACGCCGGTCTTCCAGTCCTGCCCGTGCGGCACCCGCGGCCAGGCGTCGATGCCGACGGAGGAAGGCTTCACCGCCTCCCAGATGTCGATGTAGGGGTGCCCGACGACCAGCACGTCCTCGCCGGTGACCTCCGCGGCGATACGGGACTCCTTCGAGCCCGGTACGAGGTGGTCGACCAGGACGCCGAGCCGGGCGTCCGAGCCGGGGCCGAACTCCCGTACCACTGCGGGGAGGTCGTCGACCCCCTCCAGGTACTCGACCACGACCCCTTCGATGCGCAGGTCGTCGCCCCAGACCTTCTCGACCAGCTCCGCGTCGTGCCGCCCCTCCACGTAGATCCGCCCGGCGCGGGCCACCCGTGCACGCGCACCCGGGACGGCCAGGGAACCGGACGCGGTGCGCTGTGCGGCGGTGCCGGAAGCCGGTGCGGACTCCGGCAGGGCGGGCCGTACGAGCGTGACCGTCCGCCCCTCGAGCAGGAAGCCGCGCGGTTCCATCGGGAAGACCCGGTGCTTGCCGAAGCGGTCCTCGAGGGTGACTGTCGGGCCCTCCGCGGTCTTCTCCGTACGGATCACCGCACCGCAGAACCCGGTGGTGATCTCCTCCACCACGAGGTCGGGGTCGGCCGGCACCTCGGGGACGGGCCGCTGGGGCTTCTTCCACGGCGGAGTCAGGTCGGAATCGTAGGAACGGCTGCGCATGAGCGCATTCTTCACGATCAGCCGAAGCGGCGTGCCAGTACGTCCCGTTGGGCGCGTACGAACTGAGCGTCGACGACTGCTCCGTGCCCCGGCACGTACAGCGCCTCCTCGCCGCCCAGCTCCAGCAGCCGGTCCATCGCGCCAGGCCACATCGCGGGCGAGGCGTCCGGGCCCGCCTGCGGTTCACCGGACTCCTCGACCAGATCGCCGCAGAAGACGACCGTGCGACCGCCCGAGCCGCCGGTCTCACCCGAGGCGTCGTCCGCGGCCCGCACCACCACCGCCAGATCGTGCGGGCTGTGCGCGGTGCCCAGGTTCACCAGCACCACCTGCCGCCCGGCAGCGCTCAGCGTGAGTTCGCCGTCGACCGTGTGCCCCGGAGCCGCCAGCGCCTCCGCCGATTCGGCGGCGGCATCCGCCGGCAGGCCGTGCCGGACCGCGTCCCGCCGCAACTCCTCGCGTGCGCCCGCGAGATGCCCGTCCAAGCCACTCGGCCCGTAGACCTGAGCACCGGTGAAGGAGGCGGCTCCGAGGACGTGGTCGAAGTGCGGGTGGGTGAGCACCACTTGTGTCACCGGCAGCCCGAACAGGCCGTGCAGCTCCTCGCGGATGCGGGCGCCCTCCTCCAGGCTCGCCCCGGCGTCCACCACCAGCACACCCGACGTGCCCCGCACCGCCCCCACGGTCGCGTCCCACTGCGGGAGTCTGCGCCGGACCACACCCGTTGCGAGCTGCTCCCAGCCACCCGCAGGGCGCTCTTCAGCCGTGTGCGTCCCCGCCTCTTCCCCGTGTCCGGCCATGCGGCGACGCTATCGGGAGCTCTCTCTGTGCGCGCTCGCGGTACGGTCAGTCGGGCGGCCCTTGCCCCGGCCACGGTGACCGGCCGTACACTGGCCCAGGGGTTCTGGCACTCCGTCGGTGAGAGTGCCAGGGACGCAGGAGACGCCGGGGGACCGGGATGCGCCCGGGACCCCTGAGGTGCAAGCCGGGGTAAGGCCGGACGGGAGGTGTGCGCGGTGCTCAGTGAACGCAGGCTCGAAGTGCTGCGCGCCATCGTCCAGGACTACGTCGGCACGGAGGAGCCCGTCGGCTCCAAGGCCTTGACCGAGCGGCACAACCTCCAGGTGTCCCCGGCCACCGTGCGCAACGACATGGCCGTGCTGGAGGACGAGGGATACATCGCCCAGCCGCACACCAGTGCCGGGCGCATCCCCACCGACAAGGGCTACCGCCTCTTCGTCGACAAGCTCGCGGGAGTCAAGCCGCTCTCCTCGCCGGAGCGCCGGGCCATCCAGAACTTCCTGGAGGCCGCCGTCGACCTGGACGACGTGGTCGGCCGCACGGTGCGCCTGCTCGCACAGCTGACGCGTCAGGTCGCCGTCGTGCAGTATCCGTCGCTGACCCGCTCGACGGTGCGTCACGTGGAGTTGCTCTCGCTCGCGCCTGCGCGGTTGATGCTGGTGCTGATCACCGACACCGGCCGTGTCGAGCAGCGGCTGATCGACTGCCCGGGGCCCATCAGCGACTCGTCCCTGGCGGATCTGCGTGCCAGGCTGAACAGCCGCGTCGTCGGCCAGCGCTTCACCGAGGTCCCGTCCCTGGTGCAGGACCTGCCGGAGTCGTTCGAAGGCGACGACCGCGGCACCGTCTCGACGGTGCTGGCCACCCTGCTGGAGACGCTGGTCGAGGAGACCGAGGAGCGGCTGATCATCGGCGGCACCTCCAACCTCACCCGCTTCGGGCACGACTTCCCGCTGACCATCCGGCCCGTGCTGGAGGCGTTGGAGGAGCAGGTCGTCCTGCTGAAGCTGCTCGGGGAAGCCAAGGACCCGGGCATGACGGTACGAATCGGGCATGAGAATGCTCATGAAGGGCTTAGTTCCACGTCGGTCGTGTCGGTCGGCTACGGTTCGGGCGACGAGGCAGTAGCCAAGCTCGGCGTGGTCGGACCGACCCGCATGGACTACCCCGGAACGATGGGAGCTGTACGCGCAGTGGCACGGTACGTCGGACAGATCCTCGCGGAGTCGTAAGTGGCGGCGGACTACTACGCGGTCCTCGGCGTGCAGCGCGACGCCTCGCAGGACGAGATCAAGAAGGCCTTCCGCAGGCTTGCGCGCGAGCTGCACCCGGACGTCAACCCGGATCCGAAGACCCAGGAGCGGTTCAAGGAGATCAACACCGCTTACGAGATCCTTTCGGACCCGCAGAAGAAGCAGGTCTACGACCTCGGCGGCGACCCGACGGGCGGAGCCGGCGGCGGTGGCGGCGGCTTCGGCGGAGCGGGCGGCTTCGGCAACTTCTCCGACATCATGGACGCCTTCTTCGGCACCGCCTCGCAGCGCGGTCCGAGGTCGCGCACGCGCCGCGGCCAGGACGCCATGATCCGGCTCGACATCGACCTCGAGGAGTCGGCCTTCGGCACCACGAAGGACATCCAGGTCGACACCGCCGTCGTCTGCAACACCTGCAACGGCGAGGGTGCCGCTCCCGGCACCTCCGCGCAGACCTGTGACATGTGCCGCGGCAGGGGAGAGGTCTCCCAGGTGACGCGGTCCTTCCTGGGCCAGGTCATGACCTCGCGCCCCTGTCCGCAGTGCCAGGGCTTCGGCACGGTCGTGCCGACCCCCTGCCCCGAGTGCGCGGGCGACGGCCGCATCCGCTCCCGCCGCAGCCTGACGGTCAAGATCCCCGCCGGCGTCGACAACGGCACGCGCATCCAGCTCGCGGGTGAGGGAGAGGTCGGCCCGGGCGGCGGCCCCGCCGGCGACCTGTACGTGGAGATCCACGAGACCTCCCACCCCACGTTCCAGCGCCGCGGGGACGACCTGCACTGCACGGTGACCATCCCGATGACGGCGGCGGCTCTCGGCACGAAGGTGCCGCTGGAGACGCTGGACGGCATGGAGGAGGTCGACATCCGTCCGGGCACGCAGTCCGGGCAGTCGATCCCGCTGCACGAGCGCGGCATCACGCACCTGCGTGGCGGCGGCCGCGGGCAACTGATCGTCCACGTCGAAGTGATGACGCCGAGCAATCTGGAGCCGGAGCAGGAGGAGCTGATGCGCCGGCTGGCGAAGCTGCGCGGTGAGGAGCGTCCGACCGGACAGTTCCAGCCCGGGCAGCAGGGGCTGTTCTCACGGCTCAAGGACGCCTTCAACGGCCGCTGATTCAGCCGGATTCGCGGCTTCCGGCCACATGCCGGACCCTCTGGCACGACGTGTTCACACCTTCCCGGGTCCGCCCGCCCACGTGCGGGGCGGGCCCGGCGGTGGCGGGCGGCACCCCGTGACAGGATGAGCTCATGTCCTCCCTGTCGCCCACGCTCTCCGAGATCGCGGAGCATCCGATAGTGCAGGCCCCCATGGCGGGAGGCGCTTCTTGTCCGGAGCTCGCCGGGATCGTCAGCGAAGCGGGCGGCCTGGGTTTCCTGGCAGCCGGCTACAAGACGCCGGAGGCGATGTACGAGGACATCAAGCAGCTGCGCGGGCTCACCCAACGGGCCTTCGGCGTCAACCTGTTCATGCCGCAGCCCGACAACGCCGACTCGGGATCACTCGAGGCCTACCGCGCACAGCTCGCAGGCGAGGCGACGTGGTACGAGACGGAGCTGGGCGACACCGACCACGCCACGGACGACGCGTACGACGCCAAGCTCGCCATACTCTTCGACGACCCGGTCCCCCTCGTCTCCTTCACGTTCGGATGCCCCACGCGCGGCGTCCTCGACCAGTTCAGGAAGCGCAGGACGTACACGGTCGTCACCGTCACGTCGGTCTCCGAGGCACAGGTCGCGGAGTGGTCCGGAGCCGACGCCGTGTGCGTGCAGGGCATCGAAGCGGGCGGCCACCAGGGCACGCACCGCGACGATCCTCAGGCTGACGGCACCGGCAGCGGGCTCGGGCTGCTGTCCCTGGTGACCCAGGTCAAGGAGGCCGTGGGGCTGCCCGTGATCGCTGCCGGCGGCGTGATGCGCGGCAAGCAGATCGCAGCGGTGCTGGCCGCGGGTGCGAGCGCAGCGCAGTTGGGCACCGCGTTCCTGGTGTGCCCCGAGTCGGGAGCGCACCCGGCGCACAAGGCGGCCTTGACCAACCCCCTCTTCAACCGCACGGAGTTCACGCGGGCCTTCTCGGGCCGGCCCGCGCGCGCACTGGTCAACCGCTTCCTGCGCGAGCACGGCAGATACGCGCCCGCCGCGTACCCCCACGTGCACCACCTCACCGCCGAAGTGCGCAAGGCGGCCGCCAAGGCACAGGATCCTCAGGGCATGGCCCTGTGGGCCGGACAGGGATACCGGCTCGCGCGTGATCTGCCCGCCGGACAGCTGATGGACGTGCTGATCGCCGAGTTGTCGGTGGCCCGCGAGAGCATGGCGAAGCGCGGTGTGGCGTGACGGCTCCCGTCTTCCTGGCCGACCACGACCAACTTGCGGGCCCGGCACGGTCGGAGAGCGGCACCGTGGTGCTGGAGGGGCCCGAGGGGCGGCACGCCGTCTCCGTACGAAGGCTGCGTCCCGGCGAGGAGGTCGTCCTCACGGACGGCGAGGGGACAGGCCTCACGGGCACGGTGGCTTCCGTCTCCGGCAAGGACCGCCTGGAGGTGGCCGTCACGTCCGTACGGACGGAGGCACCTCCGCAGCCGCGCATCACCGTCGTGCAGGCGCTCCCCAAGGGCGACCGCGGCGAGCTGGCCGTGGAGACCATGACCGAGACCGGCGTGGACGCCGTGGTGCCCTGGGCCGCTTCCCGCTGCGTGACGCTGTGGAAGGGCGAACGCGGACTGAAGTCGCTGGCCAAGTGGCGCTCCACGGCGCGGGAGGCGGGCAAGCAGGCGCGACGCCTCCGCTTCCCGGAGGTCGCGGAGCCCGCCACGACCGCGCAGGTCTCTGAGCTGCTGCGCGGCGCGGCGATGGGCGTCGTCCTGCACGAGGAGGGGAGCGTTCCTCTCGCCACCGCCCAACTGCCTGAGGACGGCGGCATCGTGCTGGTCGTGGGGCCCGAAGGCGGCGTCTCCCCGGAGGAGTTGACCGCCTTCACCGACGCGGGCGCGAGGCCCTGCCGGCTGGGCCCGAGCGTGCTGCGCACGTCCACGGCGGGTACGGCGGCGACGGCGCTCCTGCTGGGCCGTACCGGACGCTGGTCCTGAGGCACCACGACCGGTTCGGCGACAGGGGGCGGGCTTCAGAGGCGCGTCAGCCGTCTCCGCCAGAGGCGCGCCTCGCGACCGGCGTCCGGCTCACTCCCGGCCTCCCTGCCAGCCGTTCACGTGCAGCACGTTCTCGACGGGCTCGCGCTTGGCCGGCCGGAACGAGGTCCCGATCGTGTGAGCCGTCGGGATCAGCGCACCCTGGTGCACGTTGTCGGGGAGGCCGAGGACTTCGGCGGCCTCGCGCTCGTGCGCCAGGTGCAGCGTCGTCCATGCGGTGCCGAGACCCCGCGTACGGGCGGCCAGCATGTAACTCCAGGCCGCCGGAAGGAGCGAGCCCCAGAGGCCGGCCTGGTTGCCGGAGGGCAGCTCGGCCTGCGGGAGTTCGATGCAGGGGACGACCAGGACGGGCACCCTGCCCATGTTCCCCGCGAGGTGGCGGACGCTGTCGTGCACGCGCTGCTGCACCTTCGAGCGCTCCGGATCCTCGGCGAACAGCTTTCCCGCGGCCGACGACGACTCCAGGTACGCCTCGCACGCCCTGTTGTAGATCTCCCCGATGGCCGCGCGCCGCTCGGCGTCGGTGACGACCACGAACTGCCAGCGCTGCGCGTTGGAGCCGCTCGGGGCCTGGAGCGCGATCTCCAGACATTCCCGCACCGTCTCCAGGGCGACCGGCCGGTCCAGGTCGAGGCGACGGCGCACGGACCGGGTGGTGGTCAGCACGTCCATGGCGGTCATGGCGTGCTCGGACCTGTCGTTCCGGGAAGGGGGCGGCTGGGGTTCCACGACGGCACTCTCCAAGGGGGTTCGGGGCCTGCGGGCCCTCCCGCACTCTTCCCTGCCGTGCGCCGCCGGTCCACGTAGCAGTGCTTAAGCACGGATCAAGAACACCGTGCGCACGCAGTCCAGTACCCGTCCGGCTCCCGTGCCGTCGCGACCTGTCGGCAGCGGTTCGCGCGGGTCCGGCTCCGGGGGTGCACAGGTAGCATCCCCTGCATGGCTGGAGAACCGCAGGCGGACTGCCTGTTCTGCAAGATCGTGGCGGGAGACGTCCCGGCGACGGTCGTCAGGGAGACGGAGACGATGGTCGCCTTCCGTGACATCAACCCCCAGGCGCCCACGCACGTCCTCGTCATCCCCAAGGCGCACTATCCCGACGTCGTCTCGCTCGCCGCCGCGGAGCCAGCGCTCGCCGCCGACGTGCTGGTCGTGGCGGGCGAGGTCGCCGACCAGGAGAAGATCGTCCCGTCGGAGACCGGCCCCGGCACCGGGTACCGCATCGTCTTCAACACGGGTGCGGGCGCGGGCCAGACGGTCTTCCACGCGCACGCCCACGTGCTGGGCGGCCGAGGCCTCAACTGGCCCCCCGGCTGAGCCCGTTCGCCGAAGATGTCCGTACGTGAACTGGTCGTGCTGGGCACCGCGAGTCAGGTGCCCACGCGGGCCCGCAACCACAACGGCTACGTGTTGCTCTGGGACGGCCACGGCATCCTCTTCGATCCCGGCGAGGGCACCCAGCGCCAGATGCTGCGGGCCGGAGTGTCCGCGCACGACCTGACGCGGATCTGCGTGACGCACTTCCACGGCGACCACTCGCTGGGCCTGGCCGGCGTCATCCAGCGCATCAACCTGGACCGCGTGCCGCACCCGGTCACGGCGCACTACCCGGCGAGCGGGCAGCACTTCTTCGAGCGGCTCCGTTACGCGACGGCGTACCGGGAGACGGTGCAGCTGCGGGAGCAACCCGTCACCGGCGCAGGCGAATTGACCGCAGCCGGTGCCGACCCCGGTGCGCAGGGAGACGCTCCGCCCTTCACTCTCTGGGCGCAGCCCCTGTCCCACCCCGTCGACACGTACGGCTACCGGCTCGTCGAGCCCGACTCGCGCCGCATGGTGCCGGAGCGGCTCGCCGCCCGCGGCATCCGCGGCCCCGACATCTCCCGCCTCCAGCACGCGGGCGAACTGAGCGGCGTACACCTGGAAGACGTCAGTGAGCCCCGGCGCGGGCAGAGCTTCGCCTTCATCATGGACACCCGCATGTGCGACGGGGTGCACGCCCTCGCGGAGGACTGCGATCTGCTGGTCGTCGAAGCCACGTTCCTGGACGAGGACGCCGCGCTCGCCGAGGAGTACGGCCACCTCACCGCTGGACAGGCGGGCTCGGTCGCGGCGCGCGCGGGCGTACGGAGCCTCGTCCTCACGCACTTCTCGCAGCGCTACACCGACGCCTCGCTCTTCGCCCGCCAGGCCCGGGAGGCGGGATTCGAGGGGGAGTTGACGGTCGCCGAGGACCTGGTGCGGGTGCCGGTGCCGAAGCGGCGGGTCTGAGAGGGCGGCCCGTCAGGGCGTCCGGATGCAGCTGAGTCGCGCGCCCGATGGCGACGCGAATCACCTTGCGGGCAGCGGGACTTCCTCGATCACCTCGGCTCCGGAAGCCGCGTCAAGTTCCTTGCTCAGCCTTGATAACAACTCCGCAACTGCCGTTTCAGGTACGTACCTTCAGAGCTGTGTGGGGGCACAGTCCGTTCCTCTTCAGAACTGGAGCAGTGATGTCCCGGAAGCGGAAAATCAGCCGTAAGCACAAGGTCGTCGCCGGTATCGGAGCAGTCGTCATGGCGGCGGGGATCGGCGCGGTCACCGTGACCACCAGCCAGGCGGGCGAGGCCTGTGCAGGACTCGACCAGGCCCTCGCGAACAACCAGAACTTCATAGCGGCCCAGCAGGCCGCCCCCGACGCCCAGTCGGAGGCCCGGATCGCCAACCGGCAGGCCGTCATCGACCTGATCCAGCAGCGCAGGGCCGCGGCCGGCTGCGTCGACTGACGGCAGGCCCGGAGCCACCGCCGCCACGGGTGACCGCTCGGCCTCCAGCACCCGTGGCGGCGCGTCGAACGGGAACGGCCGGTACCACCTGCCTGGGTACCGGCCGTTCTCCATCTCGGAGGGCGCCGTCCGCTCGATCGCGGTCAACTCACGTAGCCGCCGGGCCACTTCATGCCGGGAGGCGTCAGCCCCGGCCGCCGTCCTCCATCAGGTCCAGGAACCGGCGCATCCCGATGTTCCCGCCGGAGACGATGATCCCGACGCGCGCAGGCACCGGATCGAGGCGGCCCGCCAGCAGCGCGGCCAGCCCTGACGCGCCGCTCGGCTCGACCACGATCTTCAGCCGCTCGAAGGCGAACCGCATCGCGGCCAGGATCTCCTCCTCGCTCACCAGCTCGATGCCGGCCAGCAGCCGCCGGTTCACCTCGAAGGTCAACTCGCCCGGCGTCATCGCGCCCTGGCCGTCCGCGAT
>NZ_JACBXA010000211.1 GCF_013870515.1 Streptomyces albidus (ex Kaewkla and Franco 2022) | reverse complement strand
ACGAGAGCGCCGAGCCCCCGGGGGAGTCGCTGCCCGCGCTGCGCGAGGCCTACCGCTCCGCGTCCCAGCTCTACGAGAAAGTCGGTGTCGGGGCCGACCTGCGCGCCGAGCAGGCCCGCGCCGAGGGCGACGAGTCGGCCGCCCTCGCCACCCTCGACCGGCTCACCAACAAGGTCCGCACCCGCGCCGCTCAACTCCTGGAGGGTCCCGACGGCGCGGACGGCCCCGCACGCCAGGCCGCCGCCTCACGTGCCGAGTCGCTGGTCCAGATGCTGGAGTCCAGGGCGGCCGGAGCGAGCGAGCAGCTGGGCAGGCTGCGCGGAGAAGCGGAGCGCCTGGCGCCGGCCGACGGCGACGCCCACACCGAACTGCCCGGTGAGCGCGAGCCCGCCGACGTCGAGCAGGCGCAGAGCCTCCTGCGTACGGCCAACACCGAACTGGCCGCACACAGCGACGAATTGGAAGCCGCGCGCGCCGCGCACTCCGACCTGCTGCGCTCCCACCGCAGTGCCCAGGAGGCCGCCGACGGATTCGACGAGACCGCCGCCATGCTCCGCGATCTCCTGCGTGACCCGCAGACGTGCGCACCGCAGGAAGGTGAGGATGCTCCCGAGCCCTACCCGGGCACGCCCGCGGACGCCCGTCAGGCCGCGGCCGAGTCGCGCCGTTCGCTCCGTGGCTGCGCCGGCGACCTGTCCGCCACCGAGCAGTCCGTGCGGGAGGCCTGCGACGTGCTCGTACGGCACGCCAACTCCTCACGCTACGAGCAGGTGCGCACCCCCGCCCGGCAGCAGATCCGTGAACTCCCCGCCGCTTCCCTGCCCGAGCACGCCGTGGCCTGGGCAGACGCCTTCGCGCCCCGACTCCGGGTGCTGACAGACGAGTTGGAGCAGCTGGAGCGCAACCGGGACAGCATCGTGGACCGGCTCCGCGGGCTCGTGGAGTCCTCCCTGGCCACGCTCCGCTCCGCCCAGCGCCTCTCGCACTTGCCGGGAGGGCTGGGGGAGTGGTCGGGGCAGGAGTTCCTGCGCATCCGCTTCGAGGACCCGGACCAGGGCACGCTGTCGGAGCGCCTGGGCGAGGTGATCGACGAGGCCACCCGCGCCGCCGTCCGTAAGAACTCCGACCTGCGCCGTGACGGGATGTCGTTGCTGCTGAGGGGAGTTCACGCCGCCCTTCAGCCGCGCGGCGTGTCCGTGGAGATCCTCAAGCCGGACGCCGTGCTGCGGGCGGAGCGTGTGCCCGTCGGCCAGATGGGAGACGTCTTCTCCGGCGGTCAGCTGCTGACCGCCGCCATCGCGCTCTACTGCACCATGGCGGCGCTGCGCAGCAACGACCGCGGCCACGACAGGCACCGGCACGCGGGCACGCTCTTCCTCGACAACCCCATCGGCCGCGCCAACGCGACGTATCTGCTGGAGTTGCAGCGGGCCGTCGCCGACGCCCTGGGAGTCCAACTGCTCTACACCACGGGGCTGTTCGACACCACGGCGCTCGCCGAGTTCCCCCTCGTGATCCGTCTGCGCAACGACGCCGACCTGCGGGCCGGGCTGAAGTACATCAGCGTCGAGGAGCATCTGCGGCCGGGTCTCCCTCATCAGGACCCGGGCGGTGAGACGGTCCACGGCGAGATCACGGCCACGCGGATGTTCCGCAGGCCGGAGCAGGCCGACGGGGAGCCCCGCGTTCCGGCGCAGGCGGAACCGCGCGACGAGCCCTGACGCGGCGGGGCGGGCTCCCGGGAGCCCGGGCTCTCCCGCTCCGCGTTCAGACGGGTCTGTCCTCGTGCTCCTGTCTCTGTCTCACCACGCGGGGGCGGGTGCGGGCGGCGCTGCTCGGTTCGGAGAGGACCCCGTGCCGCTGCCTCCACACCTGCCGGGTCACCCATACGTCAAGCACGGCCCAGGTCGCCACGATGGTGCTGGCGACCGTGGAGATCACCATCGGGAAGGCGAGCCACACGGCTGCCAGCGAGCACAGCACGGCGATCATCAACTGCACGAGCGTGACGGCGACTATGACGAGCGCGCGCACCGCGGCTGTACGCACCGGATCAGGCAACCGAGGCTTTGTGTACATGGCTCCTTCACTCCCCCCTCACCAACTCCCACACGTTTCCATGCGCGTGTGCCGCGCCACAAACCGGAATCCCGGTTGGGGCATCGCTGGACATCTCAGGATGAGGCGCCCTGGGCGGTCGGTTTCACGCCCGGACACATCTACGACTAGGTCACCCGTGAGTAGTAGGCTCACGCCGTTTGCTGTCGAAACTCGCCCCCGAGCGCAGGGGGTTGACTAGGGGAGGCCATGCGCTTTCGCGGTAGGTCAATCCGCCGGAAGATCGTGGTGCTGTTGCTGGTGCCGCTGCTGTCCCTGCTGTCCATATGGGCATTCGCCACGTACCTCACCGGCCGTCAGGCACAGGAACTGCTCAGCGTCGTCAACACAGTCGACCAGGTGGGCGACCCTGCGCAGGACGCCGCCCAGGCGGTCGAGCGCGAGCGGCGGCAGCTCATGGTCTACCTCGCCGACCCGCGGGGCTCCGAGGCGCTTTCCCAGCTGAAGAAGCAACAGCGGGACACCGACGAGCAGATCAGCACGCTGCGTTCCAACGCCCGTGACGCCGGGGTGCGTTCGAGCCTGACCGACAGCGCCTACGCCCGGCTCGACGCGATGCTCGAGAAGTTCGAGGGCCTGAAGAAGGTCCGCGCGCAGGCGGAGGAGAACACACTGACGCGCGGCGGCGCGTTCCAGGCGTACAACGAACTCATCGACCCCTGCTACGCGTTCCTCAGCGCGCTGGGCGGACTCAACGACGTCGACCTGGACAAGCAGGGCCGTGCCCTCGTAGGCCTCATGAGGGCTCGCGAATACCTCGCCCGTGAGGACGCGTTGATGGGTGCCGCGATCGCCTCGGGCGAGATGACCAAGGGCGACCGGCGTGCCTTCTCCGACCGGGTGGCCGAGCGCAACCTCACCTACGACACCACCCTCTCCGAACTCCCCGCCGAGGAGCGGCAGTACTTCGACGCGTACTGGAACGGAACCGACGGCCGCACGCTGCGCAGCTATGAGGACGCCATCATCGCGGCGGGCAGCAAGGGCAGCGACGACGTCGTCAACGCGGAACGCTGGTCGTCGGCGACCTCCACGGTTCTCACCGACCTGGAGCGGATGAACTTCGAGGCCGGCGACCGCTACGAGCAGCGTGTGCAGCCCGCCGCCACCAGGGTGCTCATCCAGGCGGGCGCCGCCGGAGTGCTCGGTGCCGCCGCCGTGCTCGCCTCGGTCATCATCTCGTTCCGCGTCGGCCGCAGCCTCGTACGGGACCTTCGCAACCTGCGTCGGGAAGCCCAAGAGGCAGCAGGCGTACGGCTGCCGAGCGTCATGCGGCGCCTCGCCGCGGGCGAGGCGGTCGACATCGAGACCGAGGCGCCGAAGCTGGACTACCCGCAGGACGAGGCCGGGCAGGTCGGTCAGGCGGTCAACACCCTCCAGCGCGCTGCGGTCGAAGCGGCCGTCAAGCAGGCGGGCATGCGCCGCGGCGTCTCCGACGTGTTCGTCAACCTCGCCCGCCGCAACCAGGTTCTGCTGCACCGCCAGCTCACCCTCCTCGACCACATGGAGCGGCGGACCGAGGACTCCGACGAGCTGGCCGACCTCTTCCGGCTCGACCACCTCACGACCCGCATGCGCCGCCACGCGGAGGGCCTCGTCATTCTCTCCGGCGCCGCTCCCTCCCGGCAGTGGCGCAAGCCGGTGCAGTTGATGGACGTCGTGCGGGCAGCCGTCGCCGAGGTCGAGGACTACGAGCGGATCGAGGTGCGGCGCCTGCCGCGCCTGGCGGTCGACGGCGGTTCCGTCGCCGACCTCACGCACCTCATCGCCGAACTCCTGGAGAACGCCACCGTGTTCTCGCCGCCTCACACGGCGGTGCAGGTCCTCGGCGAGCGCGTCGCCAACGGCTACACCCTGGAGATCCACGACCGCGGTCTGGGGCTGGCAGCCGACCAGCTCCTCGAGGCAAACCTCCGGCTCGCCGAGACACCCGAGTTCGAACTCTCCGACACCGACCGGCTCGGCCTGTTCGTCGTCTCGCGGCTCGCGCAGCGTCAGGGCGTGAGGGTCTCGCTCCAGCCCTCACCGTACGGCGGCACCACGGCCGTGGTCCTCGTCCCCGGGCGGATCCTCACCGAGACCTCCGACTCCGACGACGACCGGGGAGCACCGGACCGTCCGGGCAAGGGGATCGCGGGATCGCGTCTGGACGCCCTCACCCGCGGACCCAGCGCCGCGCTGGACGGGGGAGCGGGCAGGCAGCGCCTCGCCCTCGACGGCCCCGTCGAACTCGAGGCGCCGCTGGCCGAGTTGGAGAACGGCGGTCGCCGGCACAGCGAGCCGGACACAGACGGAGACATTCACAGCAACGGCCACACGAACGAGCCCTGGCCCGCCGAGAGGGACAAGCACGCCGGCCGGGCAGGGCCGGGCGTCTCCCGTGGCGGCCCGGTACGGCGCGTGGACAGTCCGTCGACGACGAGTGCGAGGTCCGGAGCCGAGCAGCATCAACAGGCCCGTGACGAGGCCCACTCCTCACGGCGCGCGACCGACGGCGACCAGACGGGCGGGCTCGCACCGCTGCCGCGCCGGCGCCCGCAGACGCCCGTACTCGTCTCCGATCACGGCCGCACCGTCGACAACGGCGAACGCGCCCGCCACGAGGCCCCGGATTCGCGTACGGAGGAGAACGAGGACACGGTGTCTCGCACCGACAGCTCCTCCGAAACGGATTCCGCGCCGTCGGCACCCACCGGAGCTGCACAATCCGGTACGGTCGGCGGTCTGCCGCGCCGCGTCCGGCAAGCCAGCCTGGCACCCCAGCTCAAACGGGACTCGGGCGAGGGCGAATCCACACGCGGCGAACGCGCCCCGAGGAAGCAGGACTTGACCGACCGGGACGCGGATCAGGTACGCAGCCGGATGGCATCGCTCCAGCGCGGCTGGCAGCGAGGCCGCAACGCCAACGCCTCGGCGGACGAGGCGGCGGAGTCAGCACCAGGAACGACACCGGAGGGGGACGGTCGATGACCGCACCGAAAGCCACAGCGAACACAGCCCCGGGAAGCGGTGAACTCAACTGGCTCCTGGACGAGTTGGTCCAACGCGTCGGCAGCATAAGCAAGGCGCTCGTGCTCTCCGGCGACGGACTGGCACGAGGCGCTTCGCAGGAGCTGACACGGGAGGACGGCGAGCACCTGGCCGCCGTGGCTTCCGGCTTCCACAGCCTCGCCAAGGGCGTCGGCCGGCACTTCGATGTCGGCGGCGTACGGCAGACGGTGGTGGAGCTGGAGGACGCCTTCCTCTTCGTCACGGCTGCCGGTGACGGCAGTTGCCTCGCCGTCCTGGCCGACGCCGACGCCGACGTCGGTCTGATCGCCTACGAGATGACGCTCCTGGTCAAGCGGGTCGGTGCGCACCTGGGCACCGCCCCCCGGTCGGGTCCACCCAGCCACCCCAGTGGCAGCTGACGGGATCTGACAGGACTCAAGTGATGACGGACCGCTGGTTCGACGACGCCGCAGGGCCTGTGGTGCGGCCGTACGCCATGACGCGCGGCCGCACCCGCAGCAGCTCCGATGAGGCACGTCTCGACCTCATCGCGCTGGTGATCGCCCAGAGCGCGGACGGTGAAGGGGATGCGAAACCCGGGGAGAGCGGGATCGGCGCGGGGCATGGTGTCGGGCACGCTGTCGGCGACACCGACGGCGGCGGCTTCCACCACAACGCCGATCTGCACGCGGACAGCACCCTGGCCCCCGAGCACATCGACATCGTCACGAGCTGCCGCCGCTCCCCCCAGTCCGTCGCCGAACTCGCCGCGGAACTCGACCTCCCGGTCGGAGTCGTGCGTGTCCTCATCGGGGACCTCATCGACGCGGACTGGGTCCGCGTCAGCCGCCCCGTACCTCCGGCGGAACTGCCGGACGAAAGCATTCTCAGAGAGGTAATCGATGGTCTTCGGGCGCTCTAAGCGCGGCGCCGGCACGGCGTCGCCCGCCGAACCGGTGACGCTGAAGATCCTGGTGGCGGGGGGCTTCGGCGTCGGCAAGACGACGCTCGTCGGAGCGGTCAGCGAGATCAAACCGCTGCGCACCGAGGAGACACTCACCGAGGCAGGCCGCCCGGTGGACGACACCGCGGGGGTGGAGGCCAAGACCACCACCACCGTCGCCATGGACTTCGGCCGCATCACCATCAACGACGGCCTGGTGCTGTACCTGTTCGGCACGCCCGGTCAGGACCGCTTCTGGTTCCTGTGGGACGAGCTGGCGCAGGGCGCTCTCGGCGCGGTCGTGCTCGTCGACACCCGGCGGCTGGAGGACAGCTTCGCGGGGATCGACTACTTCGAACGCCGCCGCATCCCCTTCACGGTCGCCGTCAACCACTTCGACGATGCCGAGCTGTACCCGGCAGAGGCCATCCGCGACGCTCTCGACCTCGACGCGGAGGTGCCCGTCATGGTGTGCGACGCGCGGCGCCGGGAGTCTGTGCGCGACGTACTGGTCTCGGTCGTCGAGCACGCCCTGCGCCGTGCCACTCCGGCCTCACAGGAAGCGGAACCCCGCCCCGCCAGCGCGCGCTGAGCGCACATCGGGCGGAGCGGGGCTCAGGTGTGCCTCGCGGTGCTGCCGTGGACGGCCTGCGTCAGTCGCCGTCCTCCAGCCAGCCGAAGCTGCGCTTCACCGCCTTGCGCCAGTTGTGGTACTCGCGCTCACGGACGTCCTCTTCCATGTGGGGTGTCCACTCCGCGTCCTTCTTCCAGTGGCTGCTCAGCTCGTCCAGGTCGGACCAGACCCCCGTCGCCAGCCCGGCGGCGTACGCGGCTCCCAGGCAGGTCGTCTCCGCGACCACCGGCCGGATCACGGGAACCCCGAGCACGTCCGACTGATGCTGCATCAGCAGGTTGTTCGCGGTCATGCCGCCGTCGACCTTGAGGCTGGTGATGTGCACACCGGAGTCCTGGTACATGGCGTCCACGACCTCACGCGTCTGCCAGCTGGTCGCCTCCAGCACGGCCCGCGCCAGGTGCCCCTTGGTGACGTAGCGGGTCAGGCCCGCCACGACGCCGCGGGCGTCCGAGCGCCAGTACGGCGCGAACAGCCCGGAGAACGCGGGGACGATGTACGCGCCGCCGTTGTCGTCGACGCTCGCCGCCAGCGTCTCGATCTCCGAGGCCTCACGGATGATGCCGAGCTGGTCGCGGAACCACTGGACGAGCGCACCGGTGATCGCGATCGAGCCCTCGAGACAGTACGAGGCGGGCTCACCGCCCAGCTGGTAGGCCATGGTCGTCAGCAGCCCGTTCTTGCTGGCGACCGGGCGCTCCCCGGTGTTGAGCAGCAGGAAGGAGCCGGTCCCGTAGGTGTTCTTCGCCTCGCCGACGTCGTAGCAGGTCTGGCCGAACAGGGCCGCGTGCTGGTCGCCGAGCGCGGAGGCCACGGGCACGCCGGCGAGCTGGCCCACGGCGGTTCCGTACACCTCCGCCGAGGACCTGATCTCCGGAAGCACCGACGCGGGGACGTTCATGGCGTCGAGGATCGACTGGTCCCACTGGAGGGTCTCCAGGTTCATCAGCATGGTGCGCCCGGCGTTGGTGACGTCGGTGACGTGCACTCCGCCGTCCGTCCCGCCGGTGAGGTTCCAGATGAGCCACGAGTCGATGGTGCCGAAGGCGATCTCGCCCGCGTTGGCGCGGGCCCTCAGCCCTGAGACGTTGTCCAGCAGCCACGCCACCTTCGGACCGGCGAAGTAGCTGGCCAGCGGCAGCCCCGTACGGTCGCGGAAGCGGTCCTGGCCGTCGGCGCCGCCCAGTTCGTTGCACAGCGCGGCGGTACGTGTGTCCTGCCAGACGATGGCGTTGTGCACGGGCTGTCCGGTCGCCCGGTCCCACAGCACCGTCGTCTCGCGCTGGTTGGTGATGCCCAGGGCGCTCAGCTGGTCCGCTCGCAGGCCGGCCTTGGCGATCGCCCCGGCGACCACCGCCTGCACCTTGGCCCAGATCTCGGTGGCGTCGTGCTCGACCCAGCCCGGCTTCGGGAAGATCTGGCGGTGCTCGCGCTGGTCGACGGCGACGATGGCACCGTCCTGGTTGAAGATGATGCAGCGGCTGGATGTGGTGCCCTGGTCGATTGCGGCGACAAACTTGTCCGACATGGTCGCGTCCCCTTATCCGGAACCGAAATGCTGAAGTGCCTCCGAAGGCCGGAAGGCCCCGGGAGAATCAGAAGGCTTTTCCGAAATGCCGCGGCGATCGTGGCCCGGCGGCCGGTCCCGTCCCGCGTCCGTCCCGCCTTGCCTCCCCGACGAGCGTGACGGTGGGTTTCATCGCAGCTGAGAGGCCCTCAAGGTCATTCACATCATGGACGTTCAGGGCGGCGGAGGTCATTGACATCACGGCCGTGTCGGAGTGATCAGAACCGTATTGCCCCCGGAATCCGGCCCCGCGACGGACGAGCGGCAAAGACCGGACGATCCGTCACGGCAGCCTGATGCGGTGATGCCGTGCCGCGATGCGCAGATCGCGCTCGATGGCGGCGGCCGTCAGGCGCAGCAGGGGAAGGAGGGTGCTCCGCGTCTCCTCGGCCGGCTCGCTGCCGGAGTGCTGCGCGACGTTGAGGGCGGCGACGACGCGACCGTGCGCGTCGCGCAGAGGGACGGCGACCGAGCGGAGGCCCGGTTCGAGTTCCTCGTCGATGACGGCGTACCCCTTCGAGGCGACCTCGTCGAGGACGGCCGCGAGCGGGGCGGCCGAGGTGACGGTGTGCGGGGTGAGCGCGCGCAGATCGCTGCGGGCGACCACTCGACTGCGTTCGACGGCGGGCAGACCGGCGAGCAGGACCCGTCCCATGGCTGTGGCGTAGGCGGGCAGACGGGTGCCGAGAGTGATGTTGACGCTCATGATGCGGATGGTGTGCACGCGCGCCACGTACTGGATGTCCTCGCCGTCCAGGACCGTCACGGACGCCGACTGGTGCACGCGGTCCACCAGTTGCCGCAGGTGCGGTTGCACGAGGTCCGCGAAGCTGAGCCCGCTCAGATGCGCGTAACCCAGCTCCAGGACGCGCGGAAGGGGACGGAAGAGGCGACCCGAGCAGTGCACGTAGCCCAGCGCCTCCAGCGTCAGCAGGGACCTGCGTGCCGTGGCCCGTGGCAGGCCTGTCGCGGTGGCGAGGGCGGACAGCGGAAGACCCTCGTCACGCGCTTCACCGAGAGCGCGCAGTACGGAGAGCCCCCTGGCGAGCGACTGGAGGAAGCCGGAGCCGAGCTCGCCTTTTCCGGCCGGTGCCCCGCGCCCGTCCTGCAGCGCTTCGGGAGCGGTCGCGGCGGAGGCTTGCGGCTGGTGCCCGGCGGCAAGGGCGCTCTCCATACCGGCCGCCGCCTCTCGCAGCCGGGGCAGGAACCGTTCGGCGAGCTGCCCCGCATCGTGCCTGCTCGTATGGCTGACGACGCTCAGCGCGCAGGCGACGCGGCCGGCCGGGTCCCGTACGGGCACGCTGACCGCGATCAGTCCCGGCTCGATCAGCTGGTCGTCCAGTGACCAGCCGTCCTTGCCGGCCTGCCGGCACCGTCGGCGGAAGCCGGCTTCCGTGCCCGTGCCTGCGGTGTGACTCGCCGGCAGCGGTGGGAAGTTCTCCTCCTCGGAGCCGGCGGCCCTGCGCGCCCGCCAGGCTCCCCAGCCGGACTCCTCCCAGGCAGACGCGAACAGGGCGCCGGGTGCGCACCGTTCGGCGGGCAGGGCGTCTCCGATGCGGAAGGCCAGCGACATGGTCCTGCGGCGGGTGGCCTGTGCGATGAACCGTACGTCCGCCCCGTCGGGGACGGCCAGGGAGACCGACTCGTCGAAGGTGTCGGCCAGTTGCACCACCCGGTCCGCGAGGGCGTCCGAGAGCCCGCCGGCGGAGAGGTAGGCGTTGCCGAGCTCCATCAGAGGGGGCGCGAGCGCGACCTCCTGCCCGTCGAAGCGCAGATAGCCGATGCGGCCGAGGGTGGTGATGATCCGGTCGACCGTGGACCGGGCGAGGCCCGTCGCGTGTACGAGGTCACCGGGCCGTGCCTTCTCCCGCCCGGGGCGCGACATCGCGCGCAGGACGGTCAGACCGCGTTGCAGTGGCCGTACGACCTCGGTGCCCGCCCGCTCCCGGCCGGGGGCCGTCCCCTGCATCCCTTGCTCCTTGGACAGTCCGCTCCGAGACGGAAGCCGGCCGGAGCCGTACGTTCGGCGACGTCCAGAGCCGTTGACACCGGCACCGGGCGGTCGGAGACTCCCGCATATCGATTATGAACGAAAGTTCACCTGGCGAACACCCCGGACTCCCAGCTGACAACGCTTCGCTCCGTCCCCGCGCTGAACCGCCCGCCTCTCGGAAGGGACCAG
>NZ_JACBXA010000210.1 GCF_013870515.1 Streptomyces albidus (ex Kaewkla and Franco 2022) | reverse complement strand
GCGCCGTGGTCGCCGCCCGCGTCGCCGTCCGCGGGGTGCCAGAGGTTGCTTGTACGGCCGGCGGAGAACTCGTCGGGGACCTGCTGGGAGGCGAAGCCGTTCCGGGCCAGGTAGCGGTCAAGCAGGGCGGGTGCCACCTTGTCCGCGAAGATGGTCGCCACCGTGGAGGCACCCACGTAGTACTGCTTCCGGCGTGGATGGTCCGCCGCGTGGACGATGGCGCGGGCCGCCACCTCCGGCTGGTAGATCGGCGGCACCGGCCGCGGATGCTGCGGAAGCCGCGAGAGCACCCAGGAGAACTGAGGGGTGTTGACCGCGGGCATCTGCACCGTCGTCACGTGGACCCCGCTGCGCCGGTGACGCAGCTCCGTGCGGACGCTCGAGGTGAACCCGTTGACCGCGTGCTTGGCCCCGCAGTACGCCGACTGGAGCGGCACGGAGCGGTAGCTCAGGGCCGATCCGACCTGCACGATCGCTCCCGCGTCCCGGGGCACCATCCGCTTCAGCGCCGCTCGCGTGCCGTGCACGACACCCAGGTACGTCACGTCGGTGACCCGTCCGTACTCCTCGGGAGCGATCTCCATGAAGGGGGAGAAGACGGAGGCGAACGCCGAGTTGACCCATACGTCGATGGGCCCGAAGGTCTCCTCCGCGGCGTCGGCCGCCGCCTCGACCTGGGCGTGGTCGGCCACATCGGTCGGAAGCGCGAGCGCCCGGCCGCCGAGTTCCTCCACGTCGTCGGCCGCGGCGGCCAGACCGGCACGGCCGCGCGCGAGCAGCACCACGTCCGCACCGCGGAGTGCGAACATCCGGGCGGCCGCGCGGCCGATCCCGGCGCTGGCTCCGGTGATGACCACTGTCTGTGCCATGCGTGTACCTCTTCGCCGGGGAGCACGGGGTGGCACGGTCTCACGAGATCGCCGGGAGCGGCGACCTTTGCGGTGCGGCCGCGTCCCTCACACACGACGTCGGCCTGCACGACCCCCAACGGGGGGCCGTACAGGCCGACTTCCACACCTCAGCAGAGCCCTGGGCTCAGATGATGCTCACGCCGTAGGCGCTCAGCGCCTCGGTGACCGGCTGGAAGAAGGTCACACCGCCGGAGGAGCAGTTGCCGCTGCCGCCGGAGGTCATGCCCAGAGCGGTCTCTCCGGAGAAGAGGGCGCCGCCGCTGTCGCCGGGCTCGGCGCAGACGTTGGTCTGGATCATGCCCGTGACGATTCCGTCAGGTCCGTAGTCGACGGTGGCGTTCACACCGGTCACGCTGCCGCCGTGCACACCGGTGGTGCTGCCGCTGCGCTGGACGGACTGACCGACGGAGGCGTCGGCCGCACCGGTGATCTCCTGGTAGGAGCCGTTGTAGAGGGAGACCCGACCGTCAGCCGCACCCGGGTCGGAGTGCTGGATGATGCCGTAGTCGTTGCCGGGGAAGCTGCTGCCGGCCGTGGTGCCGATGTTCCAGGAGCTGCCGATGTTGGTGCAGTGACCGGCGGTCAGGGCGAACTTGGTCCCCGCGCCGTCCTGCACGTTGAAGCCCAGCGAGCAGCGGGCGCCACCGGTGGTGATGGCCTCGCCGCCGGCGATGAGCTTGCTGAACTTGCCGGGCGTCCGGTTGATCTCGAGGGCACCGGCGTTCTTGCCGGCTTCCTTCTTGATCTTCGCCAGGTCGGCCTTGGAGACCGTCTTGTCGATCGTGAGGACGACCTTGTCGGCCTTCTTGTCGACATACCAGGCGGCGCCGCCGACGTGGGCGGTGCGCAGGGCGTCCGTCGCGTCGTTCAGGGCCGCGGCACTGAACTTCGTCGGGGCCGGCTCGGCGGCGGTGGCGCTGCCGGCCGGGAAGGCGAGGGCGGCGGCGGCCGCGAGGCCGGACGTTACAGCTATGAGCCGCGCGCGTCTCGCAAGGGTGCGATGGGGGGTAGTGCGCGTGATCCTCACTGATTCCTCCAGTAGGAGAACGGGGGCCCTTGGGGTGGGGCCCGAGGGGCGCAGCAGGGCGGCACGACGACATAACCGCCGTGTCCCTGACAAGCGCTGGGGTGGAGTATTCGGCGGTCTCTCCCGTCCGCGCAAGACTCTGTTTCGGACTTGAAAAAGGGAAACTTCAAATGCGGGGACGAAATGTCACTTTGATCCAGCTGATAAGGGGAGAAGCAGACAACTCCCAGGACAGATGCCTTTGCCATGCATCCCTCCCGAGACGGAAAGGATCTTGCGAAGTCCTGAATCCGGCGTGAACGGTCCCTCTCCCGCGCGGAGTTGAGGGCGCGGCAGGGCCGGACGCGGAGTGTCCTAGGAGTGGTTCCGGCGGCCCTCGATACGGGCCTGTTCCACCAACTCCGGGTAGGCGTCGGCGTCCTCGGGACCCGACAGGTCCAGAAGGGAGACCGACCACGGGACCGGGCACGGAGGAGCGTGTTCAGGGTCCGGGCAGAGCATCCGGACGATGCGTTCCTTGATCTCTTCCGCCTGCTGCGCCGTGGCATGGATGCCGAGCCGCACTTCCCGGACTCCCGGCTCCTCCGGCATCGCTCGCCACCTGCCTTCCCGATCGTCACCAAACGCCCTGTGATCAGGAACCTGGCAGGTGCCGGACCGCAGTTCAACTGCCCACGCGCGGCCTCGGGGGGATCTCCGGGACGGCCCCCTGCAATCCTCGGGGCCGTACCCCGACAGGCCGGGACGGGTCGGGCTCGTGAAGGATGCGGCCTCTGTCCGTACTCGCCGATACGTGATAAGCAGCGGGCACCGGCGGTCGGTGGTGTGCGCGTCCTTCCCACACGGCTCGGTGCGACGGGGAGTTCGTGGCGAGTGCGAGGAGCGGCCACACGTGTGCGAGCGGGCGTGGGAACGGCAGTTGGCGTGCGCGGTGGCCGACGCGGGAAGGCAGCCCGCGCTGTTGCTGGTCTCCGGGGCCGCCGGCATGGGCAAGAGCACGCTGGTGCGGAAGCTTCTGGAGTCGCCGCAGGCCAGGGCGGTGACACGGCTGGTCGCCTCCTTCCGGGCCTCGGGCAAGGTCTCCGTGGCGGGACCGGTCAGCCCTGACTCCCCCGCTGCCGCGGGCCGCGTGAGGGCGAATCCGTCGACGGACGCCGTGCCGGCGGGAGTCGGCCCCGCCTCCTGCCAGGCCCTTGAGGCCTCACTCGCCTCGGTGCGTCCCGTACTGCTGGTCGCGGAGGACGTCCATCACGCCGACGAGCACTGCCTCCGCCTGCTGCGCGGCCTGCTGGCGGAGCCGCCGGAGCGGTTCGCGGCGGTGCTGACCTACCGACCCGGGCAACTGGCACGGGCCGGGCTGCCGTTGGGGCGCGCCGTGGACTACCCGGCGCACCTGTCGGTGACACGGCGGGATCTGGAACCCCTGGACGAGCAGCAAGTACGCGGTGTGGCGGGCGAGTTGCTGGGGGCGCAGCGGTGCCCGCGGGACTTCGTGGCACGGCTGCACCGCCGCTCCGGCGGCATACCGCAGGTGCTCGTCGACCTGCTGCGCACGCTGCGCGACACCGGAGGCGACCGGGAGCACTTCAGAGCCGGGGACGTCGACGAGGCGGGGGTGCCCGTCCGGCTGGCCGAGTCGGTGCACGAGCGGACGGGGGCACTGCCCGACCAGTACCGTCCCATCGTCTGGGCGGCCGCCGTGCTGGGTGAGGCGGCGAGCGCGCAGGAGCTCTCGACCGTGGCGGGACTGTGCGAGGACGGCGGGCACGAGGCGCTGGTCGCCGCACTGGAGTGTTCGAGCCTGCGGGAGACCGAGCAGGGGCGGTACGGCTTCGCCGTTCCTCTCGAAGCCTCGGTCGTCTACGACGAGTTGCCCGGTCCCGTGCGGGAGCGGATGCACCACAGGGCGGCGGCCATGCTGGCGGTGCGCGAGCCGGTGTCCTGGGCGCGCATCGCACAGCACTGGCGCGGCGGCGGACGTACGGCGGACTGGCTGCGGGCCGCCGAACGCGTCGCCGAGTGCGACGGCAGCGTCAGCGAGGACGAGGCGGCCGTGGCGCTGCTGGAACAGGTGCTGGGCGTGGGCGGTCTGCCGCCGGAGAAGCGGGGGCGGCTGGCTCTGACGCTGGCGCGTGGAGCCGTGCTCGGGCTGCGCTCGGAGGGCACGGTCAAGGTGCTGCGCAGAGTCGTCGAGGACCCGACGCTGCCCGCGACGGCCCGCGGGGAGATACGGCTCGAACTCGGCCTGCTGCTGCACAACCAGAAGCGGTGTTTCGACGAGGGGCGTGCCGAACTGCGCCGTGCCGCCGTCGAGTTGGCGGTGCAGCCCGCACTCGCCGCGCGGGCGATGGCGGCTCTGGCCAATCCCTTCTTCCCCGGTGCCTCCCTGGAGGAGAACCTGCGGTGGCTCCTGCGCGCGGAGGAGGCCGCCGCCGCCTCGCGGGACGGCACCGCACGGACGGCGGTCGACGCCTGCCGGGCCACCGTGCTGATGAACGCCGGTGATCCCGAGGCCTGGCGGCTCGTGAGGGGACTGCCGCGCAAGTGCACCGGCCGGGCGGACCGGCAGCAGGTGGCGCGAGGGCTGTGCAACACCGCCAACGGCGCCGTGTACCTGGGCCACTACCGCCGCGCTGACGAACTGCTCCAGGAGGGCGTCGAGTTGGCCGCCCGGAGCGGTGCGCCCTTCCTCGAACGGGTGGGCCGGGGCACCGCTCTCTTCCGCGACTGGCTGACCGGCCGGTGGGACGGGCTCGCCGAACGGTGCACGGGGTTGGTGGCCGAAGAGGGCACCGCGGGCGACGCACGCGTCGTCCTCGCCCTGCTGGCTCTGGCGAAGGGCGAATGGGCGACCGCGCAGAACTGGCTGCCACGAAGTGACGCCACACCGGAGACTTCCGAAGCCGCTCCTCTCGCCGCCACGGCGGCGGGTGCGCGCATACGCCTCCTGCTGGCCCGCCAGAACGTCGAGTCCGCCTCCTCGGCCGCCACTTCGGCCTGGGAGTGGCTGGGCAGGAAGGGTGTGTGGGTATGGGGCGCCGAGCTCGCTCCCTGGGCTGTGGAGGCCCATGTGCGTGCGAAGGCACCGCAGTCGGCGCGTGATCTGGTCGCGGAGTTCGCCGCCGGTCTGCAAGGGCGGGACGCTCCTTCGGCGTCGGCCGCCCTGCTGTGGTGCCGGGCCGTCGTCGCCGAGTCGGAGGGAGACCTCGGCGGGGCGCTGAAGGGTTTCCGGGAGGCCGCCGACGCCTACTCCCGCCTCCCCCACCCCTACGCCCAGGCGCTCATGACCGAGTGCGCCGGCCGTTGTGCGCTGCTGCTGGGCAGCGAGGTGGACGAGGCCGTACGCGAACTCAGCGCCTGCGTCCAGCAGTTGACCGATCTCGGTGCGGTCTGGGACGCCACGCGCGTACGGGCGATGCTTCGCGCGCATCTCCCGGCGGCGCAGCGGCGCCCTCCGGGCCGGCCCTCGTACGCGGAACGTATGTCCCCACGCGAGGAGGAGGTCGCCGACCTGGCCGCCACCGGGCTCACCAACCGCGAGATCGCCGCGACGCTGCACCTCTCCCCGCGGACCGTGGAGCAGCACATCGCGCGGGCGATGCGAAAGCTCGGCGTCAACTCGCGTCAGGGGCTTGCGGAGCTGGCGGCACGCATGGGCACCGGCCGCGACGACGACAAGGCCGCCAGGACCGTCTGACCGCCGGACTCCCCGGGCCGGTCACCTCCCGCCGCAGGAAGTCGCCCTGTAGTCCTCGAACTCCGCGTCCGAAGGCTTGTACTTCTGCTCGAAGTCCCCCTCGGCGAGCGCCGGGAAGTGCTGCTGGAAGGTCAGGCGCCACCGGGTGTCGAGGAACTTCTTCAGTGCCTTGTTCAGCTTCCGGCAGTCCGCCTCGTGGCCCTCACGCAGGCCGATGCCGTAGAGCTGGCGCTGGCCGATCGTGATGTCCTCGAGCATCTTGACGTCCTTGTCGTACGGCGCCTGGTGCGCGAAGCCCTCCAGCACGATCTTGTCCGTCCAGACGGCGTCGAAGTTGCCCTTCGCCAGCTCCTTCACGCACGTCTTGTAGTCCTTGCGGAGGCCGGGGTCGACACCCACGCCCAGTCCGTTCCTGATCGCCTCCTTGGCCTCCTCGCTCTCGACGCTGCCGGGGTCGGAGGTGGAGCCGGAGGCGCTGCAGACCTTCATCCCCTTGAGGTCGTCGAGCTTCTTGATCCGGTCCTCGTCCTTGCGTACCAGGACGCCCTGGTACGTCTTCATGTACGGAGCGGTGAAGTCGACCTTCTCGTCGCGCGCCTCGGTGATGGTGTAGGTCGCGATGACCAGGTCCGCTCCCTCGTCGCGCAGGATCTCCTCGCGCTTCAAGGAGGGGATGTCCTGCGCGTACTCCTTGAACGGGATCTCGTCGGCGAGCGAGTTGAGCAGATCGGTCTCGAAGCCCGCGTACTCGTACTCCTCACCGCTGCGCGTGTTGAACCCGGGCTGCCCCTTCTTCACGGCCACCTTCACCGAGGGCCCGTCGAAGATCGAGGAGGCCGACTGCGAAGCGGAGGACTCGGCGTCGGGGTCCGGGGCGGGGTCGGGCGAGCAGGTCGCCGCGGTCAGAGCCAGGCTCGCAAGACACAAGAGGGCGGCGGGAATTCGCCGGGCGTGGGAAGTCATCGGATTCTCCTCATGGGTCACCGGTAGCTGGCCTGCTTTCGGACGAGCGTCACCTCGCACCCCTCGGCTGCGAGCAGGGTGATGTCGGCGGACACGCCCGGGCCGGCGGCGTCCAGGGGCAGGGTCGTGGTGAGTTCGTCGTCCGTCTCGACGGTCACGGGCTCCGCGAGGTCCTGGCCGTCGAACCTCAGCTCGCCACCGGGTATGCACGAGGTGCCTCCCGCTGCGGCCTCCCGCACTTCGAGGGTGACTCTCAGTTCGTCGCCGTCCGGTGCGGAGTCGACCGTCAGCTGAGCGGTGGTCCCGGAACGGAGGGTGGCGTTCTTCAGCTCCGTACGGTCCGTCACGTCCACGGGGAGCGCCGCCAGTACGAGCCATACGAGGACCGTGGGCACCGCTGCGATGCCGAAGGCCTTGAGGAACGCCAGCCTGTGCTGCGTGGCGTCGCGGCGGTCGTCCCGCTTGGCGACGACCTCGACGGTGGGCACGAGCAGGAACACGGCGCCCAGAGCCGTGGCGGCCGCGGTGAAGTCGTGCTCGACGCGCTGCGCCCAGACGGCCACGGAGAAGGCGGTGAGCAGCAGCGTCACGTAGACGGCGGTCAGCGTCCGGATGTAGCGCTTGTCGTCCGCGCTCTCCGGCCGTCCCCCGCTCTCGCCGCCCTCCGGCGACGACGTCGTCCGCGCATCCATGCGACACCCCCCGGCGCGAATCATGTGCAAGGGACAAGGATGCCATGGGGACGAGGCGCCCGTGGGCGTCAATTGCCGTCGAATACAAGCGAGTTGGCGACTACGGCGTGATGCGTGGGGGCCGTGCCGACGACAGCCCGGACGACGCGGGACGCACGAACGGGCCGGACGCGTACGCGTCCGGCCCGCCCCTGCTGAAGCCCGTTCAGCACATGGTCGGTCGCATGACCTCGTACGCGCTCGCCCAGTTCGCACAACCCGGGTCGGAGTGCCCGTACCAGTTGTGGCCGAACTCGTGCGCGGAGAGCAGACCGAAGTCGCTCACCATCGTGGAGAGCATGATGCGCTGGCCCTGACCCCAGTTGCAGCCCACGACGTTGCCGCCGCCGCAGCCCTCGACGTAACCGCCGGTGCACTCCACCGGGGTGCCGCTGGAGGCCGTCTCGGTGCCGCTGCCCCAGAAGCCGGCGCCCTGACGGATCGAGCCCTCGTAGCCGCTGCAGGAAGCGGTGATGTGGTAGCTCCAGGCGGGCACCCGGGCGTCGCGGTCCTTGGCGTCCGGAGCTGCGGCGTCGGTGAGGTCGCCGGTCTTGAAGCCGTCTGCTGTGACGCCTTCGCCCGCGAGCTGTGCGGACTGGGCGGCGGGACGTTCGGAGACGCTGATGTCCGCAGCGCTGGCCGACACCGGGAAGGCGAAGACCAGGGCGAACAGCAGGCCGGCGACCCCGGACAGTCTTCGCATTAGCTTGGGCATGACAAGTCTCCTCTGTGGGGGGCGACGTGCACCCGAGCCGGCACGGAGCCGGTCGTGGACACCGTCGCGAGATTCCTCGGGCCCGAAGCGCAAGCCCTTTCGACCGATCGCGAGGAAGCTACTCACGGATTCGGTGCACGCCTATACGGGTCCGGCGATTTACGGATACGCAAGAAACCCCCTCCCCCGCCCGTATCCGGCGCAGGCGCGGGCCGCGCGGGTCCCCGGCACCCGCCGCACGGTGGAACAACCCCTCAACTCAGCCGGGATCAGGCGCAGTTGAGCGCTTGCCGGTGGAGGACGCGACGGACTCCGCGCGGGGCGTCACAGACGCGGGATCGGCTGCGGGGACCGGCCGCCCCTCAGCCGGGAGGGCGGGCACTCCTCACCCTCCACACTGTTTGCCGACTGCTCAGAAATGTAGTAGAAGTGCTACATGAGCGAGCAGGTGCACAACAGACTCTCGGTGGTGCGAGCGGAGCGGCGAGTGAGCCGGCAAGACCTCGCAGAGGCCGTGGGCGCGCACTACCAGACCGTCGGCTACATCGAACGCGGGCAGTACAACCCCAGCCTGGACTTGGCGCTGCGCATCGCCGCGTACTTCGAACTGCCGGTGGAGGCCCTGTTCTCACTGGAGCCGTTCCGCCCGCTCACCGACGAGATCTACGGCAGCCGACGCACGACCGCATCCGGGAAGACCGGACCGACGGGGAGGAAGCGAACGTGACCGATTCCGACAAGCAGCCCACGCGACACGACGCCTGGATGCTGAAGACGATGAACAACCAGCGCATCAAGCGGTTTCACGCCACGAAGGCGTCCCGCAACTCTTTCGTCACCCTGCACGTGGCGCTCACGACTGCGGCCGCCGCGAGCGGGGTCATGCTCTTCGTCTCCCACCGGGCATGGTGGGTCGCCGTGCTCGCCGTCGCCCTGGTGATGTGGATGCCCGTCACCGGGATCCTCAACTCCAGCACCGACGGGCTGCTGGAGTTGCGCTCCCGCGTCCTGGACGAGCGTCAACTGACCGAACGCAACACCGTGCACGCCCTCGCCCACCGCGCCACTCTCGGCGCGATGGTCTCCGCGCTCGCCGGCTTCGTCATCGCGGACGTCTCCCGCGAATCGTTCGACACGCTCGCCACACCACTGGCTGTCACGGGCTTCGCCGTGATGCTCCTCCACTGGCTGCTGCCGCTCTGGATCGCGGTCGTGCGCGTACCCGACGACGCGACGGCGATGAACGCCACGCTCCCCGACCGAGCCTGAGCACAAGCCCTACCGTCCCGGGACGGCCTCGGGGGCCCGCCAGGGCCGCCACCCGCAAGGATGCCCGCCGGCCTCATGGCAGCAGACACAACCGACGTGCTGCCGCGAGGTTGGCGGGCATTCGACGTCGGTGCCGCGAGCATGGGATCCGCGAGGCGCGGCTACGGAACGGGAGACGGCACGATGAAGGGACTCGAGGTCGTCGTCGTCCTGCTGACCGCCGTACTCGCCCTGAGCTGGGCGGCTCGCCGACTGGGCCTGAGCGAGCCCGTGTTCCTGCTCCTGGGCGGAGTGCTGATCGGGACGATCCCCGGCTTCCCCTCCGTGCACCTGCCCTCCGACGTCGTCCTGCTCCTCTTCCTGCCGCCGCTGCTGTACGCGGAGACCCTGTCGATCTCCCTCCAGCAGATCCGGGCCAACCTGCGCGTGATCGTCCTGCTCTCGGTGGGCCTGGTCCTCGCGACGGCGCTGACCGTCGCGGGCACCGCGCACGGACTGGGAATGGCCTGGCCCATCGCCTTCGTGCTCGGCGCCGTCCTCGCCCCCACCGATGCCACGGCGGTGGCGAGCGTGGCGCGCGGCATGCCGCGGCGGCTCCTCACGACGATGCGCGCCGAGAGTCTGGTCAACGACGGCACGGCGCTGGTCCTGTTCGCGGTCGCCGTCGAGATCGCGATCGGCGAGACGTCATTCGCATGGGGGCCCGTGATCGGGCAGTTCGCACTCGGCTACGCGGGCGGGATCGGCATCGGCGCCGCGGTCGCGCTGCTTGTCATCGCCGTACGGCACCGGCTGCACGACTCCGCCGTCGAGAGCGGGCTGAGCCTGCTCACTCCCTTCGCCGCCTATCTGCCGGCGGAGCTTGCGGGCGTCTCCGGCGTCCTCGCCGTCGTCGTGTGCGGCCTGATCATCAGCCATGAGAGTCCTCTGCTGATCGAGGCGCGGAGCCGTGTCCAGACCTTCGCGTTCTGGCGCGTCGTGACCTTCCTGCTCAACAACTCGCTGTTCGTCCTCGTCGGCGTGCAACTGCCCAGTGCCGTCCTCGGTCTGCGGACGATGAGCCCGGGGCAGGCGGGCCTGCTCGCCGCCGCCGTCGTCGGTGCGGTGATCGGCACGCGGCTGCTGTACATCAACACCACGCCGTACCTGATCCGTGCCGTGGAC
>NZ_JACBXA010000021.1 GCF_013870515.1 Streptomyces albidus (ex Kaewkla and Franco 2022) | reverse complement strand
TCGTTGAAGAAGGACGCGGCGGAGCGCTCACCGCTCTCCACCGCCTTTACCGCCGCGAGGAGTTCGGCTGCCTTGTCGTCCGTCACAGCACGCTCCAGTCCTGGTCGGGGTAGCTGTGCACCGGCGCTGACACATCGTCGAGCGCTCGGCAGATCTCGTCAGGAAGGCTAAGCCCCTCCACTGACAGCGCCTCCAGGAGCTGCTGGGACGTGCGTGCGCCGACGATCGGCGCCGCGACGCCCGGCCGGTCCCGTACCCATGCCAGAGCCACCTGCAGCGGCGAGACGGCCAGCCCGTCGGCGGCCGTCGAGACGGCGTCGACGATCCGGTCGGCCGCCTCGTCGAGATAGGGGGCGACGAACGCCGCCAACTGGCCTGAGGCGCCTCGCGAGTCGGGCGGCGGCTCGGCTCTGCGGTACTTGCCCGTCAGTACGCCGCGCCCGAGCGGTGAGGAGGGCAGCAGCCCGAGGCCGAGGTCCATGGCGGCGGGCAACAGCTCGCGTTCCACGCCGCGTTGGAGCAGCGAGTACTCCATCTGCGTGCTGGCCAGTCTGGTGCGCGTACCGGCGGAGGCGAGCTGCCAGGTGGCGGCCTTGGCGAGCTGCCAGCCGCAGAAGTTGGAGACGCCCACGTAGCGTGCCCGGCCGCTGCTCACCGCGATGTCCAGTGCCTGCAGGGTCTCTTCGAGCGGTGTCGCGGGGTCGAAGGCGTGCACCTGCCACAGGTCCACGTAGTCGGTGCGCAGCCGCTCCAGGGACGCGTCGAGCGCCGCGAGGAGATGGCCGCGGGAGCCGTCGAAGCGCCGGTCCGGGTCGGGCACGCTGCCCGCCTTCGTGGCGACGACGAGGTCCCGTCGCGGTACGAGTCCCTCCAGCAGCCGGCCCAGGAGATATTCGGCGCCGCCGTCCGCGTAGACGTCCGCGGTGTCGACCAGCGTGCCGCCCGCCTCCCAGAATGTCTTGAGCTGATCCGCGGCGTCCCTCTCCCCGGTGTCCCGGGCCCAGGTGAGGGTGCCGAGCCCGATTCGGGATACGCGCAGGCCGGTGCGGCCCAGGTGCCTTGCCTCCATGGGCGTTGAGGTTATCTGCGAGCGCGCGTACAGTCCCGGGGACAGGGACGTTACTGATCAGTAAGGGGGCCCTATGCGGCTCGGCATGAACCTCGGGTACTGGGGCGCGGGGATGGACGCGGACAACCTCGCGGTCGCCAAGGAGGCCGACCGCCTCGGCTATGAAGTGTGCTGGGCCGCCGAGGCCTACGGCTCGGACGCCCCGACGGTCCTCGCGTGGGTCGCCGCCCAGACCGAGAACATCGACGTCGGCTCGGCCATCTTCCAGATCCCCGCCCGCGCGCCCGCCATGACGGCGATGACGGCGGCCACCCTCGACTCGCTCTCCGGCGGCCGGTTCCGGCTCGGCCTCGGCGTCTCGGGACCGCAGGTCTCCGAGGGCTGGTACGGGGTGAAGTTCGACAAGCCGCTCTCCCGCACCCGCGAGTACGTCGAGATCATCCGCAAGGCGATGTCCCGCGAGCGTCTCAGCCACGAGGGAGAGCACTGGACCCTGCCGCTGCCGGACGGCCCCGGCAAGCCCATCAAGCTCACGGTGCACCCCGAGCGCGAGGAGATCCCGCTCTACATCGCGGCGATCGGCCCCAAGAACCTGGAGCAGACCGGCGAGATAGCCGACGGCGCCCTGCTCATCTTCTTCTCGCCGGAGCACGCGGAGGACACCACCCTCCAGCACCTCCGTGCGGGACGCGAGAAGGCCGGCAAGGGCCCCGGGCTCACGGGATTCGACGTCTGCCCGACCGTGCCGCTGGCGCTGGGGGAGGACGTCCCCGCGCTGGCCGACCAGTTCCGTCCCTACACCGCGCTGTACGTCGGCGGCATGGGCAGCCGGAAGCAGAACTTCTACAACCGCCTCGCGCAGCGCATGGGTTACGAGAAGGAGGCCGCCGAGATCCAGGACAAGTTCCTGGCGGGCGACAAGCAAGGCGCGGCGGCGGCCGTGCCCCACGAGCTGATCGACTCCACCACCCTCCTCGGCTCCGTCGACCGCATCGCGGACCGGATGCGCGCCTACGCCGAAGCCGGGGTGACCACACTCTCCCTCGCGCCGTCCGGCTTCACGCTCGACGAGCGCATCAGCGGGCTGCGGGCCGGAGTGGAAGCTCTCGAGCGGGCCGGGGTGGCGTCCTAGCCGGAGGCACCGCGTGCCGGGGGTCCCGCGTCGAGCGAAAGCCCCCGGACATGCCTACGGCCGTGGTGGGGGCTCGGGGGTCTTCCCCGCCACGGCCGTCACGCAGCACAACGCGGCAGCGTCCCAAGGGTTACGCGTCCGGCCGACGGGAGGCTCCGACCGGGGTACTGGGGTGCTCCCGGAGCCCCCGGACGTCACATCCAGCCGCGGCGCTTGAAGACGCGGAACAGCAGGAGGCAGGCGCCGCCGATCAACGCCAGCACCGCCGGGTACGCCCACACCCAGTGCAGCTCCGGCATGTGGTCGAAGTTCATTCCGTAGACCCCCGCGATGGCCGTGGGGATGGCGAACATCGCCGCCCACGCCGAGATCTTGCGCGTGTTGTCGTTCTGGCGGACGCTCATCTGCGCCAGGTTCGCGGAGAGGATGTCGGACAGGAGCCTGTCGAGGCTGTCGACCTGCTCGTTGACCCGGGTCAGGTGGTCGCTGACGTCCCTGAAGAAGGGCCGCGATTCCTCGTGCACGAACGGCACGCCGGGACGCACCAGCCGCTCCAGCGGCTCGGCGAGCGGCCCGGTGGCCCGGCGGAAACCCAGGACCTGCCGCTTGAAGCCGTAGATGCGGCCGGCGGTGTCGCGGCCGATCTGTCCGTCCGGGGCGAAGACGTCCTCCTCCAGGCCGTCGAGGCTGACCTGGAGATCGGCCGCCACCTCCATGTAGTGGTCCACGATCGCGTCGCTGACCGCGTACATCACGGCGGTCGGGCCGTGGCGCAGGACCTCCGGCTCCTCCTCCAGCCGCTCACGTACGGCGCCGAGCGGATTGGTCTCACCGTGCCGGACGGTCACCACGAAGGAGTCGCCGACGAACAGCATCAGCTCGCCCGCGGTGACGGTCGCCGTGGACTCGTCGTAGGAGACCGGCTTGAGCACGAGGAAGAGGGAGTCCGAGTAGACCTCCAGCTTCGGCCGCTGGTGCGCGTGGAGTGCGTCCTCGACGGCCAGGGGGTGGAGACCGAACTCACTCGTCACAAGTTCGAACTCGGCCTCGGTGGGCTCGTGAAGGCCGATCCACAGGAAGGCGTCACCCGCGGCCCTGGCCTCGTCGAGCGCGTCGGAGTAGTCGGACGGCCGCTCCATGCGGCGTCCTTCCCGGTAGATGGCGCAGTCCACGATCACGACAGGTCATTGTGCCCCGATGCGGCACACACAACCACCGCTCCGCCGCCCCGCGCGGCTCGCTTAGGGTGGCAGGCATGCCCACGCTCATCCTCGTACGGCACGGCCGCTCCACCGCCAACACCGCCGGACTGCTGGCAGGCCGCACACCGGGCGTCGCCCTGGACGAGCACGGACTGGCCCAGGCCGCGGCCCTCCCCGGACGACTTGCCGCGCTGCCGCTGTCCGCGGTGGTCAGCAGCCCGCTGCAGCGCTGCCAGGAGACCGTCCAGCCGCTGGCCGAGGCCCGCCCCGGCCTGGCCCTGCACACCGACGAGCGCATCTCCGAGTGCGACTACGGCGACTGGAGCGGGCGGAAGCTTGCCGAGCTGGGCGACGAGCCGCTGATGACCACAGTGCAGCAGCACCCCTCCGCCGCGGCGTTCCCCGGCGGGGAGTCGATGCGCGGGATGCAGGCGCGGGCCGTCGAGGCCGTACGCGAGTGGAACACCCGCATCGAGTCGGAGCACGGAGCGGACGCCCTGTACGCGATGTGCTCCCACGGCGACATCATCAAGTCCGTCGTCGCCGACGCCCTCGGCATGCACCTCGACCTCTTCCAGCGCATCGCCGTGGGCCCGTGCTCGCTGACCGTCATCCGCTACACGGCGCTGAGGCCGTTCCTGCTGCGGCTCGGCGAGACCGGTGAACTCGACTCCCTGGCACCGCCGGAGCCCTCCCCCGAGGAGGCGGAAGAGGAGGCGGCCCGCGATGCTTCGGCGCAGGCCACGGGGCAAGACAAAAGCCGCGACCAGGGCAGCAACGCGACTGTGGGAGGCGGCGCTTAAGCGCGAAGATCGGCTCGCGCAGTAGGGTGCCATTGACCGAGTAGACGTCGACGACAACGGAGCAGGACGTGTCCCGTCAGGTGTTCCTCTACGACCCGCCGGACCGATTCATCGCCGGTACGGTCGGGCTGCCAGGACGGCGCACCTTCTACCTCCAGGCGTCCGCCTCGGGCCGTACGACCAGCGTCGCTCTGGAGAAGGCACAGGTCGAGGCACTGGCCGAGCGCATCGACGAGCTGCTCGACGAAGTGGTGCGTCGCTCCGGCGGGAATGCTCCCGTGCCGGCGGTCGCCCCTACGGAGATCGACGACAAGGAGCCTCTGGAGACGCCCGTCGAGGAGGAGTTCAGGGTCGGCACCATGGCGCTGGCCTGGGACGGCGACGGCGAGCGGATGGTGGTCGAGGCCCAGGCCATCGTCGAGTTGGAGGCGGACTCCGACGAGGATCTCGCCGACGCCGAGGAACGGCTGCTCCAGGACGACGAGAACGGGCCGCCGATGCTGCGGGTGCGTCTCGAAGGCACGATGGCGCGCGCTTTCGCCAAGCGCGCCATGGAGGTTGTGAACGCGGGCCGCCCTCCGTGCCCGCTGTGCAGCCTGCCGCTCGACCCTGAGGGGCACGTGTGTCCGCGGCAGAACGGCTACCGGCGCGGCGAATGAACACGGCAGCTGATTCCGCTTCCTCCCATGGGGAGTTGACGGCTTCGCCGGCGGCCGAGGAGACGCGGCGTCATCTCCAGGCCGGCACTCTGTCCGTACGCGGCCGGATCCCGCACGCTTCGAACGCGGTGCTCTTCGGTGAGGTCGAACACGAAGGCCGGACCGTGCCGTGCGTCTACAAGCCCGTGGCCGGTGAGCGCCCGTTGTGGGACTTCCCCGACGGCACGCTCGCGCAGCGCGAGGTGGCCGCGTACGAGATCTCCCGTGCCACAGGCTGGGACCTGATTCCGGCGACCGTGCTGCGCGAGGGACCGTACGGCGAGGGCATGTGCCAGGCGTGGGTGGGGCAGGTGCCCGGCGCCGCGTCGGACGAGGCTTCCGCTGAGGACGCCGGACCCGCCGACGGCGATGCGGATGCGGATGAGGACGACGACCAGGAGGAGAGCGACGCCGCGGGCGGCCTGGACCTGCTGGCCATCGTCGAGGGCGATGTGCCGGGGGAGGGCTGGAAGGCCGTCGGCCACGTGGACACCGGCGACGAACGGCCGTCCCTGCTGGTGCACGCCGACGACGAACGCCTGAGGCGACTGGCCGTCATCGACGCGGTCATCAACAACGGCGACCGCAAGGGCGGCCACCTTCTCCCGGTTCCCGAGGGCCAGTTGTACGCCATCGACCACGGCGTCTCCTTCCACGTGGACGACAAGCTGCGCACGCTGCTGTGGGGCTGGGCCGGCGAGGAGCTGACCGCCGAGGCCGCCGCAACCCTGCGCGGGCTCTCCTCCGCGGTGGCGGACGGCGCCCCGCTGGCCGACCGGCTCTCCGAACTGATCACCCCCGCGGAACTCGAAGCCCTGCGCAAGCGCATCCACGCGTTGTGCAGGTCCGGTCGGCACCCGCTGCCCAGCGGCGACTGGCCCGCGATTCCCTGGCCGCCGGTCTAGGCCCTGTCTGGCAAATCTCGCCTTGCTCGCGACGACTGGCACGCACATCCTCCCCCGCTTCGCGGGAGGTGCCCCCAGTTGTCGGATTGACCGAGTAGCCCACTACGAGGGCGATCCTCCGCCTTGCGGCTGCACGCACCATCCGCCGCGAGCACCGCCTGCGGCGGACGGCGCCATTTGTCAGACAGGCCCTAGCCGCAGTCCGAACCAGAAGCCCCTGCCGGAACCGTCCCCGCGCGAAGAGCCGTCCCCGCTCGCGGTCAAGAGCGCCCATCAAGCCATTTCCTGATGCCCTGCACGGACCCCGACGGTCCCGTCAGGATGGCCCGCCGCCCTCCGGGTTACGCTCAAGGAATGCATGCCTGGCCCGCTTCTGAGGTCCCCGCCCTGCCTGGTCAGGGTCGCGACCTGGAGATCCACGACACAGCGACCGACGGCCGAGTCACGCTCGCCCCCGGTCCCGTCGCCCGCATCTACGTCTGCGGCATCACGCCGTACGACGCCACCCATCTGGGGCACGCGGCGACCTACAACGCGTTCGACCTCGTGCAGCGCGTGTGGCTCGACAACAAGCGGCAGGTCCACTACATCCAGAACGTCACCGACATCGACGACCCGCTCCTGGAGCGGGCGGACGCCACCGGTGACGAGTGGACGGCACTGGCGGAGCGTGAGACCGCCCTCTTCCGCGAGGACATGACGGCTCTGCGGATGCTGCCGCCCCGGCACTTCGTCGGAGCTGTCGAATCGATTCCGCAGATCGTCCCGATGGTCGAGCGGCTGCGGGACCGGGGCGCCGCCTACGAACTGGACGGGGACGTCTACTTCTCCGTCGACGCGGACCCCCACTTCGGGGAGGTCTCCCGGCTCGACGCGGAGACCATGCGGCTGCTGTCGGCCGAGCGCGGCGGCGACCCGGAGCGGCCCGGCAAGAAGAGCCCGCTGGACCCGATGCTGTGGCGCGGCGCCCGCGAGGGCGAACCTCAATGGGACGGTGCCTCGCTCGGCCCCGGCCGGCCCGGCTGGCACATCGAGTGCGTCGCCATCGCCCTGGAGCACCTCGGGATGGGCTTCGACGTGCAGGGCGGCGGCTCCGACCTCGCCTTCCCCCACCACGAGATGGGCGCCTCGCACGCCCAGGCGCTGACCGGCGAGCATCCCTTCGCGCAGACCTACGTGCACGCCGGGATGGTCGGCCTGAACGGCGAGAAGATGTCGAAGTCCAAGGGCAACCTGGTCTTCGTCTCGCAGCTGCGCCGGGACGGGATCGATCCGGCCGCGATCCGTCTCGTGCTGCTCTCGCTCCACTACCGGGCGGACTGGGAGTACACGGAGTCCGTCCTCGACGAGGCCCGCTCACGTCTGGCGCGTTGGCGTGCCGCCGTCTCGCGGCCGGACGGTCCGCCCGCCGAGACCGTGGTGGAGGAGATCCGGGCGGCACTGGCCGACGATCTGGACGCCCCCGCCGCCCTTGCCGCCGTCGACCGCTGGGTGGCGGCTCAGGAGGCCGGGGGAGGCACGGACACCGGGGCACCCGGCGTGGTCTCGCGTGCCGTGGACGCGCTGCTGGGCGTCGCCCTCTAGGCCAGCCCCGAACTGCCCGGCGCTGTCTGCGACTTGCGTCAGCCGCCCGGAGAAAGACGAAGGGCCGCCCGCTGCTCGAAAGCAGTGGGCGGCCCCTTCTACGCGCTCAGGAGGTGGAGGAAGGAGCGGTCACTCGTCGGAGTCCTCGTCCGGCTCGCTCTTCGGGGGTTTCGCGGGCTTCTCCTCCGACTTGCCGCCGTCCTTCGCCGTCCTGCTGTTCTTGGTGTTTCGGGTGGTGCGGCTGCTTCTGGTGCTCTTGCTCTTGGGGCTCTCGTCCGCGGCGCCGTCAGCGGGCTTGTCCTTGCTGCTCTTGCTGTTCCTGGTGCTCTTGCCGTTCTTGCTTTCCTTGGCGCTCTCGCTGCCGCCCTCGGCACCCTCGTCGTCCTTGGAAGGTCTGGAGCTCTTCGAGCCCTTGGTGGACCTCGAACTCCGGGTGCTCCGCGTGGGCTTGGGGCTCTTCGTGGCTTCGGTGTCCTTGCTCCCGGCGTCGGCGGGAGCTTCGCCGTCGGCCTTCTCCGGTGCGCTCTTCTCCGGCGTCTCGGGGGTCTCTGCCGTCTCGTCGTCGGCAGCCGTCCCGGCGTCTTCGGCGCTCTTGTCGGCCTTGCCGTCGTGCTCCTGGTCCTGCTTGTCGTCCTGCTCGTGCTGGACGTCGTCCGTCTCCTTGCCGTCCTTCGCCGCCGGCTTCGAGGCGCGGCTGCGTCCGCCGCTCTTGCCGCGCTTGTACGAACTCGGCCCGGATTCCCGCGCGTTGCCGCCCGAACCCGCCGGACCGGCCGCCGTACCGCTCTCGGGCCCCCCGTCCCGGCGCCGCAGATAGCGCTCGAACTCCTTGGCGATGGCCTCTCCCGAGGCCTCCGGAAGCTCGGCGGTGTCCCGCGCCTCCTCCAGGGACTGCACGTACTCCGCGACCTCGCTGTCCTCGGCGGCCAGCTGGTCCACGCCCACCTGCCAGGCGCGGGCGTCCTCGGGCAGTTCGCCGAGCGGCACGCTGAGCCCGAGCAGGTCCTCCAGGCGGTTGAGCAGCGCGAGGGTCGCCTTCGGGTTCGGCGGCTGGGAGACGTAGTGCGGGACGGACGCCCACAGGCTCACGGCCGGTACGCCTGCGTGCGTGCACGCCTCCTGGAGGATGCCGACGATGCCGGTGGGGCCCTCGTAGCGCGACTCCTCGAGGTTCATGGTGCGGGCGAGGTCCGGGTCGGAGGTCACTCCGGTCACCGGGACCGGGCGGCTGTGCGGGGTGTCGCCGAGCAGGGCCCCCAGCACCACCACCATCTCCACACCCAACTCGTGGGCGAAGCCCAGGATCTCGTTGCAGAAGGACCGCCAGCGCATGCTCGGCTCGATGCCGCGTACCAGGACGAGGTCTCGCGGCCCTCCCTTGCCGTCCGCGTTGTCGACGCGTACGACGGAGAGCCGGGTCGTCGGCCACGTGACCTTGCGCACGCCGCCGTCGTGCCACACCTGCGGCCTGTTGACCTGGAAGTCGTAGTAGTCCTCGGCGTCCAGCGCGGCGAAGACCTCGCCCTTCCACTCCCGCTCCAGGTGACCGACCGCGGTGGAGGCTGCGTCGCCGGCGTCGTTCCAGCCTTCGAACGCGGCCACCATGACCGGGTCGATCAGCTCGGGTACTCCCTCGAGCTCGATCACCCAGCGCCTCCTTCCGGCCGGGACGAAGCGCCTGCTCCGTGCCCGGCTGCCGTTCCTGTTCCGTGCGGCCACAAGCCTACGGCGTGACGAGGCCGGAGCCGCAGCCCTGGCCGCCCCCGAATGCCTGACCAGGAACCCGCACGGCCTGCACGACCGCTTTCGCCGTCCGCTCCGATCACCGGTCCGGCCGTGCCTTCGCGGGTGCGCTCGTCGTCCCGCGAGCGACCAGCTGCGTCTCCAGCTGCACCTGGGGCTCGGCCACGGCCCTCCGCCGAACCGCCTCGACGAGCAACCGGCCCGCGATCAGCCCCTGTTCGTGTACGGACTGGCCGACCGTCGTCAGGTCGAGCAGCTCGGCGACGGGACTGTCGTCGAACCCGACGACCGACATGCCCGCCGGGACCGCCACACCGGAGCGCCGCAGCGTGCGCAGCGCCCCGACGGCCACGTCGTCCGCCTCGGCGAACACGGCGCTCGGCGGCCTTCGGAGCGAGAGCAGTTCTCCCATCGCGCGGGCACCGCCGTCGACGCCCCACGGCGCCGAGACGACCGCGTCCCGCGCGACGGGCAGGCCCCGCTCCTCCATGGCGGAGCGGAATCCCTCCAGGCGACGGCGTGAGACGCCCTGGTGGATGCCCTCCTCGTCCGTCGTGCGGATCATGCCGATGTGCTCGTGCCCGAGATTGGCGAGGTGGTGTACGGCCTTGGCGGCTCCCTCCACGTCGTCGATGCCGACGCTGGGGTGCCCGCCGGGGCGGGTGCTCGCGCCCACGACCGGGATGCCGAGCTCGCCGAGCCGTTCCGTCTCCTCGTCCGTGAGCGACAGGGCGATGACGACCAGGCCGTCGGCACGGCGCCGTACGGGCAGCGTCCCGAAGAACTCCCGGCGCTCGGCCGTCCCCTCGACGTGGTGGAGCACGATCTCGAATCCGGCGCCGCGCAGCACCTGATGGACGGCCGACAGGACCCGCGCGTGGAACCAGCGGGAGATGAACGGCACGAGCACGGCCACCGAGCCCGTCCGGCCCGTCACGAGGCCGGAGGCGGCGGGTGAGACGACGTAGTCCAGGTCCTCGGCCGCACTGACGATGCGGCGGCGCACGGCGTCCGATACGCCGGACTGCCCGCGCAGCGCGCGCGAGACCGTGCCGGTCGAGACACCGGCGGCGCGTGCGACGTCCGCCATGGTCGCGGACGAGGGGCGCTCCTGACTCATCACGGCAGGCTAGCAGCCGTCGCGCAAGCCTTTTAGCAGTCAGGACTTGACGTGTGCCTTCTTGATTCCCAGGATTGCGCAAGCGCTTTAGCAACGCCGCGGACGGAGACGAGGAGACAGCAGTGCAAGGAACGTGGTGGCGCGAGGCCGTCGTCTATCAGGTGTACGTGCCGAGCTTCGCCGACTCCGACGGGGACGGAATGGGCGACCTGCGCGGCATCACAGGCCGGCTCGGCCACCTCGCGGGCCTCGGCGTCGACGCCCTCTGGCTGACGCCGTTCTTCCCCTCGCCGTGGGCCGACGGCGGCTACGACGTATCCGACTACCGCGGCGTCGACCCGCGGCACGGCACCCTCGACGACTTCCGTGACCTGCTGGCGAGCGCCCACGACCACGGCCTGAAGGTCATCATCGACATCGTGCCCAACCACTGTTCGGACCGGCACCCCTGGTTCACCGAGGCGCTGGCCTCCGCACCCGGCTCGGCCGCCCGCAACCGCTTCCACTTCCTGGACGGCTCAGGGCCCGGGGGAGAGGAACCGCCCGCGGACTGGCAGTCCAAGTTCGGCGGCGGCGCCTGGGAGCGTACGCCGGACGGGCAGTGGTACATGCACATATTCGCGGCCGAACAGCCAGACCTGAACTGGGAGAACCCCGAGGTCGCCGCGGACTTCGAGCGGACCCTGCGCTTCTGGCTCGACCTCGGCGTCGACGGCTTCCGCGTCGACGTCGCACACGGGCTGCGCAAGGACCTGGAGCCACCTCTGCGCGACACCCGCGGCAACGACGCCGCACCGCTCAACTCCCCGCCGCAGGGCGACGACCACCCCTTCTGGGACCGCGACGAGGTGCACGAGATCTACCGCTCCTGGCGGAAGATCCTGGACGCGTACGAGCCGCCCCGCATCGCCGTCGCCGAGGCCGGCGTCAGTGCCGCCCGGCTGCCCCTCTACACGCGGCCCGACGAGCTCCACCAGGCCTTCAACTTCTTCCACCTGCGCTGCCCCTGGGACGCCCGCTCCTTCCGCGAGGTCGTCGACACCTCACTCGACGGAGCCCGCTCCGTGGGCACCCTGCCGACGTGGGTGCTCTCCAACCACGACGTCGTACGGCACGCGACCCGCTACGCGCTCCCCGAAGGCACCGACCTCACCGGATGGCTCGCGACCGACGGGCGTGAGCCCGCCCCGGACCACGGCCTCGGACGACGCCGTGCCCGCGCCGCCGCACTGCTGACCCTGGCCTTGCCCGGGACCGCATACCTCTACCAGGGCGAGGAGTTGGGCCTGCCGGAGGTCGCGGACCTGCCCGCCGGCGCACTGCGCGATCCGATGTGGGAGCGCACAGGGCACGAGCTCAAGGGGCGTGACGGCTGCCGCGTACCGCTGCCGTGGCAGCGGGAGGGATCCTCGTACGGCTTCGGGCCCTCCGGCAGCTGGCTCCCGCAGCCCGAGGGCTGGGGGAGCCACTCCGCCGAGGCGCAGAGCGGCCAGGCCGGCTCCTTCCTTGAGCTCTACCGCACCGCGCTGCGGCTGCGCCGTGGCTTCCGCGGGAGCGGGAGCCTTCAGTGGCTGGACGCGGAGGACGGCGAACTGGCCTTCCGCAGGGGCGAGTCCCTGGAATGCCGGATCAACCTCGGCGACCGGCCGCTGCCGCTCCCGGAAGGCGCCCGGACGCTGCTCACCAGTGACGAGGGCGGTACGGGCGGCGGCATGCTCGAACCCGACACCGCGGTCTGGCTCGAACCGGCACCGAGCAGGGGTTGAACCTGCCGCGACGGGAGGTTCTAGCGTGCCGGGCGTGACCGGGAATGAGCAGCCCGCACGGCGGTGGAGCATCGGCGAGGTGGCGAGGGCGAGCGGCATGACCGTACGCGCGCTGTACCACTACGACGAGGTCGGCCTGCTGAGGGCGAGTGAGCGCACGGCGTCGGGCCACCGCCGCTACACGGAGGCCGACCTGCGGCGGCTGTACAGGCTGCGGGCGCTGCGCTCGCTGGGGCTGTCGCTGGAGGAGATCGCCGGCGTGCTCGCGGCCTCCTCGGACGGGCTGGCGGCGATACGCGACCTGCTCGCCGCCCAGCTGCGGATGCTGGAGGACGAGGCCGAGCGGAGCCGGCAGCTGCGGCACCGGCTCCGTGGGCTGCTCCAGCAGATCGACGACGCCTCGATGCCCGGTCCGGAAGAGTTCATGACGACCCTGGAGATGATCTCTGTGTTCGAGACCTCGTTCACGACGGAGCAGCGGGAGCAGCTGGCACGGCGCCGGGCGGAGCTCGGCCCGGACGCCGTCGAGGCGGCCAAGACCGAATGGGCCGGTCTGGTCGAGGAGTTGATGCGCCACGCCCAGGAAGGGACCCCCGTCGAGGATCAGCGGGTGCAGACCCTGGCAACGCGCTGGGACGCGCTGGCCGACCGGTTCCACGCGCCCGGTGCCGAAGGCGAGCGGACCAAGGCGACCGCGCAGCGCATGTGGGACGAGAACAGCGAGGAGATCGGCCGGAGCCTGCCCTGGCCGACGGAGCGGATGCGTGAACTGCTGCAGTACCTGGAGCGGGCCCGGCAGGCCAGGTGAGTTCCGGGACCCACGTGCAAGACCCCCGGACGGACAGGAGGCCGCCGTGCGGGCTCAACACCCGCACGGCGACCTCCGGTTACGCCGTCAGCCGGACCGGCCGGCGGGCCGGTCCGGCAGTCGGTCAGCTGCGCCGCTCCGACAGGAGCATGCCGACGCGCTCACGCACGTCCTCGGTGTCCAGGCCGCGGATGGTCAGGGTGGTGCGCCGTCGCAGCACGTCGTCCACGGTCTCCGCCCACTCGTAGTCGCGTGCGTGGACGACCTGCGCCCAGATCTCCGGACCGTCGGGGTGGATGCGCTCGCCGAGCGACGGGTCCTCGTTGACCAGCCGCGCGATGTCGAAGGAGAGCGAGCCGTAGTGGGTGGCCAGCTGGCGTGCGGTCAGCGGGTCCATGCGCGGACCCGGCTCCCGCTCCCGGTCCACCAGCAGCCGGTGCGCGACCGCGTTGGGGTTGGAGATGCCCGGCAGCGGGGTGCGCCGCACCAGTTCGCCCACGGGCTCCATGTCCTGCGCGATCGAACCCCCGGGCAGCTTCGCCAGCTTGTTCATCACGGCGCGGCCGATGTGCCTGTACGTCGTCCACTTGCCGCCCGCGACCGAGAGCATCCCTCCGATGCCCTCGCTGACGACGGTCTCCCTCCGGGCAGCCGTCACACCGCCTGGCCCGCCGGGCAGCACCCGCAGGCCCGCGAAGGCGTAGCTGATCAGATCCCGTGAGAGGTGCTCGCCGCGTACGGAGTACGCGGCCTCGTCCAGGATCTGCTGGATGTCGGCCTCGGTCGCCGTGACGTCGCCCGGGTCGCCCTCGTACGCCTCGTCCGTGGTGCCCAGCAGGAGCTGGTCCTCCCAGGGGAGGGCGAAGGTGATGCGGTACTTGTCGATCGGCGTCGCCATCGCCGCCCGCCACGGCGACCTGCGCCGCAGCACGAGATGCGCGCCCTTGGAGAAGCGGACGCTGGGCGCGGCTCCCTTGTCCTCGAGCCTGCGCACGTGGTCCACCCACGGTCCGGTCGCGTTGAGCACCAGCCGTGCGTCGACCCCGAACTCCTTCCCGTCCAAGCGGTCGCGGAGCTCGGCTCCGGTGACGCGGCCGCCCATGCGGCGCAGCCCCGTCACCTCCGCGTGGTTGAGCACCACCGCGCCCGAGTCGACGGCGGCACGGACCGTCATGACGGCCATGCGGGAGTCGTTCATCTGGTGGTCGCCGTATACCGCGACCGCCTTCAGGTTGTCCGTACGCAGGCCCGGGTTGTCGGCCGCCGCCCGGGAGGGGGAGACCAGACGCCCGACGCCGTCGCCGAACGCGGAGAGCGCACTGTAGGCGAACACCCCCGCGCCCAGCTTCGTCGCACCGTGCGGGCCGCCCCTGTAGACGGGCAGATAGAACTTGAGCGGGTTGACCAGGTGCGGGGCCACGTCCTTGGCCAGCACCCGACGCTCGTGGTGATTCTCCGCCACCAGCTTGACCGCGCCGGTCTGCAGGTAGCGCAGACCGCCGTGCACGAGCTTGGAGGAGGCGGACGAGGTGGCGCCGGCGAAGTCGCCGGCGTCCACCATCGCCACCCGCAGCCCCGACTGCGCGGCGTGCCAGGCGACCGAGGTGCCGAGGATTCCGCCGCCGATCACGAGGAGGTCGTACGTCGCGTTGGCGAGCAGTTCCCTGGTCTCGGCGCGGCTCGGGTTGCCGCCGGCAGCCGGATGCGTCCCGAGAGTGGGGACGCTCTGCAGGGTGTTCATTTCTTTCAGTTCTCCTCTTCGATCCAGCCCATGGTCCGCTGGACGGCCTTGAGCCAGTTCTTGTACTCGCGGTCACGATCGGCCGCGTCCATGCTGGGCGTCCATTCGGCCGCCCGCTTCCAGTTGGCGCGCAGCTCGTCGGTGTCGGACCAGAAGCCGACTGCGAGCCCTGCCGCGTATGCCGCGCCGAGGCAGGTGGTTTCGGCGACCATCGGGCGAACGACGGGGGCGTCGAGGAAGTCCGACATGGTCTGCATGAGCAGGTTGTTGGACGTCATGCCGCCGTCGACCTTCAGGGCCGTCAGCTCGACGCCGGAGTCCTTCTGCATGGCGTCGACGATCTCGCGGGTCTGCCAGGCGGTCGCCTCCAGGACGGCGCGCGCGATGTGCGCCTTGGTCACGTACCGGGTCAGGCCCGCGATCACGCCACGGGCGTCGTCGCGCCAGTAGGGCGCGAACAGGCCGGAGAAGGCCGGCACGAAGTAGGCGCCGCCGTTGTCCTCGACGGAGCTCGCCAGCGTCTCGATCTCGGCTGCGGAGTTGATCAGACCCATCTGGTCGCGCATCCACTGCACCAGCGAACCGGTGACCGCGATCGCGCCCTCGAGGGCGTAGACGGGACGGTCGTCGCCGATCTGGTAACCGACCGTCGTCAGCAGGCCGTTGTAGGAGTTGACGGCTTCGTGGCCGGTGTTGAGCAGCAGGAACGTGCCCGTGCCGTACGTCGACTTGGCCTCGCCCTCGGCGTAGCAGGTCTGGCCGAACAGCGCTGCCTGCTGGTCGCCCAGGGCCGAGGCCACCGGCACACCGGCGAGGTCGCCGGTCGCCTCGCCGTACACCTCGGCGGAGGAACGGATCTCGGGCAGCACGGACATCGGGACGCCCATGGACTGGCAGATCTTCTCGTCCCAGCTCATGGAGTGCAGGTTCATCAGCATGGTGCGCGAGGCGTTGGTCACGTCCGTGACGTGTCGGCCGCCGTCGGGGCCGCCGGTGAGGTTCCAGATGACCCAGGAGTCCATGGTGCCGAAGAGGAGTTCGCCGCGCTCGGCGCGCTCCCGCAGCCCGTCGACGTTGTCGAGCAGCCAGCGGATCTTCGGGCCGGAGAAGTAGGAGGCCAGGGGAAGGCCGGTCTCACGGCGGAAGCGGTCCTGGCCGACGTTGCGCCCCAGCTCGCGGCAGAGCGTGTCGGTGCGGGTGTCCTGCCAGACCAGGGCGTTGTGCACGGGCTCGCCGGTCGCCTTGTCCCAGAGCAGCGTCGTCTCACGCTGGTTGGTGATGCCCAGTGCCTTCACATCGGCCTTGGTGATGCCCGCGTTCTGCAGGGCGCCGGCGACGACCTGCTGGACGTTGGTCCAGATCTCGGCCGCGTCGTGCTCGACCCATCCCGGCTTCGGGAGGATCTGCTCGTGCTCCTTCTGGTCGACGGCGACGATCCGGCCGTCCTTGTCGAAGACGATGCAGCGGCTGGAGGTGGTGCCCTGGTCGATGGCGGCGATGAAGGGGCCCTCGCCGTGGGAGGAGGCGCCCGTGGACCGGTTCTCGGTTTCGCTCATGTCCTGCTCTCCAAGTGGTTCGGTGGGAAAAGCTCTGGGCCCGGGCCGTGACGGCCGGCCTGCGCGTACGAGGCCGGGTCACGGACCGGGCGGCGAGCGGAGCGGGCGTACGTCTCAGGCGAAGGCGACGTGGTGGACGCCTGCGGCGATGGCAGCGCCGACGAGGGGGCCGACGATCGGGACCCAGGAGTAGGACCAGTCGGAGCCGCCCTTGTTCGGCAGCGGAAGCAGCGCGTGCACGATGCGGGGACCGAAGTCACGGACCGGGTTGATGGCGTACCCCGTCGGGCCACCGAGCGACAGACCGATGCCGAGGACGACCAGCGCCACGAGCAGCACTCCGATGCCGGAGAGGCCGACGCCCTTGTTCAGGCCCTGCGTCAGGATCGCGATGACCAGTACGAACGTGCCGATGATCTCCGTCGCCAGGTTCTGCGCGGCGTTGCGGATCTCGGGCGAGGTGAAGAAGACGCCGTGGACCGGGCCGGGGTTCTCACCCTTGCGCTCCGCCATCGCCGGTTCGCTGAGGTCGGCGTGGAACTGGCCGTAGTAGGCGAGCCAGACGAGTACGGCGCCGATCATCGCGCCGAGCAGTTCGGAGGCGAAGTAGAGGGGGACGTCGCTCCACTTGGTGGTTCCCTCGATCGCGAGGGCCAGGGTGACCGCCGGGTTGAGGTGTGCGCCGGAGACGCCTGCTGCCACGTAACCGCCGGTCAGGACGGCCATGCCCCAGCCGAACGTGATCACGATCCAGCCGGAGGCGTGCGCCTTGGAGCGTTTGAAGGTCACGGCAGCACAGACACCGCCACCGAGCAGGATGAGCAGTGCGGTACCTATCACTTCACCGAAGAAAATGTCGGAGCTGGACACCCGCGACTCCTTTGTCTTGTCCAGATGGGGAGGGCGGGTCGGTCCCGTCCGGTGTTCGACAATGCCGACCGCCGACTTGGCAGTTTTCTCCCTGGTGGAGGTCACGTCAAGGGGTGTGACTCAGGACTCCCTCAACCCGTTCGTCCGGGGCCGCGATGATCTCGATTCGCGGAGCGGGAAGGTCTGTCGGAGACGTACTGACAACGCTCGCTCGGGGCTCTCTCAGAACCGCCGGGCTCCAAGATCACGCGAGACGGCCCGCGCGCAGTCCCGCACGGCCGCCACCAGCATCGGCCGCAGCTCAACGTCCCCTGCGGCACCACTCGTCACGTTCGTGACGCCGGTCGCCGTGGTCGCGGCGGCGCCCGCCGCGACGGCGACCGGGACGTCCTCGCAGACCCGCTCCACGGCTCCCGTCACGCCCACCGCTCCGACCGGCATGCGGCGGCGGTCGCGGATGGGCGCGGCGATCGAAGCGAGGCCTTCCCAGGTCTCCTCGACATCCGCCGCCCAGCCACGCGTACGGGTCGCCTCCAGCACGTCCTCGAACTCGGCGAGACCGGTGACCGTGCGCTCCGTGAACCGCTTCCGTTCGCCGTCGACCGCCTCGCTGTGCGCCACGGGGTCGAACGCCGAGAGCACCTTGCCCAGGGCCGTGCTGTGCAGAGGCTGCATCGCGCCGACCTCCAGCACCTGACGGCTGTTGTCCGGACGGAAGACGTGGTGCACGATCAGCACGCCCTGCAGGTGGAAGACGCCCAGATAGACGCTCTCCCCGCTGGACCGCGCCAGGTCGTCCGCCCAGACCAGAGCCCTGGAGCGCAGCTCGTGGACGTCCAGATAGCTCGTGCCCAGGCGCAGCAGCTCCGCGCCCAGCTGGTACTTGCCCGTCGCGCCGTCCTGCTCCACGAAGCCCTCTTGCTGGAGGGTGCGCAGGAGGCCGTGAGCGGTGCCCTTGGGCAGCTCCATCGAGGAGGCGATGTCGGAGAGGCCGAGCCGGCGTTCACCGCCCGCCAAGAGCCGCAGCACGGCGGCAGCGCGTTCGAGCGACTGGATGGTCCGGGCCATCTGGCACCTCCCTGACCTGCTCTCCGCGAGCCGCTGTGAATCGGGTTCGACAATGTCGAACGGTATCGCTTGATGTCGACGTGCGGTAGCCCAGTCCGGCGTCTTCCCACTTCCGGGGGACGGAGGGAGAGCCTCCGCTCTGTCCGCCGTACGGAATGTCCTGCTGCACTCTTGTGCCCGCCCGATACCCTGATCAGGTGCGCCGTCCTCTTCGAAGCCGCGGACCGCGCATAGCCGACAGCCGTCGCACTCTAGGGAGAACCCTTCATGGCCTCGCCGAGCAGTACGCCCACATCCGCCTTCCCGCGGGCAGCCGCCCTGCGAAAAGCGCTCAAGGAGCGCGTGATCGTCGCTGACGGCGCGATGGGCACGATGATTCAGGCGCAGGACCCCAGTCTCGACGACTTCGAGCAGCTCGAAGGCTGCAACGAGATCCTGAACGTGACCCGCCCCGACATCGTCCGGTCGGTCCACACCGAGTACTTCGCCGCGGGCGTGGACTGCGTGGAGACCAACACCTTCGGCGCGAACCACGCCGCCCTGGGCGAATACGACATCACCGACCGCATCTTCGAACTCTCGGAGAAGGGCACCCGCATCGCCCGCGACGTGGCGGACGAATTCGAGGCCGACGGCCGCGAGCGCTGGGTGCTGGGCTCCATGGGCCCCGGCACGAAGCTGCCCACGCTGGGCCACGCCCCGTACGCGACCCTTCGCGACGCCTACCAGGTGAACGCCGAGGGCATGATCGCCGGCGGCGCCGACGCCCTGCTGGTCGAGACCACGCAGGACCTCCTGCAGACCAAGGCGGCGGTCATCGGCGCCCGTCGCGCAATGGAGGCGGTGGGTGCGCACGAGCTGCCGCTGATCTGCTCGGTCACCGTCGAGACCACCGGAACGATGCTCCTCGGCTCCGAGATCGGCGCCGCCCTGACGGCCCTGGAACCGCTGGGCATCGACATGATCGGCCTGAACTGCGCGACGGGCCCCTCCGAGATGAGCGAGCACCTGCGCTATCTCGCGCAGCATTCGAGGGTGCCGATCTCCTGCATGCCCAACGCGGGCCTGCCGGTGCTCGGGAAGGACGGAGCCCACTACCCGCTGACGCCCGAGGAGCTGTGCGACGCCCACGAGGGCTTCGTACGCGACTACGGCCTGTCCCTGGTGGGCGGCTGCTGCGGTACGACGCCGGAGCATCTGAGGCAGCTCGTGGAGCGCGTACGCGGCAAGGAGCCGGCCAGGCGCGAGCCCACCCCGGAGCCGGGCGCCGCGTCCCTCTACCAGATGATCCCCTTCCGCCAGGACACCTCGTACCTCGCGATCGGCGAGCGCACGAACGCCAACGGTTCGAAGAAGTTCCGCGAAGCGATGCTGGACGGCCGCTGGGACGACTGCGTGGAGATCGCCCGCGACCAGATCCGCGAGGGCGCCCACATGCTCGACCTGTGCGTCGACTACGTGGGCCGTGACGGCGCCGCGGACATGAAGGAGCTGGCCGGGCGCTTCGCGACGTCCTCCACGCTTCCCATCGTGCTGGACTCCACCGAAGTCGACGTGCTTCAGGCGGGGTTGGAGATGCTCGGCGGTCGCGCCGTGATCAACTCCGTCAACTACGAAGACGGCGACGGCCCCGAGTCGCGCTTCCAGCGCGTGGCCGCCCTGGCCCGGGAGTACGGCGCCGCGCTGATGGCCCTGACCATCGACGAGGAGGGCCAGGCCCGTACGGCCGACCACAAGGTCGCCATCGCCGAACGGATCATCGAGGACCTCACCACCAACTGGGGAATCGACGAGTCCAGCATCCTGATCGACTGCCTGACCTTCACGATCTGCACAGGCCAGGAGGAGTCCCGCAAGGACGGGATCAACACCATCGAGGCCATCCGGGAGCTCAAGCGGCGCCGGCCGGACGTGCAGACCACGCTGGGCCTGTCCAACATCTCCTTCGGTCTCAACCCGGCCGCGCGGATCGTCCTCAACTCCGTCTTCCTCGACGAGTGCGTCAAGGCGGGCCTGGATTCGGCGATCGTCCACGCGAGCAAGATCCTGCCGATCGCCAGGCTGGAGGAGGAGCAGGTCAAGACCGCGCTCGACCTGATCTACGACAGGCGCAGCGAGGGCTACGACCCGCTGCAGCACCTGCTCGAGCTCTTCGAGGGCGTCGACACCAAGGCGATGAAGGCCGGCAAGGCCGAGGAACTGCTGGCACTGCCGCTGGACGAGCGGCTGCAGCGGCGCATCATCGACGGCGAACGCAAGGGTCTGGAAGAGGACTTGGACGCGGCGCTGGAAGAGCGTCCCGCGCTGGAGATCGTCAACGAGACCCTGCTCGAGGGCATGAAGGTCGTCGGTGAGCTCTTCGGCTCGGGCCAGATGCAGCTGCCGTTCGTGCTGCAGTCCGCCGAGGTGATGAAGACCGCGGTGGCACACCTCGAGCCGCACATGGAGAAGTCCGACGACGAGGGCAAGGGCACCATCGTGCTGGCCACAGTGCGCGGGGACGTGCACGACATCGGCAAGAACCTCGTGGACATCATCCTGTCCAACAACGGCTACAACGTGGTCAACCTGGGCATCAAGCAGCCCGTCAGCGCGATCCTGGACGCCGCCGAGGAGAACAAGGCGGACGTCATCGGCATGTCCGGTCTGCTGGTGAAGTCCACGGTGATCATGAAGGAGAACCTGCAGGAGCTCAACCAGCGCAAGATGGCCGCCGACTTCCCCGTCATCCTCGGCGGCGCCGCGCTCACCCGCGCGTACGTCGAGCAGGATCTGCACGAGATCTACGAGGGCGAGGTCCGCTACGCACGGGACGCGTTCGAAGGCCTGCGCCTGATGGACGCCCTCATCGGCGTCAAGCGCGGCGTCCCCGGCGTGGAGCTGCCCGAGCTGAAGCAGCGCCGCGTACCCAAGCGCCCCGCCTCCGCCGCCGGCGAGGTGCCCGAGGCCGAGGTCAACGACGGCTCGATCCGCTCTGACGTCGCGACCGACAACCCGGTGCCCACCCCGCCCTTCTGGGAGAGCAGGGTGATCAAGGGCATCGGCCTGAAGGACTACGCGTCGTGGATCGACGAGGGCGCGCTGTTCAAGGGCCAGTGGGGCCTCAAGGAGTCCCGCAAGGGCGACGGTCCCAGCTACGAGGAGCTGGTGGAGACCGAAGGCCGCCCCCGGCTGCGGGGCTGGCTGGAGAAGCTCCACACGGACAACCTGCTCGAAGCCGCTGTGGTCTACGGCTACTACCCCTGCGTCTCCAAGGGCGACGACCTGATCCTGCTGAACGAGGACGGCAGCGAGCGGACCCGCTTCACCTTCCCCCGCCAGCGCCGCGGCAGGCGCCTGTGCCTCGCGGACTTCTTCCGTGCGGAGGAGTCGGGCGAACAGGACGTGGTGGGGCTGCAGATCGTCACCGTCGGCTCCAAGATCGGCGAGGCCACCGCCGAACTCTTCGCCGACAACGCCTACCGGGACTACCTGGAGCTGCACGGCCTGTCCGTCCAGCTCGCCGAGGCCATGGCGGAGTACTGGCACGCGCGGGTCCGCTCCGAGCTGGACATCGCAGCGGAGGACCCGACCGCGATGCAGGACATGTTCGATCTGAAGTACCGCGGAGCCCGCTTCTCCCTGGGCTACGGCGCCTGCCCGAACCTCGAGGACCGGGCGAAGATCGCGGAGCTGCTGAGGCCGGAGCGCATCGGCGTCGAGCTCTCGGAGGAGTTCCAGCTGCACCCGGAGCAGTCCACCGACGCGATCGTCATCCACCATCCGGAGGCCAAGTACTTCAACGCTCGATGACGGTCCTAAGCGAACCGTCGTAGAATGGTCGGTCCGGTACAGGCCGGTCGTCCGCTCCCCAGGAGCGGTCGGCCGGCCTTCTCGTCCCTTACGGAGGTGTACGCGGATGACCAGCTCCATCCCCGCGCTCAGCACTCTTACGGCCGAAGGCTCGTCGCTGCAGGCGGTGCTCCTCGACATGGACGGCACCCTTGTCGACACGGAAGGCTTCTGGTGGGACGCCGAGAGCGAGGCCTTCGCGGAGCTCGGTCACGTGCTGAAGGACGAGTGGCGGGAAGTCGTGGTGGGCGGCCCGATGACTCGCAGTGCGAGCTTCCTCATCGAGGCGACGCAGGCGGACATCACGGTGGAGGAGCTGACCGTCCTGCTCAACGCCAAGTTCATCGAGCGGCTGCGGCGCGGCGTCCCGCTGATGCCGGGGGCGATGCGGCTGCTCAAAGAGCTGTCGGTGCACGGAGTGCCCGCGGCGCTGGTCTCGGCGTCACACCGCAGCGTGGTGGACGAGATGCTGGTCTCGCTGGGCGAGAAGCACTTCGCCCTCACCGTCGCGGGGGACGAGCTGAAGCGTACGAAGCCGCACCCCGACCCGTATCTGACGGCCGCCGCGCGGCTGGGTGCCGACCCGGCGCGCTGCGCCGTCGTGGAGGACACGGTGACGGGTGTCGCCTCCGCCGAGGCGGCGGGCTGTCAGGTGGTGGCGGTGCCCTCCGTCGCCCCCATCGAGGCCGTCGAGGGGCGCACCATCGTGAATTCACTCGAAGAAGTGAATCTGGCCTTTCTGCGTTCACTGATCATGGTGGCTCATTAGGCCTTTCCCACTGGGTAAGGTGACCTCCGGGGTCGAATACGCGACATGCCCTCTTGACGCATCGCGACCACGGCAGTGACATTCATCGCGCACTTCGCTTCGGTGTCGCCAAACGGTGTGCCGCAGACCCCCTGAAGTGCACCGCAACTACCGCTGTGTCCGCATTGGTTCACTGACGGGCAGTACTCTCCGCTGCCCGTCGAAACGGGTGGGAGGTGATCCCGATCGGACTCCGAGTTCGTCAGCAGAGCGATCTGTTCAGGATCGTCCTTGTTGAGACAACTGCGTCTTCTTCCCGGTCTGACGCCCTGTGAGGACTCCGGCCGGACGAGAGGACCGTCATTCATGATCCGCAAGACCGTCGTGCTGCCCGCCATAGCCGGCCTTCTCGCATCCATGCTCGTCGCATGCGGGGGAGAGAGTGCCGACGAAGCGGGGATAGTCGTCGGCACGACAGATTCCTTCGCCGTCAGCAAGGCCACGCCGGCGCCCTTCGACCCGGCCGCCTCCTACGACGTGAGCGCCTGGAACGTCATGCGCAACACCTTCCAGACGCTGATGCGCATGCCCCGTTCCGGCACGCGCCCCGTGATGGACGCCGCCCAGCGATGCGGCTTCACGGACGTCCAGAACGAGCAGTACCGCTGCACCATGCGTGAGGGGCTGACCTTCTCCAACGGTCACGAGCTCAACGCCAAGGACGTGGAGTTCTCGGTCAAGCGGATCCTGGGCATCAACTACGCCAACGGCCCCGTCTCGCTGCTCAGCGGCATCGCGAAGGTCAAGGCGACGAGCGACCGCGAGATCGTCTTCCAGCTCAGGAAGCCGGACGCCACCTTCCCGTACAAGCTCGCGACGCCTGCCGCGTCGATCGTCGACAGCGAGACCTATCCCGGGGACGGGTTCATCAAGGGCTTCAAGCTGACCGGCTCGGGCCCGTACCTCCTCGACAGCCTGGACTCCAAGCGAGGCAAGGCCTTCTTCACCCGCAACCCCGACTACAGGGGCGGGCTGAAGATCCAGAACGAGAAGGTCGAGCTGCGGTTCTTCCCGAACTCGCGCTCCATGGAGAAGTCTCTGCGCGCCGGCGACATCGACGTGATGAACCGGACGATCTCCCCCAAGCAGATAGAGAAGCTGGAGTCCGTTCCGGACGACCGCATCGACCTCGTCGAGCAGCCCGGCCAGGAGATCCGGTATCTCGTCTTTAACACCGACGACGACACCGCCGGCCGCCGCTCCGTGCGACGGGCCATGGCCGAGATCGTCGACCGCAAGGCGCTCGTACGTGACGTGTACTCACGCACCGCCGAACCGCTCTACTCCCTGGTGCCCTCCGGCGTGACCGGCCACCGCAACTCCTTCTTCAACGAGTACGGCGAGCCCGGAGCCGGTGCCGCCCGCGACATCCTCGAGGACGCCGACGTCTCCATCCCCGTGAAGCTGGACCTCACCTACACCACGGACCACTACGGCAGCGTCACCGCCAAGGAGTTCGAGAACCTCAAGGACCAGCTGAACGGCAGCGGGCTGTTCGACGTCGACATCAAGGGCGTGCCCTGGGACAAGTACCGGACCGAGGCGCTGGAGGGCGAGTACGAGGCCTACGGCTACGGCTGGTTCCCCGACTTCCCGGACGCGGACAACTACATCGCCCCCTTCTTCGAGAAGGACAACTTCCTGGGCAGCAAGTACAACAACACCGAGATCCGCGACCGGCTCATTCCGCTCACGCGCCGCGTGGCCGACCGGGTCCGTACGGCAGGCGGCTTCGGCCGCGCGCAGGACATCGTCGCGGACGACGTGCCCGTCCTGCCGCTGTGGCAGGGCAAGCAGTTCATCGCCGCACGCGACGACATCACAGGCGTCGAGTGGGCGCTGAACTCCTCGTCCGTGCTTCAGCTGTGGGAGCTGGGCCGGGGCTCCACCAGCTGACCGCCGGTCAGCGACCGGGCCGCCCGTGAGGGCCGGCCCGGCCTCAGGCCCCGGGCCGGACCAGGCCGCTCTCGTACGCGTAGACGGCGGCCTGCACGCGGTCGCGCAGCCCCAGCTTCGTGAGCACGTGGCCGACGTGCGTCTTGACGGTCGTCTCGCTGACGAACAGATCGGCGGCGATCTCCGAGTTCGACAGGCCGCGCGCCACCAGCTTCAGAACCTCCACCTCACGCTCCGTCAGCTGGTGCAGCGTGTCGGGCACGGGCTCCTCGCCCGAGGGCAGCTTGCCCGCGTACTTGTCGAGGAGCCGGCGGGTGATGCTGGGGGCCAGCATCGCGTCGCCCTCGGCCACGACGCGGATCGCCTGCACCAACTCGACGGCCGGGGCGTCCTTGAGGAGGAAGCCGCTGGCGCCCGCACGCAGCGCCTCCACGACGTACTCGTCGAGGTCGAAGGTCGTCAGCACCAGCACCTTCGCCGGGCCGTCCTTCGCGGGGCCGGTGATGCGGCGCGTCGCCTCCACGCCGTCCATGCGCGGCATGCGGATGTCCATCAGCACGACGTCGGGCTGCAACGCCCGTACCTGGTCCAGCGCCTGCAGCCCGTCGCCGGCCTCACCGACGACGGCGATGTCCTGCTCCGCCTCCAGAATCATCCGGAAACCGGTGCGCAGCAGCGGCTGATCGTCGACCAGCAGTACGCGGACAGCCACGGAATCTCCTTCGGGCGGGCGGCAGGGCACCCCCATTCTTGCTCAAGCCGGCTCAGGCCTCAGCTTCGGCTTCTTCCGACCCCTCCGTGCGAGGTTCGGGCAGACGCGGCTGCACGGTGAGCGGGTACGGCGGGGGAGAGCCGCCGAACTCGGGGCAGTGCGCCTGGTGGTCGCACCAGTTGCAGAGCTTGCCGGGGCTGGGCCGCCAGTCGCCCGTCTCCGTCGCCCGCGTGATCGCCTCCCACAGGGCCAGCAGCTTGCGTTCGACCCGCAGCAGATCGCTCTCGTCCGGGTCGTAGGTGAGTACGTCGCCGCTGCCCAGGAAGACCAGTTGGAGACGCCGGGGCACCACGCCGCGCAGCCGCCACACCACCAGTGCATAGAACTTCATCTGGAAGAGCGGGCCGTCGGAGAACTGGGGCGGCGGCGCCTTGCCCGTCTTGTAGTCGACGATGCGCACCTCGCCGGTCGGTGCGACGTCGACGCGGTCGATGATGCCGCGCAGACGCAACCCCGATTCGAGCTTGGTCTCCACGAACAACTCCCGCTCCGCGGGCTCCAGCCGGCTCGGATCCTCGAGCGCGAACCACCGCTCGACCAGACTCTCCGCCTCCGCCAGCCAGCGTGCGAGCTCCGCGCCGTCCTCCGCGAACAGCTCCCTCAGCTCCGGCCGCCTGGCCAGCAGCCGCTCCCACTCGCCCGCGACGAGAGACCGTGCCCGCGGCAGGCTGCGCTGCTCGGCCGGGGCGTCGAAGAGCCGCTCGAGCACCGCGTGCACGACCGTCCCCCGCGTGGCGGCGGGAGAAGGTTTCTCGGGCAGTTTGTCGATCACCCGGAAGCGGTACAGCAGCGGACACTGCATGAAGTCGCTGGCGCGGGAAGGCGAAAGGGAGTTGGGCGGCGATGCGACTCGGGTCTCCATGGAGGACGACCCTAGAGCCCCGCACTGACAACGCACGCATACCATCGAGGACGACGCACCCGCACTGCACGATCATGGGAACAGGCAGTGCAGCGGAGTGCGAGGAGCGGCAGAGGGGAACCCGTGTCGGACACGGACAACGGCGGCAAGCCGCACAGCGGTGGCGGCTCCGGTGGACCCGGCGACTCCGGAAGTGAGGGAGAAGGCGTGGACCGTCTCCCGGAGCGTCCGGAATCACCGGCACAGCCGGACGAGAAGCCGGAAAGCAGCGTGACGCCCGAGAAGGACTCCGGCGACGGCCCCGCACACGGGCTCGTCAAGGGCCCCGAGAGCGGCACCGGCACGCCGGAATCACCGCAGAGCCCCCAAGGGCGGGAGCAGCCCGAGCAGCGGCCCACGCCGCCCCCTGCGCAGGATCCCGGCGGCCCCGTTGCACCTGGCGGTCCCGCCAAGCCTCGCCGCGCCCGCCCCTTCGGCGGCGGCATCCTCATGGGCAAGCCGTTCGGCGTGCCCGTCTACGTGGCTCCCAGCTGGTTCCTCGTCGCCGCTCTCATCACGTGGGTCTTCGGCGGCCAACTCGACCGCGTGCTCCCGGACCTGGGGGCCGTGCGGTACCTCATCGCGCTGTTCTTCGCCGTGGCCTTCTACGCGTCCGTCCTCGTGCACGAACTGGCCCACACCGTCGCCGCGCTGCGCTTCAAGCTGCCCGTACGCCGCATCCAGCTCCAGTTCTTCGGCGGAGTCTCCGAGATCGAGAAGGAGGCGGAGACCCCGGGACGTGAATTCGTCCTCGCCTTCGTCGGACCGCTGCTCTCCCTCGTGCTCGCAGGTGTCTTCTACGGAGGCATGAAGGCCGTCGAGCCCGGCACCGTGCCCGGCGTCCTGCTCGCGGGGCTGATGATCTCCAACCTCATCGTGGCCGCGTTCAACCTCCTGCCCGGACTGCCCCTGGACGGCGGGCGGATGCTGCGCGCGCTGGTCTGGAAGGTGAGTGGCCGGCCCATGACCGGGACGGTGTTCGCCGCGTGGACGGGCCGCGCACTCGCCGTCGCCGTGCTGATCGGGCTCCCGCTGGCGACCCACGCGGGAGGCTTCACCCAGCAGAGCCTCAGCGGCGTCGACTCCCTGACGGACGCACTGCTGGCGGCGATCCTGGCCGCCATCATCTGGACCGGCGCCGGGAACAGCCTGCGCATGGCCCGGCTCCGCGAGCACATGCCGGACCTGCGCGCCCGCGCGCTCACGAGGCGTGCCGTGCCGGTCCCCAGCGACACCCCGCTGTCGGAGGCGCTTCGCCGCGCAAATGACGCCGGGGCCCGCGCCCTTGTGGTCGTCGACGGTGCCGGCGGCCCGATCTCGCTCGTACGTGAGGCCGCCATCGCCGGCGTCCCCTCGCACCGCCGCCCCTGGGTCGCCGTCTCCACCCTCGCCCAGGACCTCAAGGAGGGCATGCGCGTTCCCGCGGAGCTGGCCGGTGAGGAACTGCTCGAGCACCTGCGCGCGACGCCCGCCACCGAGTACCTGGTGGTCGAGGAGACCGGCGAGATCTACGGAGTACTCTCCACCGGGGACGTCGAGCGTGCCTTCGTCAACGCCATGGCCAAGCCCTCGGCGTAAGGAGTGCGGCGCACACCCGTTAGTCTGTGCACATGTCCGAACCGACCGGTGCCGCCCGCCGTCGCGGGCCCTTCAAGGTCGGGGACCAGGTCCAGCTCACCGATCCCAAGGGACGCCACTACACCTTCACGCTCGAAGCCGGGAAGAGCTTCCACACCCACAAGGGTGCCTTCCCGCACGACGAGCTGATCGGCGCCCCCGAGGGCAGTGTTGTCCGTACCACGGGAAACGTCGCCTATCTCGCGCTGCGCCCCCTGCTCCCCGACTACGTCCTGTCCATGCCGCGCGGAGCCGCCGTCGTCTATCCCAAGGACGCGGGGCAGGTGCTGGCGATGGCCGACATCTTCCCCGGCGCGCGCATCGTCGAAGCGGGCGTGGGCTCCGGCTCGTTGAGCACCTTCCTGCTCCGCGCCATCGGCGACCAGGGCATGCTCCACAGCTACGAACGGCGCGCCGACTTCGCCGAGATCGCCCAGCAGAACGTCGAGCGCTACTTCGGCGAACCGCACCCCGCCTGGACCCTCACCGTCGGGGACCTCCAGGACCACCTCTCGGACACCGACGTCGACCGCGTCATCCTCGACATGCTCGCCCCCTGGGAGTGCCTGGAGGCCGTCGCCAAGGCGCTGGTCCCCGGCGGCATCGTCTGCAGCTACGTGGCCACCACGACCCAGCTTGCCCGCATGGTCGAGTCGATCCGCGAGCACGGCACGTTCAACGAGCCGCAGGCGTGGGAGACCATGGTGCGCAACTGGCACGTGGAGGGCCTGGCGGTACGGCCCGACCACCGCATGATCGGGCACACCGGCTTCCTGCTCACCGCCCGCCGTCTCGCCGACGGCGTCGAGCCGCCGCTGCGCCGCCGCCGCCCTGCCAAGGGCGCCTACGGCGAGGACTACAAGGGCCCGGGGAGCACCTCGGGCGCTTCCTGAGCAACGCACTGGGCTCCGCCGCCCAGCCACTAACTCGGTGGCGGAGCCGCAGCGTTGACGGAACCCCGCCGGGCAGACGCCGAGCAGGGCCGGGCAACGACGGCGCGCCGGGCGGAGAGTGACGGGGCGTCAGAAAAGTCCCGCAGAACTGCGGACCCGGCCGTTCCGATGCCGTGTGACGTATGGCACGATGCTGGGCACCCCCAAGCACACTTCTCACAGGAGTCACCCGGCGTGACGGAACTGCCGCACACCCGTACCCGCATGGTGCACTGGCTGAGCACTGCCGTGGCTCTCGCCGCCGTCGTCGGCGCCTCGGCGCTGATCCAGCCCGCGGACGCCACCGCCCAGCCCACCCTCACCACGACCTCCGCCGCGCCGGGCCCGAACCCGAAGAAGGCCGATTTCCCGGTGAATTGCGGCCGCGGCCCGCAGGCCAAGGTCGTTGTCGTGGACCAGGGTTCCGCCGATTTCGACGGCGACGGACGCAGCGAGACGGTCGCATCCGTGCGCTGCCACTCCGGTACGGGCTCGCCGCCCAACGCCCTCTTCGTGCTGGCTTCCGCCGCCGAACCCGACAAGCCCCCGCGCGTGGTCGCCACGATGCTGCGCACCAAGGAGCGGATGACCGTGCAGGACCTGAAGGTCCGCGGCACCACCGTCTCCGCGAAGCTTCTCGGCTACTCGTCCCCGTCCGTGCCGAGCTGCTGCCCGGACAAGCAGCGGAAGGTGAAGTGGGAGTGGAAGGACGGGAAGTTCGCGCTCGAGGCCGCTCCCGTCGCCGGGAGCCCGGAAAGCGTCTGAGGAGCCAACAGACCCTTCCCGGCCCTTCCGTTCGGCTACCGAACGTGCTCCGCCGTCACTCCCCGTGTCATTCCGCCTCGGGTCCGTAGACCTCGACGCTGTCCGAAACCCGGCGGACGTGGATGCAGTCCCCGGGGCACTCCTTGGCGGAATCCACCACGTCGTTGAGGAGTGGAAGGGGCACGGGAGTGGCCGCGCCCTTGTCCTGGAGGAGCTCGTCCTCGCCGTTCTTCACATAGGCCAACCCGTCGATGTCCAGCTCGAACACCTCGGGTGCGTACTGCGCGCAGATGCCGTCGCCGGTGCACAGGTCCTGGTCGATCCAGACCTCGAGTGCGTCGTTCCCGGAGCTCATCCTGTCGCCTGCCGTTCCTGCGTTCGTGATGGAAAGCTGCCGCCCATCAAGGGGTGTTGACCATCTCGACCCTACAACCGGCCGCTTTCGGATGGTCATGGGTGGGTATTCCCTGGCGTGAGGGAGCGCGCAAGGGTGAAGATCAGACACACCATGACCGTCTTTGTGATCTAGGGTTTCAACCCGTACCGGTCCAGGTAGGGTCAGGAACGTCCAGCTCCCCCTGGAGGAGGTGAGGACCGTGGCAGCCCACGACGACGACATCAACCGCGGCATCCGGCCTGGTCGGGGTTCAGAAGACCCCGCCGGCCAGGTCGCGTATCTCGAGCAGGAAATCGCCGTCCTGCGCCGCAAGCTCGCCGACTCTCCGCGACACACTCGGATTCTTGAGGAGCGGATCGTCGAGCTGCAGACCAATCTGGCCGGAGTCTCAGCGCAGAACGAGCGACTCTCCAACACTCTCCGTGAGGCCCGCGATCAGATCGTGGCTCTCAAGGAAGAGGTCGACCGTCTTGCTCAGCCGCCGGCCGGCTTCGGAGTTTTTCTGCAGGCGAACGACGACGGCACGGCGGACATCTTCACCGGTGGCCGCAAGCTCCGTGTGAACGTCAGTCCCAGCGTCGAGCTCGAGGAGCTCCGGCGCGGCCAGGAACTGATGCTCAACGAAGCGCTCAACGTGGTCGACGCCATGGAGTTCGAGCGTGCCGGAGACATCGTCACGCTCAAGGAGGTCCTCGAGGACGGCGAGCGTGCTCTCGTCGTCGGGCACACCGACGAGGAGCGCGTGGTGCGCCTCGCCGAGCCGCTGCTCGAGTCCACTCTCCGCGCCGGTGACGCGCTGCTGCTCGAGCCCCGCTCCGGCTACGTCTTCGAGATCGTTCCGAAGAGCGAGGTCGAGGAGCTGGTCCTCGAAGAGGTCCCGGACATCGACTACGCCAAGATCGGTGGGCTGCGCGGGCAGATCGAGATGATCCGCGACGCGGTCGAACTCCCGTACCTGCACCCGGATCTCTTCAAGGAGCACGAACTCCGCCCGCCCAAGGGCGTCCTGCTCTACGGGCCTCCCGGTTGCGGTAAGACCCTCATCGCGAAGGCGGTCGCCAACTCGCTGGCGAAGAAGGTCGCAGAGGTCACCGGCAAGCCCCAGGGCAAGAGCTACTTCCTCAACATCAAGGGCCCGGAGCTCCTCAACAAGTACGTGGGCGAGACCGAGCGGCACATCCGCCTGGTCTTCCAGCGGGCGAGAGAGAAGGCGAGCGAGGGCACGCCCGTCATCGTCTTCTTCGACGAGATGGACTCCCTCTTCCGCACTCGCGGCTCGGGCGTCAGCTCGGACGTGGAGAACACCATCGTTCCGCAGCTGCTCTCCGAGATCGACGGTGTCGAAGGCCTCGAGAACGTGATCGTCATCGGTGCCTCCAACCGCGAGGACATGATCGACCCGGCGATCCTGCGCCCGGGCCGACTCGACGTGAAGATCAAGATCGAGCGTCCCGACGCCGAGGCCGCGAAGGACATCTTCTCGAAGTACCTCACCCCGAACCTCCCGCTGCACACGGACGACGTCTCCGAGAACGGCGGCAACGCCAACGCCGCGGTCGACGCCATGATCCAGTCCGTCGTGGAGCAGATGTACGCGGAGTCCGAAGAGAACCGCTTCCTCGAAGTCACGTACGCCAACGGCGACAAGGAAGTTCTCTACTTCAAGGACTTCAACTCCGGCGCCATGATCGAGAACATCGTCGGCCGGGCGAAGAAGATGGCCATCAAGGCCTACCTCGACCAGAACCAGAAGGGTCTGCGCGTCTCCCATCTGCTCGCCGCTTGCGTGGACGAGTTCAAGGAGAACGAGGACCTTCCGAACACGACCAACCCCGACGACTGGGCCCGCATCTCCGGCAAGAAGGGCGAGCGGATCGTCTACATCCGCACGCTGGTCACCGGAAAGCAGGGCGCGGACACGGGTCGCTCCATCGACACCGTGGCCAACACCGGTCAGTACTTGTAAGCAGATAGCGATCCGGCTGCGGACGCCCAGTGTGGACCCTCGCCGAAGGCAGGGGGAGGGCGTCCGTGGCCGGATCGTTTTTGAGCAGTCTGAGGAAGTCCGCTGAGTGATCTCCCGACTTCAGTCCGTGCGTTCTAGGCTCGTGCGTAGTACCTCTGCGTGCAGTGCTCGGGGACGGAACGCACACGGGCACGGTGCACAGCGGGACTTGAGCGGTGGCCCATCGGTGGGCCTCCGCCGGGCAAGGAGGGCCGCATGACCGTACGGCGAGTAATGGGCATCGAGACCGAGTACGGGATCTCCGTGCCCGGCCACCCCAACGCCAATGCCATGCTCACCTCATCCCAGATCGTCAACGCCTACGCCGCGGCGATGCACCGGGCGCGCCGTGCCCGCTGGGACTTCGAGGAGGAGAACCCCCTGCGGGACGCCCGCGGGTTCGACCTGGCACGGGAATCGGCCGACGCGAGCCAGCTCACCGACGAGGACATCGGCCTCGCCAACGTGATCCTCACCAACGGAGCCCGCCTCTACGTCGACCACGCCCACCCCGAGTACAGCTCGCCGGAGATCACCAACCCCCTCGACGCCGTCCTGTGGGACAAGGCGGGGGAGCGGATCATGGCGGAGGCCGCCGAGCGCGCCGCCGAGGTCCCCGGCACCCAGCCGATCCACCTCTACAAGAACAACACCGACAACAAGGGCGCCTCCTACGGCACGCACGAGAACTACCTGATGAAGCGGGAGACCGCGTTCTCCGACATCGTGCGGCACCTGACGCCCTTCTTCGTCTCCCGGCAGGTGGTCTGCGGTGCGGGGCGAGTCGGACTCGGCCAGGACGGCAGCGAGCACGGCTTCCAGCTCAGCCAGCGCGCCGACTACTTCGAGGTCGAGGTCGGCCTCGAGACGACGCTGAAGCGGCCGATCATCAACACCCGGGACGAGCCCCACGCGGACGCGGAGAAGTACCGCCGGCTGCACGTGATCATCGGGGACGCGAATCTCTCCGAGATCTCCACCTACCTCAAGCTGGGCACCACGGCGCTGGTCCTGTCGATGATCGAGGACGGCTTCATCGCCGTCGACCTCGCCGTCGACCAGCCCGTACGCACGCTCCACCAGGTCTCGCACGACCCCACGCTGGGCCGTCTGATCACACTGCGCAGCGGCCGCACGCTCACGGGCGTGCAGTTGCAGATGGAGTACTGCGAGCTGGCGCGCAAGTACGTCGAGGAGCGCTGGGGCGCCGACGCCGACGAGCAGACCAAGGACGTGCTGACCCGCTGGGAGGACGTGCTCTCCAGGCTGGAGCAGGACCCGATGAGCCTCTCCAGTGAGCTGGACTGGGTCGCGAAGCGTGAGCTGATGGAGGGCTACCGCCGCCGCGACCAGCTCGAATGGGACGCGGCGCGGCTGCACCTCGTTGACCTGCAGTACGCCGACGTAAGGGCCGACAAGGGCCTGTACAACCGCCTCGCGAACCGCGGCAACATCCAGCGGCTGCTCGACGAGTCGGACGTGCAGCGGGCGGTGGGCAAGCCCCCGGAGGACACCCGCGCCTATTTCCGTGGCCGCTGCCTGGAGCAGTACGCGGACGACGTGGCCGCTGCTTCGTGGGACTCGGTCATCTTCGACCTCCCCGGCCGTGACTCTCTGCAACGGGTACCCACACTCGAGCCGCTTCGGGGTACCCGGGACCACGTGAAGGAGCTTTTGGACCGCTGCAGCACCGCGGAGGACCTGGTGAGAGTGCTTTCCGGAGGCCGATGAGGGCTATCGGCCGCCGGAAACGGGAATCACCGGGGTGGCCCTCTGACGTTGGGAGAAGTGAAGGGCCGATGTCAGTCCCTGCTTGTAGGGTCTGATCTTGTACGTCACGCGTACACCGAACCGAGCGGGGTGAGGGATATGGCGACCAAGGACACAGGCGGCGGCCAGCAGAAGGCCACACGTCAGACCGAGGACACCGAGGAGCAGGCGGAGGAGACGCAGGTCTCCGAAGACCTCAAGGAGCGTCAGGAGGCGCTCTCGGATGACGTGGACTCCGTTCTCGACGAGATCGATGACGTCCTTGAAGAGAACGCCGAGGACTTCGTGAGGTCGTTCGTTCAGAAGGGCGGAGAGTAAGGCGCGTGATCACCGTCCTGCGTCCCCGTCGCCGGGGGCGCAGGACGGATGACATTCGTGCCTCCGGGTATGGTCCGTGCAGCATTCCAAGATCTCCTCTGACTCGACTTCCGACTCGTGGAAGGAAACGTGTGGAAGCCAACACTCGTGACACAGGGCGTCTGCCGGCTGCCTTCCTGACGCCAGGCTCGTCCTCGTTCATGGATTTCCTGTCCGAGCACGCCCCGGACGTGCTGCCAGGCAGCCGCCCCATGCCCCCCGTCGAGGGTGCCGTCCAGGTCCCGCACGGCACCACCATCGTCGCGGCGACCTACCCCGGCGGCGTGGTGCTCGCGGGGGACAGGCGAGCGACCATGGGCAACGTCATCGCTCAGCGGGACATCGAGAAGGTGTTCCCGGCTGACGAGTACTCCGCAGTCGGAATCGCCGGCACGGCCGGCCTCGCGGTGGAGATGGTCAAGCTCTTCCAGCTCGAGCTGGAGCACTTCGAGAAGGTGGAGGGCTCGGGTCTCTCCCTGGAGGGCAAGGCCAACAGGCTCTCCACGATGATCCGCAGCAACCTCGGCATGGCGATGCAGGGTCTCGCGGTCGTCCCCGTCTTCGCGGGTTACGACGTGGACCGTGCGAAAGGCCGGATCTTCTCCTACGACGTGACGGGCGGCCGTTCCGAGGAGACAGGGTTCTCCGCCGTCGGATCCGGTTCGGTCTTCGCCCGCGGTTCGCTGAAGAAGCTGCACCGGGACGACCTGACGGAGCAGGAGGTCTGCACGGTCGTGCTCCAGGCCCTCTACGACGCGGCGGACGACGACTCCGCGACGGGCGGCCCGGACATGACCCGGCGGATCTACCCGATCGTCACGGTCATCGACGACGAGGGCTGCCGCAGGCTGAGCGAGGACGAGGTCGCCGAGCTCGTCCGCACGATGCACGAAGGCCGGCTCCAGCGGCCCGACGGGCCGCAGGCCCCGATCTCCTAATGGCCACGGGGGTCTTCTGCGCCCTCTCAGACAGGACAGGAAGGGACGGATAGCCGGTGTCGACGCCGTTCTACGTCTCACCCCAGCAGGCCATGGCGGACCGCGCCGAGTACGCCCGCAAGGGCATCGCGCGGGGCCGCAGCGTGGTCGTGCTGCAGTACACCGACGGCATCGTGTTCGTCGCCGAGAACCCCTCGCGGTCGCTGCACAAGATCAGCGAGATCTACGACCGCATCGCCTTCGCCGCGGTCGGCAAGTACAACGAGTTCGAGAACCTCCGTATCGGCGGCGTGCGTTACGCGGATCTGCGGGGCTTCACCTACGACCGGGCCGACGTGACGGCTCGCGGTCTGGCGAACGTCTACGCGCAGACGCTGGGCACCATCTTCTCCAGTGCGGCCGAGAAGCCGTACGAGGTGGAGCTGATCGTCGCCGAGGTCGGTGCCGCGCCCGAGGACGACCAGATCTACCGGCTGCCCCACGACGGCTCGATCGTGGACGAGCACGGTTCGCTCGCCGTCGGCGGCAACTCCGATCAGATCAACAGCTACCTGGAACAGCGCCATCGCGACGACATGACGCTGGCGGAGGCCGTCAAGCTCGGCATGGAGTCCCTGGCGAGGGACAACAACGGCGGTGAACGGGAGCTGACCGCGGACCAGTTGGAGGTCGCTCTGCTCGACCGCAGCCGTCAGCAGCAGCGCAAGTTCAAGCGTGTGCTGGGCAGCCAGCTCGCGCGTCTCCTCGGGGAGGACGGTGCCGGCTCGTCCTCCGGCGACGGCGGATCCAAGGACTCGTCGGACTCCGACTCGGAGGAGTAGCGAGCTCTCATCTCAGCGCGTCACGTGCCCCGGCAGGTCTCAACACCTGCCGGGGCACGTCGCATTGTGCGGTGAGGAGGGACGGCCCGCCGCGCGAGGCACCGGCACCGTTCACGCGTCGGCGGGAGCGGCCGTGGAGCCCCGCCTTACCAACTGGACGGGGAGCACGGGGGAGTTGGCCCGTCGTCCGTCCAGGACGGCCAGCAGTGCGCGCATGCCCTCCGCGCCGACTTCCTCCGCGGGCAGCCGCACGGTTGTCAGCTCCGGCTCCAGAGCCGTGGCCAGGCTCAGATCGTCGAATCCCGTCACGGACACGTCCTCGGGCACACGAAGCCCCAGCCGCCGTGCCGCCTTGCAGGCTCCCGCGGCCAGCAGGTCGTCGTCACAGATCAGTGCGGTGGGCCGGGGCCGCGCCGCCAGAGCCCGTGTGGCGGCCTCCAGCGCGTCCTCGACGCTCAATCCGGAGCGCTCGGTCCCCACGAGCCTCCCCGCGGTGCCTGCGACGGCCCGTGCCAGCGCGCGCGCCCGTACGCCGAAGGTCCAGCTGTCCACCGCGGCGGCGATGTGAGCGATGCGCCGGTGGCCCAGGCCGAGCAGGTGGGCGGCGGCCTGGTGCATGCCGTCGGCGATGTCGAGGTTGACGGTGGCGGCCGCGCGGTCGCCCTCCGGATCGCTGTCGAGCATGACCAGGGGCAGCTGGCCGCCGTCGCGGAGTGCGGCCAGCGCCTCCGGAGCCATCGACGAGGCGATCACGCCGTCGAGCGCCGCTCTTGCGGACCCGAAGGGGTCGACGGCCGGCCCCGTTCCCTCGGGGGAGGGGTAGAGCACCACGCCGAAGTCGTGCTCGGTGGCGACGCGTGAAGCGCCCGTGTGGACCCGCGCGAAGTAGTCGTGGGTCAGCGCCGGGACGACGAGCAGCGCGGTGCGGGTGCGGCCGAGCCGCAGACTGCGAGCGGCCAGGTTGGGCCGATAGCCGAGTGTGCGGGCGGCGGAGCGAACGGTTTCAGCCGTTCCGGGTGAGACCCGGCCCTGCCACTTCCCGCCCAGTACGAGGGAGACCGTCGCCTGGGAGACGTTCGCGTGCCGGGCGACGTCACGACTGGTGGGACGGGCGCCGGCTGAGGCACCGGCTGCCGGGTCCGCTGCTGCGGACCTCCCGGGAGACGGCCCGGTGCGTGGCTCCGCCTCGGTTCCCGGCCGCCGCGTGCTCGCCATCCGTACCGCTCCTTCCGCCCGTCGCACATCGTGCCCGGGGTGGACCGTGGGTCAGCGACATGGTACGTATGACGTCGAGGTTATACGTACAACGTGTCCTTGCGGCGCGGAGAGGAGCCGAGTGATGGCTACGGGCTATGCCGAACTGCTGCGCGCCCGGCACGCGATGCGGCTGCTCGTGGGCACGCTGATCGGACGGCTTCCCAACGCCACGGGCCCGCTGGCGATCGTGCTCTTCACCCGCGCCGAGGGCGGTGGCTACACCCTCGCGGGCGCCCTGTCCGCCGTGTACGGGCTCGCGACAGCTGTGGGGCAGCCGCTCCTGGGGCGGCTCGTCGACCTCCACGGTCAGCCGCGCGTGATGTTCCCCGCCGCACTGCTCTCGGGCCTGGGCATGGCGCTGTTCGCGGTGGTCGGGATCGATCCCGTCCCCATGGCTGCTCTCGCCGTGCTGGTCGCCGGTCTGGCCACGCCCCCGCTGGAGGGCGGTCTGCGGGCGCTGTGGCCCGGCGTCCTCAAGGGGCCCGACAAGGTGCACAGGGCGTACGCGCTGGACGCGGTGGCCCAGGAAGTCATGTTCGCCGTGGGGCCGCTGCTGCTGACCTTGTTCGTCGCCTACTGGAACGAGGCCGCCGGGCTCCTGGTCATCAACATTCTCGGCGTGCTCGGTGCGGCCTCGGTCCTGGTCTCGCCGCCGTCCCGCGCCTGGCGCTCGGCGCCGCGCGAGGCGCACTGGCTGGGCGCGCTGCGCTCCTCGGGGCTGCTCGCACTGCTGGGTTCCTTCTTCTTCGTCGGTCTGGCGCTCGGCTCCATCGCGGTCGCCGCCGTCAGCTACGCCGACGGCTACGGTGACGCCCTCATCTCCAGCTATCTCCTCTCGGCGCTGGGCTTCGGTGCTCTCCTCGGCGGAGTCGTCTACGGAGCGCGGCACTGGCCGGGGGTGCCGGAGCGGCGACTCGTATGGCTGGTTCTCGCTCTTGCCGTCGGCTACCTTCCGCTGGCCCTGGTGCCCGGCGTGGTCTCGATGACGGCGCTGGCGGGCGTCGCCGGCGTCTTCCTCGCCCCGGCCCTGGCGTGTGCCTTCGTGGTGGTGGACCGGCACGCTCCCTCCGGCACCGTCACGGAGGCCTTCTCCTGGCTCGTCACCACCTTCGGGGTGGGCGCGGCTGGGGGTACGGCCGTCGTGGGCCCGGTCATCGAGTGGGGCGGTGCCTCCGCGGGGTTCGGGGTCGCGGGTGTCGGGGGCGTCGCGGCGCTCGTGGTGCTGCTGCTGACGGCGCGCGCCCTGTCGGTGACCCCTCCCGGTTCCGGCGCGGCTCCCGTCGTCGGACTTGCCGCAGGTCCTGGCCACGCGTCAGCGCCGGTGGCGGGGGCGGAAAATGATCGCAATGCTGCCCCCGAACCCGGTTTCAGAACAGGCCGTCAGGCGTAATGTTCAGTCATGGACCGCCGAATCTTCGGGCTTGAGAACGAGTACGGCGTCACGTGTACGTTTCGGGGACAGCGACGCCTGTCCCCCGACGAAGTGGCGCGGTACCTCTTCCGCCGTGTCGTGTCATGGGGCCGCAGCAGCAACGTCTTTCTGCGCAACGGGGCCCGCCTCTACCTGGACGTGGGCTCGCACCCCGAATACGCGACACCCGAGTGCGACAACGTGACCGAGCTGGTCACCCACGACAAGGCGGGCGAGCGCATCCTCGAGGGCCTCCTCGTCGACGCCGAACGCCGCCTGCACGAGGAAGGAATCGCAGGCGACGTCTACCTCTTCAAGAACAACACCGATTCGGCGGGCAACTCCTACGGCTGCCACGAGAACTATCTCGTGGCGCGGCACGGGGAGTTCTCACGTCTCGCGGACGTGCTCATCCCCTTCCTCGTCACCCGCCAACTCGTGTGCGGCGCGGGCAAGGTGCTGCAGACGCCGCGCGGTGCCGTCTTCTGCGTCAGCCAGCGTGCCGAGCACATCTGGGAGGGCGTCAGCTCCGCGACGACGCGTTCCCGCCCGATCATCAACACCCGCGACGAACCGCACGCAGACGCCGAGCGCTACCGCCGTCTGCACGTCATCGTCGGCGACTCGAACATGTCGGAGACGACCATGCTGCTCAAGGTCGGGGCCACCGACCTCGTGCTGCGCATGATCGAGGCCGGCACGGTCATGCGCGACCTGACCCTGGAGAACCCGATCCGGGCCATCCGCGAGGTCAGCCACGACATCACGGGGCAGCGGAAGGTGCGCCTGGCGAGCGGCCGCGAGGCGTCCGCCCTCGAAGTCCAGCAGGAGTACTACGAGAAGGCGCTGGACTTCTGCGAGCGCCGCGGTATCCGTACGGGCAGGGTCGAGCGCGTTCTGGAGCTGTGGGGCCGTGCGCTGGACGCGATCCGCACCGAGGAGCTCGACAAGATCAACACGGAGATCGACTGGGTCATGAAGTACCAGTTGATCGAGCGCTACCGGAACAAGAACAACATCACGATGTCCCACCCCCGGGTCGCGCAGATAGATCTCGCGTACCACGACATCCACCGCCGCCGCGGGTTGTACTACCTGCTGGAGCGGAACGGTCAAGCGGCCCGTATCTGCAACGATCTCAAGATTTTCGAGGGCAAGTCGGTGCCGCCGCAGACCACTCGGGCCCGGCTTCGCGGGGACTTCATCAGGCGGGCCCAGGAGCAGCGGCGGGACTTCACCGTCGACTGGGTCCACCTCAAGCTCAACGACCAGGCGCAGCGCACCGTGTTGTGCAAGGACCCCTTCCGGTCGGTCGACGAGCGAGTGGAGAAACTCATCGCGGGGATGTGAGACGTGTCGGCGGTGGCGGGGATGGCCGGGCGGGGTCGTAGGGTTGCCCCGACCGCCCGGACATCCCTACACCGCGAGTTGGACACATGCTGCAGACTCCCGGGGGAACAACCCCCCACCCCAGGAAGCCCTACGTGCGTCGCTTCGCTGCGGCGCTGGCCGTACCCGTGCTGGCCGTCTCCGTCGCCGCCTGCGGCAGCGACGACGGCTCCGAGTCGAAGAACGGAGCCCTCCCGAAGGTCACCGGCGCCACGGACAAGAAGCCCAAGGTGGCCAAGGGCGAGGGCAAGCCGCCCAAGCAGCTGAAGGTCAAGGTCCTCAAGGAGGGCGACGGGCAGAAGGTCAAGAAGGGCGACTCGCTCAACGCGAACTACCTGGGCCAGCTGTGGAAGGGCAAGGAGTTCGACAGCAGCTGGAAGCGCGGGCAGGCCGCCACCTTCCAGATCGGCACCGGCAAGGTCATCAAGGGCTGGGACGAGGCCCTGGTCGGCAAGAAGGTCGGCAGCCGCGTCGAGATGGTGGTGCCGCCGGCGAAGGGTTACGGCAAGCAGGGTCAGCCCCCGCAGATCCCGGCCAACGCCAGCCTCGTCTTCGTCGTCGATCTCGAGAAGATCATGCCGAACAAGATCGACGGCGAGCCGGTGAAGGGCGACCACAACCCGGCTCTTCCCGAGGTCAGCAGCGAGGTCCTGAAGAGCAAGGGGCCGACGATCACGATGCCCAAGGGTGTCGAGGAGGCGCCGGACGAGCTCCTCGACGAGACCGTGGTCAAGGGCGACGGCAAGAAGATCACCAAGAAGAGCACGATTCTGACCAACTTCACGGCCAAGATGTGGAAGGACGGCAAGCAGCTGGACGACACATGGCGGCAGGGCGGTCCGCAGGAGATCCCGGTCTCCAAGATCCCCGGCTGGGCCGAGGCGCTGGAGGGCAAGAAGGCCGGCAGCCGCGTGGTGATCTCCGTGCCCAAGGACGAGTTCCCCAAGCAGCAGCGCAAGCAGTTCAAGTCCGGGGTCGTCTTCTCGGTCGACGTGCTGAGCGTGAACTGAGCACCGCCAGGCGTGAAACACTGGCGCGGTTGTCCGAATGATTCGTTGGTAGGAGCCATTTCGTGAGCATCGACAAGCCCGAGGTCGACTTTCCCGAGGGCGCGCCGCCTGCCGACCTGGAGATCGTGGATCTCTGGGAGGGCGACGGTCCCGAGGCCAAGGCCGGCGACAACGTCTCCGTCCACTACGTGGGCGTCTCCTTCTCCAGCGGCGAGGAGTTCGACGCCAGCTGGAACCGCGGCAAGCCGCTGCAGTTCCAGCTCGGTGCCGGTCAGGTCATCCCCGGCTGGGACCGTGGCGTGCAGGGTATGAAGGTCGGCGGTCGCCGTCGGCTGACCATCCCGTCCCACCTCGCGTACGGAGAGCAGGGTGCGGGCGGCGGCCGTATCAAGCCGAACGAGACGTTGATCTTCGTCTGCGACCTGGTCTCCGTCTGACCGGACCGGCCGCGCAGCTCCCGAGGACCCCGCCCCGTGCGGGGTCCTCGGTCTTTGCTTTGGCCGGGCAGCCGACGAGCGGTACCGTCGAGTGCTCAGAAGAGCACAGAGCAGTACGAGAGAGGCACGAGGGAGCCCATGGCGATTGCCAAGGCCGAGCGGCTGATGAACCTGGCGCTGTGCCTGCTCGGGACCCGGCGCCCGCTGACCAAGCGTGAGCTGCGTACGTCGATCGAGGCGTACCTGGAGGCGGGCAACGACGAGTCCTTCAACAGGATGTTCGAGCGCGACAAGGACGATCTGCGCGAACTCGGCCTCGTCATCGACACGGTGGAGGGCCTGGACGGCGATGTGGGGTACCGGGCCCAGCACGACAGCAACAGGCTGCCGCCCATCGCCCTCGACGCCGAGGAAGCCACAGCGCTGGGCCTGGCCGCACGCGTGTGGCAGCAGGCCCGTCTCGCCGGTGCGGCCAGCGGCGCCCTGCAGAAGCTTCACGCGGCGGGTGGGATGCCGCAGTACGACGGGGACGGGGAGGGCCACGGGCCCGCGATCCCGCACAGCACGCTGGAGCCCCATATCCCCGCCCGCGAGGCCGCGTTCGAGCCGCTGATGCTCGCCTGCCGCGACCGCCGGCCCGTCGTCTTCGACTACCGCAAGTCCAACGCGGCCCGCCCAGAACGCCGTCAGGTCGAGCCCTGGACGCTGGAGTGCTGGCGCGGTCACTGGTACCTCGCGGGCTTCGACAGGGACCGGCAGGCCGAGCGCGTCTTCCGCATCTCCCGCATCACCGGCCCCGTACGGTCCCGCGCGACGGCCTTCACCGCGCCCGTGCCGGACCAGGTCACCGTGCGGGAGACCGTCGAGCGCTGGGCCGGTGAGAGCGCGTCCCGCACCGCGCGCATCCGCCTGCGTCCCGGCTCCGGCTATCCGCTGCGGGCGAGGGCGACGCAGGTGCGGGAACTGGCCGACGGCTGGGCGGAGTTGGAGATCCCGTACGGACACGGGCTCGACGCCTGGCTCGTGGAGTTCGGGCCGGACGTGATCGTGCTGGAACCGGCCGAGTTGAGGGCCGAAGTGGTGGACCGGCTGCGCGCCGTCGCCAAAGGCTGAGGGGGAGCGCAGAAGTGGCATCGAACGCCATCGACCAGACCCGCAGGATGCTGTCGCTGGTGACCTATCTCCGCGACCGGCCCGGCGCCCGCATCGACGACGTGGCGCGCGCATTCGGCATCACGGCCGACGAGTTGATCTCCGATCTGGACGTGCTGCCGATGTGCGGCACCAGCTTCCGCGGCGGCGACCTGCTGGAGATCGACACGGACGGCGAGCGCATCTGGTGGCGCAACGCCGACGCCCTAGGCAGCGACACGGCGCAGCCGCTGCGCCTCGCCTCCGACGAGGCGACGGCCCTGCTCGTGGCCGCCCGCGCGGTCGCCACCCTGCCGGGGCTGCGGGAGAGCGACCGTGACGCGTTGCAGCGCGCCACCGCCAAGCTGGAGGCCGCGGCGGGGGAGAGCGCGGGAGCAAGCTCCAGGCTGTCGGTCACCTTCGAGTCGGAGGGCGGGGTCTTCGCCGACGTGGACCGCGCCATCGCGGAGCGGCGCAGGCTCTGGCTGCGCTACTACTCACCGGCACGCGACGAGCTGACCGAACGCGAGGTCGACCCCATCCGTCTCTTCGCCGTCGGCCACACCTACCTGGAGGGGTGGTGCCGGCTCTCCGAGGCCCGCCGCACCTTCCGGCTGGACCGGGTCGCGGAGATCAAGCTGCTGGACGAGCCGGCCGATCCGCCGCCGGTGGAGCTGCGCGATCTGAGCGAGGGTCTGGTCCAGCCCGCCGCGGAGGACCCCGAGGTCGTCATCGAGGTCGGTCCGGGAGGGCGCTGGGTCGCCGAGTACTACCCGTACGACAGCGCGGAGGAGCTGCCCGACGGCGGTCTGCGCGTCACCCTGCGCACCCCCGACCCGGCTTCGCTGCGCCGGCTGGCTCTGCGGCTGGGCCGCGACGGCCGGATCGTGGCACCCCGTGAGCTGGCTGAGAACGCGAAGGAAGCGGCCCGGCTGGCGCTGGCGGCGTACGGGGAGTGAGCCGGGTGCGGCCTCCTGCGAAGGCCTCCTGCGAAGGAGGCGCGGACTCCGCTTCGCCGTGAGCCACTAGGCTTCGCGCATGCTCTGGCCCATGTTCTATCTCGCACTCGCCTTCTGCGGAATCGCCGTGCTCGGTGTGCTGGCCGTCCGGGTCGGTGTGGAAGTGCGCCGTTTCACCCGGGCCGTGGGGGACAGCTCCGAGCGGATCACCCGTGCCGCCGAGGACCTGGAGCGGGCCGCGGTGCCGCTCGCCGGGCGGGCCGGTGCGACTGGAGGTGCGGGCGAGGCCGCTGAGCACGCGAAGGGACGGGCTTCCGGCCGGGTCCGGCCGTGACGGGGGGCGGTGCCTACGCGCACTGCCTGGCCCGTACCTATGGACGGTAAGCTGCAGAGTGCCGCGTCGTCGGTGAAAGGCGACCGCAACCCCGAGTGGGTACGGGCATTGCCCCTCGTTCACTCCTCAGGGTTACGATCGCTGGCAGTACTCGCTTGACGCAGCCCGTCCGATTCACACGGCAGGCAAGCACACACGCCGGCCCCGGCGAGAAGGTAGTGGCACATGATCGGCAATTTGAAGCCCCTGGAGATCGTTCTGATCGTCCTGGTCATCCTGCTGCTGTTCGGCGCCAAGAAGCTTCCGGACATGGCTCGTTCGCTGGGCAAGTCCGCCCGCATCCTCAAGAGCGAAGCCAAGCAGATGAAGAAGGACGGCGGCGACGACAACGACGCCGGGACCTCTGCCGACTCCACCCAGCAGGCCCCGCGCACCATCCAGGCCTCACCTGGGGACGTCGCCAGCTCGCGCCCCGTCTCCGAGCCGACCAATCAGCAGAAGCAGTCCTGAACTGCCGCCTGACTCCGGCACATCCTGCCTGTCCGGCGAATGTGCAATTCCGACACTTCAGACAATGAGGACGTGGGTTGCTCAAGTCAGCCCGTAATGAGGGCAAGAGGGAGAAGGATCCCGAGGGGCGGATGCCCCTCGCGGAGCATCTGCGGGAGCTGCGCAACCGGCTCATGAAGGCGGTGCTGGCGATTCTCGTCGTCACCGTCGTGGCGATGATCTACTACAAGCCCATCGCCGGCTTCCTCACCGACCCGGTGCGCGAGTCCGTTGGCTGCACCGAGGGGTTCGGGCGTGCCGCCCAGGACGGCGAGACCTGTGCCGAGATCACCATCAACGGCCTGATCGCGCCGTTCACGATCATGCTCAAGGTCGCCCTCACGGTCGGTGTGGTCGCAGCGTCCCCCGTGTGGCTCCACCAGCTCTGGGGATTCCTCGCTCCCGGGCTGCACAGGCACGAGAAGCGCTACGCGCGGGCCTTCGTCGGGGCGGGCGTCCCGCTCTTCCTCGGCGGCGCATACCTCGCGTACCTGATCCTGCCGAAGGCGGCCGCGACGCTGCTCGACTTCAGCCCGGACGGCACCGGCAACCTGATCCCGCTGGACGACTTCCTCGACATCGTCACCCGGCTCGTGATCGTCTTCGGGCTCGCCTTCGAACTGCCGCTGCTGCTGGTCCTCCTCAACCTCACCGGCGTCCTCGGGGGGCGCCAACTGCTCGGCTGGTGGCGGATCATGGTGCTCTGCATCACGATCTTCTCCGCCGTCGCCACCCCGACCGGTGACCCGCTGACGATGACCGCGCTGGCCGCGCCGATCGTCCTGCTCTACTTCGGGGCCGTGGGCATCTGCCTCTTCAACGACCGACGCCGAAGCCGGAACGATCCCTATGCGGGCATCGACGACGACGAGGCGTCCGAGATCGACACCCCCGACGCCCTCGACGACGCCGAGACCGTACCGGCCCAGCGTTCGCTGACGGACGGGGAGCCCGAAGGCAAGGGCGAGCTCGGACCGTCGGGGCGCGACGGTTACGGGGACGCGACCTGACGTTGTAGGGTCCGCGCGTGACCAGCGAGATCACTCTTTTCGTCAATCC